>CAOKGO010000008.1 GCA_948468045.1 uncultured Clostridium sp. | reverse complement strand
TTTTTTATTTTATCACGGAAGGATTTATTTACACAACTTTTTCTATACTCTCAAAGTAAACACTTTATCTTACACTATCTTGAATTATTATCTTTCTTCTCCATCTATTTGTTGTTCCCTTTGATAATAATGTTTTATTTCATCATTATTATGGAAAAAGCTATTTATTTGTTCAGTATCTTTTATATCATTCTCTAAAATCCATATACATTTACTTATAAAATTATGAGTTATAATAAGAACAGTTTTATTCTTATCCCTTTTATTTATTTCATCAAGAAAAGCTTTTACTCTTTTTAGTCCTGCTGCTAAAGTTTCAGCTCCTTCTGGTGTTCTTTCTGTGTCTAATGAGTTCCAAGAACTCTTATCTATATTTTTTCTTGATTGTCCTAACATTGTTCCTGGCTCTCTTTCTGCAAGTCTTGAATCATATAAAATTTCGTTTTCTGGTGCTACAATTATTGCTGTTTGCTTTGCTCTATTAATAGGTGAAGAATATACAACATCAAATTGAATATTTTGTAGTTTGTTTCTTATTTCATTTGCTTGTAAAATCCCTTTATCTGTCAATTGTTCATCATTCCACCCACTAACAATTCCTTCAACATTAGATGGAACTTGTCCATGCCTAACAACATATAAATTCATTTAATTTTCTCCTATCTCTTAAAAAATTATTTAAAATATTTAATCATTTCTAATGAATAATTTTTGTTATCTTTTATATCTTTTACTATATCTAAAAATGTATAACTACCTCTTAATGTATCTATATTCATTTTTTCAAATTCATCTATAGTTATCCATTTGCAATCTAGTATCTCATTTTTGTCATAAGTGATATTTCCACTTATTTTTTTAGCATTAAATACAATTCTAACTATATTTTCATTTACCAAACTTCTTTGTATTGATAATATACTTGTAAGTTCTATATCTAGTCCAGTTTCTTCTTTTGCTTCTCTTATTGCTCCATCTATAATACTCTCGTTGTCATCTAAATGACCTCCTGGCAAATTCCATAATCCATAAGCTTTTGGGATTCCTTCTTGTATAATTAAAAATTTATCTTTTTCTTTAATACATACTGTTACAATTACATTCATTCTTGTTCCTCCTCATTTTGAAATATATTAATTTTTTTACTCATTTATATTAAGCTACCTTTATTCCAGTATCTACAACCTCTTTTACAAAAGGATTTGAAATCTTTTCAAAATCTTCTTTTGTTATTGGGTGTGGCTCTATTCTAGTATCTATTTTCCAAGTCAAGCCAATTAATTTTGCTCCATCTTCAATAATATCGCTAAAATCGCTTGAAATTATTGCTATATCTATATCACTATCTTCGTTTTCTGTTCCTTTTGCATAAGATCCAAACAAGATTATTGCTTCAATTTTATAATGTTCACTTATTTTTTCAATATACTTTTGTATTGATTCCATTATTCCTGTGTTAATAGACTTTTCAACCATGTTCGTACCTCCTCAATATTCTTTATTTGTTCAGATGTATAATCATCTGTGCATTTTTGATTAAAGGTTTCTTTGTAATCATCATATCTTGCACTTATATTGAATTGTGTAATTATTTGTAATTTTTCAACTTGCTCATCAGTTAGTTCTAAATTACATTTTTCAGCAAGTGCCAATAAGTTATGAGATTTTATAGCATAAGGATTTTCTTTATTATTTTTAGCATATAAACCTTTTAACAATTTTTCTATCACTAAATGTCCGAAAAATAGAGAATAACTATTTTTCTTATTACTATATAATACGTTCATTACATTATAATCTTCATCACTACTATTTTGCCAATATTCCATTAAATTTATATTATCCATATTCTCGTTCCTTTCTTAATTATATTCATATTATAGCATTTATTTTGAAAATTTACTACATATTGTTGATATTATTTCCTATTTATTTTCAAGCATCCAATTATATAGCTTTTCTTCTTCTAATTTGCCTTGTTTGAATAGTTTAATTTTTGCTTGTGCCTCTTTTTTCCATTTATCAAAATCTTTCTTTAATTGCTTATTTTCTTTATTTCTTGAAACTATCATAATTTTCTTTTGATAACTTCTTCTATATTCTAATAAGGCGGGGACATTTTCTAAATTCTTCTTATAGGTTTCTAATGCACCTTTTTCTTTACAAGTCTTTCCTTTTTCATCTGGAAATTCACAATATACTTCATCTTGTCTTGAACTTGGTATAAAGTATTTACCACAATTTTGACATTGTTTTATGGGTAAGTTTGGTGCTTGTACTATTTGTTCTAATACTACATATAAGATATTACTTAACTTTTCGCTTGTATAAATGTTATGTTTTTTGATAGATAATATATCATTTTCTAATTTCTCTACTAAACTTTTATAACTTTCTTCATGATAGTCATTATCTTTACTTGCATAACTATCTAAAAATACTTCAATTTTACTAGAATATCTATATACATCACTTTCATGTTTGATTATATTTGCTATGAACTTTGAATTGGCACTTGCTTCTTCTAATCCTTTTACTCCATTAAGATTATAAACTTGATCTACACATTTTCTAAAATTTTCTTGTATTTCAATTAGTTCATAAGAACTATCTTCAAATACTCTTTTCATAATGTCAAGCATTTTCTTTTCTGATGTATAGGTATCTTCTAATTCTTTATAGGGTACATATTCCTTTAATAGTTCAAATCCATAGGCATAAAAGAATGTTTTGTATGCTTTTTCAAAATTAGAAAAGTCAGCATTTAAAAACATCATAAGCATAGTACCAAAATTTTCTGTATATGGAAAATATAAAATACCTGGATATTTTAAGCCATCAAATTTTGTTTTCTTTAAGAATAGTTTTACTTGTCTTTTTTCGGTATCTACTTTTGTATCTACATTATATAAATATAATGGTGTTCCATAATATTCTTCTTTCTTTTCTTTATCAAACCAAATATAAAATCCTTCAAAGAACTTATTTTGTGGTAGTTCTCTCATTTCTATTTCCCCTTATCCTATTATTGTGTGAGAAATTATTAAAAATATTTAATAATTGTATTGACAAGTATAAAACATGATAGTATAATAACAATATCTAATATATTTTATATGTTTCTCACAATATAATAATACAACATATATTAGATAATGTCAATAGGCGAATTGTATTTAAAATAATGCAAACAAAAAATTAACTATAGGATTTAGAAAATGTTTAAACTATGCTTAATTACATTTTCTTAATACGTAACAAAGTGAAGGAGGAAAAAGAAAAATTGGATACCAAAGAACAGATTTTAGACTTATATTATAATAAACATCTAAAACAAAACGAAATTGCTAAAATAGTTGGAAAAAGCTGTCCTTATGTTTCAAAGGTTGTAAAAACTGACAAAAGAAACAAAGAAGAAAAAGAACATCGTAAAAAAACAAATGCTGAAAACAGAAAAGTTTATTTACAAGAATATTTTAAAATTTATGATAGACCAAAGAAAGATGATAACAGCTATGAGCAAATGTTAGCTCAACAGAAGCAAGATTCAATGGAATTATCTTATAATAACAATACTATGTCAGATTATGCTTTAGCAAAATGGTCTAGCATATACCACACTAATAGCAAGGGAAATTTAAGTATAGATAGCAAATTAAAAGTTGGAGCCGATATTCCCAAAACAATCAATATGAATATTAAAGTACCAACACAAAAATATAAAAATAGATATGTTTATAGTTATTAACAGGCTTTATTAAGATTACTTAATAGGTCTTTTTTATTGTGAATTTTAAAGGAAGGAGGACTTACAACATGGATACTATTAAAGAAAATTATCAAATGATGTTTACTTCATATCCAGATTTAGTGGACATTAATCAGTTAAAAGAAATGCTTGGAATTGGTATAACTCTTGCTTATAGATTAGTAAGAAATCAAACTATTCAAGCACTAAAAGTTGGTAGACAATACAAAATACCAAAAAGAAATGTTATAGCGTATCTAACAAATCAAAACGAAATATAAGAACCCGACCCACTTACACAATCAAAGATTGTGAGTGGGTACCCCAGAACCTTGTTGTTTTACAATAACACAACTAGACATTAATTTACTTTCATGGTATTATCTAAAATATCAATAGTAAGTTAAATTTAAACTGTTATAGGAACGAAAGGAGTTAATTATGATAGAAGTAACAGGTAGCTTACAAATTAAAAATAAAATATATCAAGCAGTTTTGAGTTTTAAGAAAGACGGAAAATGGAAAACAAAATGGGTTTCTACTAAAGTAAAAGCAGTAAAAGGAAATAAAAAGAAAGCAGAAAATGAGTTAGAAAACATTAGAACTAAATTTCAAGAAGAAATAAATAGTGATAATATTGATAATGAAAATATACTATTTATAGATTTTATGAAAAAGTGGCTAAAGATAATTAAATCATCTGTTGAAGAAACAACTTATTGTGGTTATGAAAAATTAATAAATGGAAGAATGACAACTTATTTCGAGAATAAAAAAGTAATATTACAAGCGGTAAAGGCACAAGATATTCAAGACTTTTATCAATATTTAATTGACAATGGACTTTCTGGGAATACTGTTAAACATTATCATGCAAATATTGGAAAGGCTTTACAATATGCAGTAAAAACAGATGTAATCATTTCTAATCCTGCTGATAAAGTAGAATTACCAAAAATTGATCCATATAATGCAAAACATTATACAAGTGAAGAAATATTAAAACTCTTAAAAATAATTGAAAATACCAAACTAGAAACACCAGTTATTTTAAGTTGTTTTTATGGATTACGAAGAAGTGAAGTTGTTGGCTTAAAATGGAGTGCAATAGATTTTACAAATAAAACTATACTAATAAATCATACAGTAACACAAATAAGTTCAAATCATTCTAATAAATTAGTAAGAAAAGATAAAACTAAAACAAAATCTAGTACAAGAACTTTGCCTTTATTACCAGTAGTTGAAAACTACTTATTAGAACTAAAAAAGAAACAAGAACAAAATAAAATAATTTGTGGCAATAGTTATAATCAAGAATATTTAGACTATATATGTATTGATAATATGGGAACTTTGTTAAATCCTGATTATGTATCACATGCTTTTACAAAATTACTAAAAAAGAATGATTTAAGAATAATTCGCTTTCACGATCTAAGGCATACTTGTGCAAGTTTATTACTTGCTGAAGGAATCAATATGAAACAAATTCAAGTATGGCTAGGACATTCTAATTATAATACTACTGCAAATATATATGCACATTTAGATTCTAATAGTATGAACGAAAGTGCAAATGCAATATCTAATGTTTTATCTACAGACAAAATAAAAAATGTACTTGCTACTGCCTAACAAATACATTTTTTAGATATTTTTTTAGATGTTACAGAAAACTTGGTAATTTTCTGTTCGCTTTTTTGTTTGGTGCCTTCACCTGGAATCGAACCAGGGACACAAGGATTTTCAGTCCTTTGCTCTACCAACTGAGCTATAAAGGCATGTAAGCGAACTGTTGATTTTCAGTCCCTTGCTCTACCAACTGAGCTATAAAGCCATATGTAAGTTTATAAATAAAAAAATGGCGACCCGGAACGGGCTCGAACCGTCGACCTCTAGCGTGACAGGCTAGCGTTCTAACCAACTGAACTACCGGGCCATAAACCTCTAACTTTTGCTCCATTTAATTTTCATAAAATCTAAAAATAAATGGTGGTCGCTATAGGGCTCGAACCTATGACCCCCTGCTTGTAAGGCAGATGCTCTCCCAGCTGAGCTAAGCGACCATTTTGTCTTCCGACGGATTTTATTATACTAATTTTTCTTATACTTGTCAAGTGCTTTTTGAAAATTTTTCTTTATTTTTTTCTTTTTATTAATTTTTTGCTTAATTTTATAGTATTTCATGATATATATTTTTAAAAATTTTAATAGTTTATTCATAAATATTAAAATATATTACCTTTTTATAAACTTTCTATAAAATAATCAAAAAATTTTTTACTATTTTCATCATCTAATAAAGACTCTGGGTGCCATTGAGTTCCAATAAAAAACTTTTTATCTTTTGCCTCTATTGCCTCTAAAATTCCATCATCACTATATGCCACACAATCTAATTCAGTATATGGTACTTTTTTTGTATGTCTACTATTAACCATTATGTTTTCTTCACCTATAATTTTATATAATAAACTATCTTTTTTTATTGTAACATTGTGTACATATTCTTCTTCACTTGCATGATTTCCACTTTCAATTAAAACTCTATCTTTACCATTAAATGCTTTTGCCATAATTTGAAATCCCAAACAAACACCTAATGTTGGCTTGTCCATTTCATATAAATATTTAATTATTTTGTAGTCTATATTATACATTTCTGAGCCACCTGGAAATATAATTCCATCACAAAAATCTATAATTTCATTTACTTTTTTAAATTCATTTTCATTTTGAAATATAACTGGTATACTAATAATATTTATATCATATTTTCTTAAAAATGGCACTAAATCTTGTCTAAAACCATATAGCTTTACTTCTTTATAATCTGATATATATTCTCTTGAAATTATTCCAATTGTTTTTTTCATTTTTTATTCATCCCTTTTCTTAAATTAAGATTTACTATAAATACTTTACTGTATTTATGTTATAGGAAAATCTCCAGTTTTTCTTTTGAAAATAAAATTTTCTTAATAATTTATTTTCACTTTGATTGTCAAACTAAAAATTTCCAAAGTTTTTCCTATAACATCAATACTATCTTTTTATCCTAAAGCTATATCTAATACCATCATTATGATAAACCCTATTGTCACACCAATTACACCTAACATTGATTTTTTTCCCATATGAATTTCTGGAACTAATTCTTCTATTACAACAAATATCATAGCACCTGCTGCAAATGATAATAAATAAGGTAAAATTGGCACTACTATATTTAACAATAATACTGTAATTATAGCTGCTATTGGCTCTACAATTCCAGATAAAACACCATATAGAAATGCTTTCTTTTTGCTAGTGCCTTGCATTTTTAAAGGCATTGAAATTATTGCCCCCTCTGGAATATTTTGTATTGCTATACCTATTGCTAGCACTATTGCTTCTAATAAAGAAATTCCTGCATTTCCTGCTAAAAATCCTGCAAAACATACACCTACTGCCATTCCCTCTGGGATATTATGTAGTGTAACCGAAAATATTAGCATATTTAACTTTTTTCCATTTCTTTTTTTCTCAATTTTTTTTGCTAATTTATTAATTACTATAAGAAATGCCACCCCTGCTAATACTCCAACTGATGCTGGTATCCATGGTAATATCCCTTGATTTTCTGCCATTTCAACAGAAGGTAAGATAAGTGACCATACACTTGCTGCTATCATAACTCCAGATGCAAAACCTACAATCATTTTTTGTATTTTTTCGTTCATATTTTTCTTTAAAAAAAATACAAAACTGCTTCCTAAACTGGTTCCGAAAAATGGTATTAGAATTCCTGCTATACTATATAATACGTTTTCCACTTTCTTTTTGCCTCCTATATTATATAGTATGATTTGTTTTGCGTTATGTTAATCACTTTTGTGAAAGTTTATATATTTTTTAATTTGTTACTTATAAATAATATATAAATTTTTCAAAACTAGACTTTATTGAAATTATATCTTCTTTTTATTTAGCATTTGTACTTTTAAGTCATATAATTTTTGTGATAAATCCACATAGTATTTTTGTGGATTTTTTAATCTTGTTATTTCTTCCCATAACCTTGATAGTTGTTCCTTTTCATATTTTGCAATTTCTTTCAGTTTAGGAATTTGATATATTAATTTGCCATTTTCAAATATCTTTTCTTGTAATTCTTTTACATAGTAATTATTCAATTTTTTCCTTTTCCAAGTATTATACTCATCAAATATTTCATATTCTCCTTTTGGTTCTTCCTCATCTGCTAACATTATAACATCTGCTAATGCATAATTTGTGTCTTTGCAATAAAAACGATAAACTTTCTTAAAACTTGGATTTGTAATTTTTTCCACATTTTCACTTATTTTTATCTTAGGAATTATTTCCGCATTTCTTTCAATTGCAACCATTTTATAGACACCACCAAAAACGGCATCACTTTTAGCTGTAATTAGATTTTCACCAACTCCAAAAGAGTCTACTTTCGCTTCTTGTTCTAATAAAGCTGTAATTAAGTGTTCATCTAAAGAATTAGTTACACAAATTTTACAGTCATTATAACCTGCTTCATCCAATATTTTTCTTACTTTTTTAGACAAATATGCTAAGTCTCCGCTATCTAGCCTTACTGCAACTGGCCTTATACCTTGTGGTTTTAAAACTTCATTAAATACTTTTATAGCATTTGGTAATCCACTTTCTAAAGTATTATAAGTATCAATTAAAAATGTACAATTATTAGGATATAACTCTGCATATGTTTTAAATGCTTCATATTCACTATCAAAACTTTGAATCCAACTATGTGCCATTGTACCACTTGATGGCACATCAAATTTTTGTGCTGTTAATGTACAAGATGTTCCAACTGCTCCTCCGAATTATTGCTGCTCTTGCTCCATATATTGCACTAGATACCCCATGTGCTCTTCTAGCCCCAAATTCCATAATTGGTATTCCTTGAGCCGAATTTACAATTCTACTCGTCTTTGTAGCAATTAAACTTTGATGATTTATAATTAGTAATATTAAGGTTTCTAAAAGTTGTGCTTCCACAAGTGGTGCTTTAATTGTAATTAATGGCTCATTTGGAAATACAACTGTCCCCTCTGGAATAGCCCACATATCTCCTGTAAATTTAAAATTAGCTAAGTAGTTTAGATATTCTTCTGAAAACATATTTTGACTTCTTAAATATTCTATATCCTCTTTGTCAAAACTCAAATTTTGTATAGCTTCAATTACTTGTTCTAACCCTGCTATAATTGCATAACCACCATTATCTGGTATTTTTCTAAAAAAAATGTCAAAATAAGCTATGTCATTTTTTTTATTGACAAAGTATCCATTTGACATTGTAAATTCGTAAAAATCTGCTATTAATTCCAATTTTTCTTGTTTCATTATAAAAACCTCATTCCTTTTCAAGAGATAAATTGTAATTATTTTTTCAAATTTATTCTTCTTTTTCTTTATACTTCATTCTTTTCTCTTTTCGCTCTTTTCTTTTATTTTCCATTTTTCTCTTACTCAAATAAATAAGAATAATTATTATAATTAATACAATTAATGTAACCTTACTTTTCAAAACTTGCATTACTGTTCCAAATTGATTAATTTTAAATTGGTATTTCCCCTCTATTTGTTCATAAATTATTTTTTCTTTGTCCTCTATATTATTATTGTCTCCTTTGGTTGTATATTTTTGAATGCCATCTTCCTTAACCATTGCAATAATTCTATGTGTAACATTAGTTCCACCTTGTGAAAAAGATACAATATCTCCTACTTTTATTTCATTTTGTGGCACTTCTTTTACTAGTATTGCATCACCTGTCATAATTGTTGGTTCCATGCTTCCGTGATACAATAACAAAACTTTTATATCCAAAAAAGTCTGGTGTTTTATTAGGTTTAATAAATGATTTTATGATTAGTGTAAAATTAAATATTATTATAGGTATTAATATAATATATATTATAGCACTTAAAATTTTTCCAATTATATGCATTCTTTTGTTTTCTCTTTGCACTTTATCTATTTTGTACATCTTTATTCTCCTTGTATATTAAAAATTTATCTTTTGCACAATTATTATACCAGTATTTTACAAAAAAAGAAAGCCTTTTATAATATAAAAGACTTTAAATTTTTATGATTTTTTCCCAAGGTAGATTTTCTTTTCCAAAGTGTCCATAATTTGTTGTTTCAGAATATATAGGTTGTTTTAAATTCAAATAATTTATAATTCCATCTGGAGTCAAATTAAACTTTGTTTTTATTAAATATACTAATTCCTCTTGTGATTTTGTTCCTGTTCCAAAAGTATCTACATAAATTGATAATGGTTCTTCCATTCCAATTGCATAAGATACTTGTATTTCACATTTTTTAGCATAACCATTTGCAACTATATTTTTAGCAATATGCCTCATCATATAGCAGCTGCTACGGTCTACCTTACTTGGGTCTTTTCCTGAAAAACATCCTCCACCATGTCTACTATATCCACCATAAGTATCTACTATTATTTTTCTTCCAGTTAGCCCTGTATCTCCTAGCGGCCCACCAATAACAAATCTTCCTGTTGGGTTTATATATATGTTTGTATTTTCATCTATCATATTTTTTGGCACAGTTTGTTTAATTACCTTTTCTATAATATCTTTTTTTAATTGCTCCATAGTAACTTCTGCCTCATGTTGAGTAGAAATTAAAATAGTTTCAATTCTTTTAGGTTTGCCATCTTCGTATTCTACAGTTATTTGTGTTTTTCCATCTGGACGTAAATATGGTATTATTTTTTCTTTTCTTACCTCTGTTAGTTTTTTAGATAATTTGTGTGCCATACTAATTGCATATGGCATATAGTTTTCGGTTTCATCTGATGCAAAGCCAAACATGATTCCTTGGTCTCCTGCTCCTCCTACATCTACTCCCATTGCAATATCTAGACTTTGTTTTGTTATATTGATGTCTATTTGACAAGTTTTAGGGTCTATATCTATTTTTGCATCTCCATACCCAATCTCTTCAATTGTTTTTCTAACAATTTTTTCATAATCAACTTGTCCTTGCATTGTTATTTGACCTGCTAATGCAATTTTATTTTGAGATGCAAAAGTTTCTACTGCTACTCTTGCATTTTTATCTTGCTTTATACATTCATCTAATATTTTATCTGATATTGTATCACATAGTTTGTCTGGATGCCCCTCTGTTACACTTTCTGATGTAAAATAATATTTGTTCATTTTTTCCTCCTTCAATTTTTATGACTATTTTATATTATTTTGTCTATATAATAATAGTATAAATTGAAGAAAAAAGCAAGCTTATGGTTTATTTAAATATAAAATCTTTGGTTTTTACTATAACATCAAAAGAAGCAATCTATGAAAAGATTACTTCTTTTTTTATTACCTTAATAGTAATTATTCTCCATATGTTGCAAATCCTGAAAGATTTACTTTTGACATATCTGTTTCTTTAGGGAATGTAATAGTAACACTTCCTGTAGCAACATCAACAATTGTTAATTTAACGTTTTCATCATTAACTCCAAATGTGTTAATAAATTCTTGCATTAATTCTCTGTTTTTACCTGTAATTACTGTATCAGCTGTTCCACCGATTTTAGCTTTCATTTCTTCATTAACAGCATATTGTTTTAATATTATTTCGTCATTGTCTGCTACTGTAAGACCATCTAATTCATCAAGCATATCAATATTTTTTGCTATTGCTTTAATTACTGTTTCTGTCTTTTTAGCTTCAGTTGTAGCAACACTAACATTAACTTTTGCTGAATCTTCAAATCCTGTAATGTCAACATCTGCATCTGTTACATCTATAGCTAAGTTAAGTTTTGTTACATCTAAAGAATTGTCATTAGGTGATGTTACTTTTACACTACCATTTGTTGAGTTGATTTTAACTGTTCCAGCAATTCTTGATGTTTGGTCATTTGATGCAAAGTTTATTGTTGCTTCATCAGCTACATCATATCTACCATTGTTATTATTTGTAAATGTTAAGTCTGTATTAAGATCTCCTTTTGGTGCATTTACTGTTAATGCTTTATCTCCTGTAGATGTCATTGATATATCAGCATTTGTTGTATTTACTGTTATACCTTCTATTGTAGCTGTTGCACCTTTTGCAAGTGTATAAGTTTTATTAGTTCCTGTAACTTTAACTTCTGCACCATTAGCTATAACTACTTCTGTATCAGCATCATTGTTAGTTAAAGCTAATATAAGTCCATTACCTTCAACTGTTAGTTTTTCTAATTTTGCACCACTAGCAATTTCCATTTTTCTGTCACTTTCAATTCCTTGACCTTTAACATTTATTGTTAAACCTTTATAATCACTAGTTAATGTCATTACATTAGAAGAACTTTCATCATCAGTTAATTCAAGATTTACTGATTCGTTGTTTACTGTTATTTTATCGTTATTTAATAAACTTTTAGCTAAAGTAAGTATAGAATTAAATTCAGGAGTGTAGTTGTTATTAGCTGTTCCTATTGTAATTACATTTTCTTTATCTCCATTAACTATTACTTTATCATTAGTTGCATCTACAAATAATGTTCCTGCAACTGCTTTTGTTGTATCTGTTATATCAGATGTTTGAACAACTTTTAATCCTTTAATTGCTGGTGTTGTTGTATATGTTTTTGGTGCACTAGCATATGCTCCTGCATTATATCCTATTAAATTAGATTCTCCTTGAACATCTCCAACATTTGCAATTATTCTTATAACATATTTTTGATTATCTTCTAATCCTTCTATTGTTAAGAATTTACCTGCTTTTGTTTCTGTTACAACTGCAGCTTTGCTTTCCATTATGTCTGACATATATTCTACACCACTTTGGTCTTCATTAACTTTATATACTTCTGCTTTATATGTAGCTTCTGTTCCATTAACTGTAATAGGATTTGCTAATTCATATGTTAATGAATTATCTGTTCTTGAATCTAAAGCTCCAAGTAAGTTAGAAGCATCTATAAAGAAGAATGGACTAGATACTGTTGGATTTGAATTTTTAATCCATTGCCCTTGATTTGCTTTAGGATTTACAACGATAGTTGCTCTGTAAACTGTACCTGCATTAAGTCCTGTAATAGTTGCTGTATGTTTTTCAGCATCTATAGTTGCATTAACTGTTGAATCTGCTACATATCCATTATCTCCATCTAATTTTTCAAATGAAATAGCATAAGGTGTAGTTTCATCTACATTTTTTGTATCATTAGAGTCTGTAAATACAATTACTTTATCTCCGTTTTTTTCAACATTAAATTCTACATTGCTTACAGCATTTAATTCTTTAACTTCTACAAAGTCTGAGAATACTTCTTCTGAATTTGTTGTTGTAGTTCCGTTTCCTGTAACAACTACTCCAACTCTGTATTTTCCTGCTTTGTCTAAGTTAAATGTTACGTTGTCTGCTGCTGTTATTTCTTTTTTGTCTACAATATTTCCATTTGCATCATATAATATAGCTTCACCTGTGATAGCTGTATCTGTTGTAAATTTAGCTACACCTGTTTTTGTTAAATCTGGTGCAGTTACTTTTTCAACTGAATCTTCAGCTTTTGCTCCATGAGCTGGGATAGCTACATCATCTATATCAACTTCATTTCCATATTCGTCAATTAAAGTTATATCCATTGTTGTAGCTCCTTCTGGAAATACGTAATCAAGTTTTTGATTTGTTAATTTGTCATTTACATTATTTATTTCTTTTTCTTCAGTTGTTCCAGCAATAGTATATTTTACTGTAACTATTTTTCCTTCTCCATATCCTTCTAAAGATAATGCTGCTGTTGTAGCACTTGGACGAGAAGCACTTATTTTTGCAGCTACTGGTGTTTCTACATGTTTTGTTGCTTTAGTTATTCCTACTAGTTTAGTCCCCTCATATAATTCAATTGTTATTTCTCCATTTGCTAAAGCTGTTGCTGCTGTTGTATCAATTGCTTCAGCATCTGTGAATACATATGTATCTGTATGAGCTGGTATTGTAACAGTTACTTCTTTAGCATTTTCGTTTTCATCTATTACTTTAACTTTTAATGTTTTTGCTTCATCATAAGTTTTAGCAAGTTTTAATTCAACTTTAGTTTTTGCATCATTTTGGTTGTTTATAAATCCATTTTCATTTACTTTTATTGTGTAGTTTGAATCTGTAACTACTGGATCTGAATCTGGTGTATGTGGTTCATCTGTTATTCTTGTTTGTGCTCCACCAGCATATTCTTGAATTCTTAAAGCATCAAAAGTATCTACTCCTGAATTATCTTTTCTAATTACATCTGCTGCTACTTTTTCTTCTCCTTTAAATTCATTAAATGCATTTTCTTGGATATATAAAGCATCAAATGTATCTACAGAACCATCTTTGTTTGCATCTCCGTAAACAACTACTGTATATTCTGTTCCATCTTTTACTTTAAATTTGCTTCCTGTTTTTAATGGTGCATTTGCATCTATAACTGAAACTATATCAAATTTTCCACTGTTTTTGATATCTGCCATTGTTACACAATCTGCTCCATTTTTAACAACAACTGGTACTATTTTATTGTTTAATACATTTGAGCAAACTCCTATTACATCTACTGATGGTGTTGCAGCATTTACTGTTGTACCCATAATGCTTGTTGCTAACATTCCTGTTAAAGCTAATGATGATAAAAATTTATAATTATTTTTCACTTTTCATTCCTCCCAAAAGTTCTAATTTATCTTTTTTTGTTTTAGTTTTATTTTAACTTTTCTATTTAATAGTCTTATTTTGCTTTTCTAACTACTAATACTGCACCTGCTAAAGCAACTACAACTGCTGCTCCTATAAATAATGGTGTTCCTGTTTGATTTAATTTTGTGATAACTTTTCCGTTTGTTCCAACTTTATCGTTGTTGTTTGTTGTTGTTCCTTTGTTGTCTGTATTATCTTCAGCTGGTTTATTGTTATCTTCATTTCCTGTATTTCCTGGTTGTTCTGGGTTTTCTGGTTGTTCTGGATCTACTACTGGTGCTGCTACTACTTTAACTGTTGCTGTTGCGTTTATGTTGTTGTCTTTGTCTGTTGATGTTCCAGCTTTGAATCCACTGATTGTAAATGTTTCTTCATTTACGTTTGCTGTTTCAGCTTTTGCTGTAAAGTTAAGTACTATTGATTTTGCATCTTCTGGTGCTGCTGAGTTAGCTAATGCGAATGTTAAACCATCAGCTGTTTTTGTTACTGTTGCTGTTGCTCCTGCTTTTGATGTATATCCTGTATATTCGAATTTTGATGTGTCATAATTTAATTTAAATTGAACTGCTTTCATTGTTACATCTGTACTAATTGTAACTGATACTCCTTTATTTACTTCTACTTCGTTTGCACTTGCTGTCATGCTTGCAGCATTAACGCTCCCCATCATTGTTATTAAAAACATAGCTATAATTGCTACTCCTATTATTGTTTTTTTCATATTTTTCATTTTAATTTCATTCCTTTCTTTTTTTACGTTTGTATGTACATTTTATGTACTTTTTCGTTATTTTTTTATGTCTCTCTCGCCTTGCAGATTAATCTTGTAAGTCCTCCTGGATTACAAGTTATGAGAGTTACTTCTCTCTTTCCATCATGATTTTGTTCTAAACATGATAAATCTTCTGGAACACAAGTATATCTATTATATATCTCATAGTTTACTTTTGTTTTTGTTTCTCGGTTAATCATGTAAAAAGTATCTCCTACTTGCATTTCAGACAACCTTGCTAGCATACCTTTCCAGTTATGCCCATCAATACAAAAGTTTCCTGACTCGTTTACGCCTAGATTTGGTGGATAAAAATGTGCCACTGATAATGCTAATGAGGCATTTTCTGATACCGCTAAGATGTTCTTTTTAACATCTATTTTGTCAATAACTAATTGACCAACCACTTTATATTTTCCCATTGTTGCTGGTATATCACTAGTATCAACAATTTCATCTTGCGGTTCTTCTACAACTGGTACTTCTTCTACTGGTGTATCATTTTGCTCTGTTTCAATATTCTCACTATCTATTTGATTATAGTCATTTTTAAATTCCCAAAATCTACTACTATATACTATATAGCCAATAGCTAAAATTATTACTAGCAAAATAATACAAGTTACTACCACCTTTTTTTTATTCGAGTTCTTTTTGGCTCTTTTGGCTTTATCATAAACTGTCATTCCCACTTTTCTAAAAAATTCACCCCCTTATATTGTTTTTTAATCTGTTTTAGGTTACACAATGACATTTTACCCCATTTTATTTTATAAGTCAATAGTATTTTTTAATATTTTAATTTTTTTTCAAACCTGCACCATTAGTTAGTTTTATTGCAATACAAAAGTTCCTTTATGTTACTTTCATTTTATAAAAATCGCTAATTAAATATTTGAAAACTATGTTTAAAATATTATAGCAAAAAATATCAAACTAAAGTATAATACATGACTTTTAATTTGATATTTTACATTTTATTTTATTCACTTCTTAATGCTTCTACTGGGTCTTTTTTACTTGCCATTTTAGATGGTATTAAACCTGCAACCATTGTTAATAACATGCTAATTATAACTAATATAACTCCTGCAAGTGGTGGCACCATAGTTGTTACTACTACTCCTGTTAAGTTATAAATCATACTGTTAATTGGAATTGTAAGTAATATTGTTATTCCAATTCCTAATAGTCCTGATATTAATCCTAAAATAAATGTTTCTGCATTAAATACTCTTGAAATATCTCTTTTAGAAGCTCCAATAGCTCTTAAAATTCCTATTTCCTTTGTTCTTTCTAGTACAGAAATATAAGTAATAATTCCTATCATAATAGAAGATACAATTAAAGATATAGCAACAAATGCAATTAATACATAACTAATAGTGTCAATGATTTGACTAACTGATTTCATCATGATTCCTACCATATCTGTGTAATTTATAACATTTGCTTCTTTTTGTTCGTCTTTTTGCTTTTGATTATAAGCTTCTATGGCATCTGCTATTTTGTCTTTTGCTTCAAAATTCTTTGGATATATACTAATAGATTTAGGTTTTTCCATATCTATTGCAGCTAAAGTTTCTAAGTTTTTGTCATAACTCGCATCTTTATTTGCTGTATATGTTTCCATCATTTTTGCAATTTCTTCACTACTTAATTTGCTCATTGCCATTTTTTGCTCATTACTTAAATTTACCATTTTGTCTTTTTCTTCTTCTTTTGGAAATTCTAAACCTGAAAATACATTAATTTCTGGTTTTTCTTTTTGCTCTTTTACAATTTCAGCTTCATTTGATTTTTTTATTACATGTTCTTTCAAATCTTTAGTATATCCAATTCCACTAGTTACACTAGTACTTGCCACACTTTGTTCATTTTGTTTTATAATTCCTACTACTTTTATTTCTTCTGCTGATGCTATTTTATCTTTCATATATTGTTCATCATCTTTTTGGTTTAGCCATAATCCATTTTCTTTTTTATAATAATCTGAATTTAGCAATAATTTAAAAGATAGGTTCATTAATTCGTCATATGTATATGATGTGCTTTCTTGATTTTCTTCTATTTTTTCTCCTTTTTCTACCGCTTTCCACTTTTCTTCTAATTCTTCCTGATTTTTCAATCCTAAAGAATATAAAGTATAATCATCAATTCTTCCATCTTCTTTTAAGATTAAAACAACTTCATTATATGCTTTTGGCCAATTTCCTTTTACTAAATCAAATTGTGTTTCTAATAGTTTCGTATTATTTAGCATTTCTATCCATATGTCTGTGTTTGTCATCATTGTATCACCAAACATAGATGCAACAGAAGAATTGTTTTGTGCTTCTATCATATCTCCCATTCCAAATGCATTCATAACAGTACTTGGATTTACTTTTACGATTCCATTTTCTGTGTTTGGTTTATATAAATTGATTTTTAAATTATATCCATATTCAATACTATTGCTGTTATTTGTTATTTCATTATTACCATCTTCTAAGTATTTTTTTAATTCTTCTAAATTGTTACTTTCTTTTTTATTTGATAATGTTGTTATCATTTCATTCATAATATCTGCTGAATGTACTTTTCCATCTTCTGAATTTTGATTACTACTTTCTGTTCCCATCATAGATGCCATCATTGCTGACATATCTATACTTGTTTCTTGAATTGTAATTGGGTATGATGACAAAGTATCTTCTTCTACTTTATTTATATAGTTTTGCACTCCTGTTGAAATAGCAAGTATAAGGGCAATCCCTATAATTCCTATACTTCCTGCAAATGATGTTAATAATGTTCTTCCTTTTTTTGTCATTAAGTTGTTTAAACTTAGTCTTAAAGCCGTAAAAAATTTCATTGATGTTCTTCCGTTTTTTGCTTGCACTTTTTCTGTTTTTTTGTCTTGTTCTGTAAATGGTTTTGAATCATCTGTAATTACACCATCTAATATTTTGACAATTCTTGTAGAATATTCTTGTGCTAATTCTGGATTATGTGTTACCATTACTATTAATTTGTTTTTTGCTATTTCTTTTAAAATCTCCATTATTTGTCTGCTTGTTTTTGTATCTAATGCACCTGTTGGCTCATCTGCCAATATTATGTCCGGATTATTTACCAATGCCCTTGCAATTGCTACTCTTTGCATTTGACCACCAGATAGTTGGTTTGGCTTTTTATGGATTTGTTCTTTTAATCCAACATCTTCTAATGCTTGTATTGCTCTTTGTTTTCTTTCTTTTCTTGATACTCCTGAAATTGTTAAAGCAAGTTCCACATTTGATAAAATTGTTTGGTGTGGAATTAGATTGTAACTTTGAAAAACAAAACCAATTGAATAGTTACGGTATGCATCCCAATCTTTATTTTTGAATTTCTTAGTTGATTTTCCATTAATGATTAAATCTCCGTGAAGTATATTGGTCTAATCCTCCTATTATATTTAAAAGTGTGGTTTTACCACACCCACTTTGCCCTAGAATTGATACAAATTCGCTTTTTCTGAATTCTATATCAATTCCTTTTAATGCTTGAACTTTAGAATCTCCTGAAATGTAATCTTTAGTGATTTTCTCTAATTTTAACATAGTTCCTCCCTTTGCCTCTATTTTATTTTTAAAATAGTTTCATTTTAAAATCTTTATTAAAGAATTTGTCTAATATACCTTTATTCCCTCTTTTATGTGTTGTTCTTTTTATTGCTTTTTTTCTACTTTTTGCAATTATATTATCTAAACTATCTTCATCATCAAAATAGTCATCACCTTTTTGCCTTTTCTTCTTATTTTTGTTTTCTTCTTCATCTTCTTCATCATATTTATATTCATAAATATTTTCGTATTCCTCATCATCGTCGTCGTCATAATAGTCATTATATGTAGTTCTTCTTCTTTCATAATAAGCTTTATAGTCGTCATCATCTTCTTCTTCATATGTATTTATATAATTTTCTATGTATTGGTCTTTTTCTTTTTCCTCTATCTTTCTCTTTCTATCATTATATTCTAATTGAAAATCACTATACTGTTCTTCATTGTCATATTCTTCGCTTTCTTCTTCGCTATTATAATACTCTTCTTCATCTTCTTCGCCGTCATAATATTCTTCTTCATCTTCATAATACTCTTCTTCATCTTCTTCTTCGCTGTCATAATCTTCTTCATCTTCTTCATCGTCATAATACTCTTCTTCATCTTCTTCGCTGTCATAATCTTCATCATCATCTTCTTCATCGTCATAATATTCTTCGTCTTCTTCATCGTCATAATATTCTTCTTCATCTTCTTCATCGTCATACTCTTCTTCGTCTTCTTCATTGTCATAATATTCTTCGTCTTCTTCATTGTCATAGTATTCTTTGTCGTCTTCTTCACTGTCATAATATTCTTCTTCAATTTCAAAATTCTCTTTTTCGTCTTCTTTACTGTCATAATAGTCTTCTATTTCGTCTTCTTCCTCTTCATCTTTTAAAATTTGAATTACTCTGTGTTTCTTTTTAGTTGTGTTTTTGTCATTTTCTAAGTTTATGCCATAACTTTCTTGTATCGTTACTTGAGCATTTTCTAATTCTGTTTCCTCTTCATCAATTCTAAATTCAGATAAATCTTTTTCAAATTTTTCAGATACTTCTTTTTGGAATACATTATATATGTTTTTAATTCCTTCAATTCTCCAATAATTTGAATTTATTACTGTTGCCATACTGATATTTACATTATTTACTTCTTGTTCAAAGTTTTTCTCTTTATCTTCAATATTTCTTAGATATGTTTTATTATATAATTCTTTATATGCTTTTTTTGTAGACCTACTAGCTGCTTCTTTTAAAATTAATTCATATAGATTTCTAATTTGTATCATATCACGTTCAAAGTTGTTACAAGCTTCTACCATCATTTTTTTATGTGCTTTTGCACCATTTATTGCTGTCATTCTCTCATAATCTAAAAAACTTACAATATAGTCTTTTACTGCATCTAAAAATGCTAATTTAACACTTGTATCTCTTAATGTTTTTTTATATTTGTTTAGTCTAATTGTTTCATTATCAGTTTCTGCTAATAACTTTTTCATTTTATCATAAACAGATGTATAACAGTCTGCCTCTTTTTCTGCTATATCAATTCTAGTGTTAATAGCTTTTCTTAATACATCTTGATCAAATGCAACTCTTTCACTTTTCCCATTTTTTGACATAATCAAAAGAACATCTTGTTTGATATGTTCTTTTTCAGAAGTAATAAAATCTTTCATTTCTACTACATCTTTAATATTAATTTCTTCAAATTCTGTATGCATTCTTTGAATATATTCAATATGTTTTGCTTCACCTATTCTTTTTGCTTTATCACATTTATTTCTATCTTTTTGTTTTTGTGAAAAGTCATTTAATTGTCTAACAAATTCTTCTCTAATTTCTTTTAATTGTGCATTATTTTTGTCAAGTGCAACTTCTATTCTCTTAAATTTGCCATCTAATACTTGTGCATCTTCTCCTAAATCCTTAAAAAATTGCACCCTATCACTTTCTAATTTCATGTTAGACTTGCATAATCTTTCCTGTTCTTGTTGCAACCCCTCTATTTTTGCAACTGCATCATCAAATTCTTGTATTACTTTTGTTTCTTTATTTGTCATAATTTGATAGTTTTCAATTTCATTTATTAATTCACTATAATTTTCATTATTTTTCTTTAGATTATATGTTTTATCAAATTTTAAAAGCTTTTCTAGATATCTTTCTAAAACAATAGCGCTTCTTTCATACATTTTGTTGTAACCCCCAAAAATTTTTATAATATAATCTTTATTTCTAATTATTTGTGTAGAATGTGTGTTTTTTCATCGTCTATTATATCTGAAAAAGCAAAAAAAGTCCATACCCAAATTATATTTTACAAATATCTTTGTCATCATATTGTTCTGGTCTCTTACCTAACCTAGGTTTCATATAACTAATTAATCCAAGCATTATAACAAATAGCAGTATTCCAAGCATAATCATACTATGTGCTGTTGTTGTAATTCTTAGCAAATAAGAACCAAAAAAACTAATTATTGCCCTTAATGCATTTCTAATTATTGCATTTACTGCATAAATTTGTGTCAAAATTTTATCTTTTGCAAAATTACTTAAATATCTTGTTATTAAAACCTCACTTACCCCTTTTGAAAAATTAATTGTTGTACAACAAATTGTTACAATAACTAGACTTACAAAATACGATTTATTTATACTACTAGTTATTCCAGCTATTAAAATAGCAGTTGTTATAATTAATAAAATAATAGATAAAGTTTTGTTTCTAAAGTTTTTATGAAATCGTAGTTGATTTTTTGACCCCATAGAAGAACCTATACCTACAATAGCTGCTACTATTGTAATTATTTGTTCTGGAGTTCCAATATCTACTAATATACTTGTTCTATAACTACCCATTACACAAAATATTCCCCAAGTAATTCCTGCATATAAAAATAGACTTCTTAGTCTTTGAGAGTTTGCAATAAATTTTATGCTCTCCAACAATTCTTTAACATATTTTTTCTGTTCTTTTATTTCTTTTTCATTTCTTTCTTCATTAATATCTGTAAATCCTAAAGATATTATTGTTGAAAGTATTGTAAATCCCAAACTTGCTATCATTGGTATATATGGATTTATAACAAAAAGAAATCCTGAAAATATAGAAGTAAAAGCATTTAAAAGAAAATACTGTTTATAGCCTTTACTCTCCATTTTAGAAAATATTTCTCCTTGCTTTTTTCCATTTGGAATTGAATATCTAATTAAAGCTTTATCTGAAATGTCTTTTAATGAAAAGCATATACTACTAATAAATTGAGCAAAAATTAGATTCCATACGTTTTGACAACACATAATTAAAATTATAAAAATGCCATTAAATATATTAGCTAAAATTGTGCATCTTCTAGTACCTATTTTGTCAACTATTATACTTGCAGGTATTTGAAATATCATCATGAATATAGCATAAAATGCATTTCCTAAAATAACATCTGAACTACTAATATGTTTTACTTGTGTTAAAAATAAGAACTCTATTGCATAATAAAATATTAAGTCTAAAGAAATTCCTCTATAAATAGAATATATTTTCATGTTTTGTTTTCTTTTCCTTATAATTTCTTCATTCATTTGCAAATTTCTCCTTTGTATCCTTTCGTTGGGTATTTATTATACACTTGATATTTGTAAATGTCAAAAGTTTTGTTCTGTTATAGGAAAATCTCCGATTTTCCTATAACCTCAACACGTTCTACACAAATTTGCTAAAGCAAATTTGGCAGGCAAACAAAAACACATTCTTAATAAGGAAGTTATTTGAACTTTCTTTTTGATACTTATCCGTTCTTCAACTTCAAATTGACTATTATATAAGTCAGCATAAAATCCATTTTTTTCTAATAATTCTTGATGTGTTCCTTGTTCTACAATATCTCCATGATTCATAACTAAAATTAAATCTGCATTTTTTATTGTTGATAACCTATGTGCAATAATAAAACTAGTTCTTCCTTTCATTAAATTGTCCATAGCAGATTGTATTTGAATTTCTGTTCTTGTATCAATAGAACTTGTTGCTTCATCCAATATTAATACTTTAGGGTCTGCTAAAATAACTCTAGCAATTGTTAGTAATTGCTTTTGCCCTGCTGATATATTAGTTGTTTCTTCATTGATAACTGAATTGTATCCTTTTGGTAATGTTTTTATAAAATGATGTACATGAGCTGCCTTAGCAGCTTCAATTACTTGGTCATCTGTTGCCTCTTCTTTTCCATATTTTATATTATCTTTTACTGTTCCACCAAATAACCAGGTGTCTTGCAATACCATACCAAACATTTTGCGAAGTTTACCTCTATTAATTTCTTTTATATTATGTCCATCTATTAAAATAGCACCATCTGCTACGTCATAAAATCTCATTAGTAATTTTACTATTGTTGTTTTTCCAGCTCCTGTTGGTCCTACTATTGCAATTTTTTGTCCCTCTTTTACATTAGCTGTAAAATCATTTATTATAGTTGTTTCTTCATCATATCCAAATTTTATATGTTCAAATTTTACATTTCCTTTTAAATTTTCTGTATTTATATTATTTTTATCTGTATCAATTTCTTCTGGTTGCTCTAAAAAATCAAAAACTCTCTCAGCAGCTGCTGTCATAGATTGTAATGTTGCAGATATTTGTGCAATTTGGTTTATTGGCTGGGTAAATTGCTTATTATATTGAATAAAGCTTTGAATGTTTCCTACTGTAATTCTTCCATTAATTGCTAAATATCCACCTGCAACTGCTACTCCTACATATCCTACATTAGATATAAAATTCATAATTGGAAACATTAATCCAGATAAAAATTGTGACCTCCATCCAGATTTATATAATTCACTATTTGCTTTTTCAAACTCTTTAGTTACTTTTTCCTCACTGTTAAAGGCTTTTATAACATTTAGACCACCATAAACCTCTTCTACTTGACCATTTACGTGCCCCAAATATTCCTGTTGTGCTTGGAAATATTTTTGTGATTTCCCTACAATATTTTTTACTAAGATTCCTGCAATTGGTAATATAATAAGAGATATTAAGGTCATTTGCCAACTAATAGAAAACATCATTATTAATATTCCTATAATTGTACAAACAGATGTAATAATTTGTGTAATACTTTGACTCAAGTTCATACTTAATGTGTCAATATCATTAGTAATTATTGATAATACTTCTCCATGTGTTTTTGTATCAAAATATTTCATTGGTAATTTGTTTATTTTTTGTACTAAATCATTTCTTAATTTATATGTTAATTTTTGTGAAATTCCTGTCATTGTGAAACCTTGAATAAAAGAAAATATTGCACTTACTACATATAAAATTAATAAACTTATTGCAATTTGCCCAATTTTCCCAAAGTCTATGCCATTTCCACCAGACAACTTTCCAATTAACCCATTAAATATCTCTGTTGTAGCATTTCCTAATATTTTAGGCCCTACAATTGTAAAAATTGTACTTCCAATTGCAAAAATAATTACAATAATTAATGCTATTTTATATTTTGATAAGTAATTATTTATTAATTTTTTCATTGTGCTTTTAAAGTCTTTTGCTTTTTCTGGTAGCTTTCCACCTGGTTTCATAGGTCCGCCCATTGGTCCTCCTGGCATATTATTCCCCCCTTTCCTCTTTTAGTTCATCTTCTGACAATTGTGATAAAGCAATTTGCCTATATGTTTCATTGTTTTTCATAAGTTCATTATGTTTTCCTATCCCAACTACTTTCCCTTCTTCTAGTACTATTATTTTTTCTGCATTCATAATTGTACTAATTCTTTGTGCAACAATTATTACTGTTTTGTTTTTTGTTTTTTTCATTAAAGCTTCTCTTAATTTACTATCTGTTTTAAAATCTAATGCTGAAAAGCTATCATCAAATATAAATATTTCTGGGTCTTTAGCTATTGCCCTTGCAATTGCTAAACGTTGCTTTTGCCCTCCTGAAACATTACTTCCACCTTGTGCAATTGGTTCTTGATATTTCTTATCTTTACTCTCAATAAATTCAGTTGCTTGTGCAATTTGTGCTGCTTCTTTCATTTTCTCATCTGACATAGTTTCATTTGAATATTTAATATTAGATTCAATTGTTCCAGAAAATAGAATTCCTTTTTGTGGAACTAATCCTATAATTTCTCTTAATTCTTTTTGTGAGACTTCTTTTATATTAACACCATCTACTAATAGCTCTCCACCTGTTACGTCATAAAATCTTGGTAATAAATTTACAATAGTTGACTTTCCACTTCCTGTACTTCCAATTATTGCTGTTGTTTCTCCTGGATTTGCAGTAAAATTAATATCAGATAAAACCTCTGTATCAGCATCAGGGTAACGGAAAGATACATTCTTAAATTCTACTAAACCTTTTTTACCCATGTCAAATTTTTTGTTTTCTTTTGGGTCTATTATATTTGGGTCTGTTTCTAATACTTCATTAATTCGTCTTGCAGATACTGCTGCTCTAGGTAGCATAATAGAAATCATTGAAATCATTAGAAAAGCCATAACAATTTGCATAGTATATTGTATAAATGCCATCATATCTCCTACTTGCATAATACCATTATCCACATTATGCCCACCAACCCATACAATTAAAATTGCTATAGAATTCATAACAAGCATAAGTAATGGCATCATCATAGACATGGCTCTATCAACAAATATATTTGATTTCATCAAATTTTGATTTGACAGTTCAAACCTTGCTTCTTCTTTATTTTCCTTATTGAAAGCTCTAATAACTGACAATCCTGTTAATATTTCCCTTGCAACTTGGTTTAATCTATCAATTAATTCTTGCAATTTCTTGAATTTTGGCATAACTATAACAAACAAAGTTCCTACAATACATAGAATAGCTAAAATTGCAACACCAACAATCCATGCCATTTGGTTGTCACTTTTGGTCAATACTTTTATAAAACCACCTATACCAATAATTGGAGCATATACAACTACTCTAAATAGCATTGTCATAAGTTGTTGTATTTGTTGAATGTCATTAGTGCTTCTTGTAATTAAAGATGCTGTTGAAAATTCAGATAGTTCCTTGTTTGAAAAATGAATAACTTTTTTGAAGACTTTATCTCGTAATGTTTTTCCTAGTTTTGCTGCTACTTTTGATGAGAAAAGCATAATAGTTATCGCAGATATCATAGTAATTAAAGCTACTCCTAGCATTTGAAGACCAGCTATTAAAATATAGTTATTTTGAAGTTTGTCTGTATCTACTCCTAAATTTCTATAAACTTGTTTAACAGAAGCTATTGCAGCTTGTTCTTTAATTGACTCTTGCATATTGTCTATTTTATCACTATATTGTTTTAAAATTTGTTGCCTTTGCTCTTCAGGTAAATTTTTTATTATATCTATTAAGCTTTGTGATTGAAAGTATTGTTTTTGCGTTTCTAGCATGTTACTATCTTGCATAATTTGCTCTTTAATTTGATTTTCTGTTTCTTTATTTTTTATAGTTGTCATTTCCATTAAAGGTGTACTCATTATTTTTGATAAATTGCTTACATTTTGTTTACTATCTTTTAAGATATAAATTGTATTTTCCTTTAATTCATAGTCTTTTCCTAAATATTTATGTATTACATTTTCTTCTTGTTTGCTAGGATTTTTTCCAATTAATATATAATTTTCTAAAATTTCATCATCTTGATTAGTAAAAATTAAAAGTTCTTCCATATCATTTTTTGATATGATGTTTGGTACTGCACTTTCTATTCCACCATTTTGAATTCCTATATTTACTATTTTAGATGTGTATTCTGGTAGTGCTAGGTCTGTTGTTGCTTGCAAGCATAATAATATGACAATTACAATAACTCTCCAAAGCGAATTTTTTAAATTACTTAAAACTTTTAACATAGTTGCTCCTTTCTCTTGATAATTAATGTTTTTTACGATGATTCATATGTGACATTTTATTAACTAAAATACACTGTATCATTATATGTGAAACAGTGTATTTGTCAATGCTTTAATTGTAAATTTTCTGTAAATTTTTAAATTTATGTATTAGTAAGATATATATTATATGAAGTTCAAAGAACTTTCTTTTTAAAATTTACCTACATTTTTCTAAATACTCCACCTACTTTTCCTAAAATTTCACAAGTTGGCACAATTATAGGATCCATAGTTGAATTTTCTGGTTGCAAACGAATATGATCTTTTTCTTTATAAAAAGTCTTTACTGTTGCTTCATCTCCAATTAGGGCTACTACAATTTCTCCATTATTAGCTGTATTTTGCTTTTTTACTAGGATATAATCTCCATCTAAAATTCCAGCTTCTATCATGCTTTCACCTCTAACAGTAAGCATGAAACTTTCACAGTTTCCTACAAAGTCAATTGGAATTGGAAATGTATCTGTTACATTTTCAACTGCTAAAATTGGTTCTCCTGCTGTAATTCTACCTATAATTGGAACTTCAACTAATTCTTTTTGTGTATAAAAATCTTTACTAGATGTTTTCTTTATCTCTCCTGATCCACCTTTTAATAGTCTTAATGTTCTTCCTTTTTTATCTTGTTTTTTAATATATCCTTTTTCATCTAGTTTTGCTAAATAACCATGTACTGTTGCAGTTGAGCTTAATCCTACAGCTTTTCCAATTTCTCTTACAGATGGTGGATACCCTTGTGTCATAATTTGTTTTTCAATGAATTTTAATATTGATTTTTCTCTTTTATTTAATTCTTGCTTTTTTCTTGGCATTTTTCTCACTCCATTTCTCAATTTTTTATTATAATATCATACAAACAAAAAAATGTCAAACATATTTTTGACATTTTTAAATCATTTTTCTTTTATTGTTCCTACATAATTCTATTACTTCAATATGTTTTGCAAAAATTTCTGCGAAATTTTTGCAGGCGAACAAAACAGAACATGAAAAGTTATTTTATATAAATATTGGGGTCTATTGGCAAAGAGTCTTTTAATATTTCAAAATGTAGATGTGCTTCATCTGCAATTTCAAATACAGCAGTATTTCCAACAGTTCCTATTGATTGCTCTTTTTCTATTTTTTCTCCCTCTACTACAAATTCTGAAGTTAATAAGTTAGAATATACTGTTTGAAAATTATCTTCATGTTCAATAACAACTGTTAAACCATATCTTGGGTCATTTTTTATAGATTTTACTGTTCCCGCTTCTGATGCCTTTACTACTGTTGTTTTTTCTGCTTTAATGTCAATTCCCATATGAGTTGTCCATTCTTTTAATGTTTCAGAATAAATCAAATTGTCTTTAGCATATTCTCTTACAACTTCACCCTCTACTGGTTTTGCAAAACTTAATTCTTTTTTAGTTTCTTTTTCAGCATTTGCTTTTGTATTAGAAGCTACATTTGCAGTATTGTTTGCTTTTGTTGTATTAGTAGTTTTAGTCGTATTATCTTTTGTTTGGTTAGATGTATTATTTGAATTATTTATATTAGAAGTATTATTTGTAGTATTATTTGTACTATTATTTGTAGTATTTTCTTCTGGTTTTTGTATTTCATTTTTTGATTCTTCTACAGTTTTTCCAATTTCTGTACTCGCACTTTGTGTATTTTGTGTATTATTTGTGATATTTGCCATTTCTTCTAAATTCATTGTACTGTTTTTCATATCATCACTTAAACTTTTACTATACATAAATAAACAAAATACAATAACAGCTAAAATTGCCACACCAATTCCAGAATACAAAATAAGCTTATCCACCTTTGCATCATTGTTTTGCAAGTTCTTTCTTCTATTTTCTCTTCTCATATAATCCTCCTTAAATAGTTTTATTATTACAAGTATTTCCTATTTTTAGAAGAATATACATTTTACATGGAATTTATATCTTTTACTTCTACATTACTATAAAAGTGATGAATAATTTCTTCATAATTTTTTCCTTGTTTTGCTATACTATCTGCTCCTGTTTGGCTCATTCCCACACCATGTCCATATCCTTTTACAGTAAATTTTATTTTATTTTCTTGTTTTGTTATTTCAAAATTAGTTGATTTTAACCCAAAAATTGTTCGTGCTTCTACACCTGAAATTTCATGATTTCCAAATTTAACTGTTTTGACACGATTACCATTAGTATATTCCAATATTTTAATGTCATCATCTTTTCCAAAATCAATTTGTATATTTTCATATTTTGACTTCAATTTTTCTATAACCTCATCTTGCGAAAACTCTGCTTCTGAAGCATATTGATTATATCCCTCTTCTCCTGATGTTTCTACTACTTGTAAATATGGAAAACCACTTCCTCCCCAAACATTAACTGGAAGTTCTGTTTTTCCACCACTATTAGCATGAAAAAAAGCATTTATTGGCTTATTTTCATATGTAATTATTTTTCCTTTAGTTTCATTTACACATTGTTCAATCTTTTTCCAATTGCTCTCTTTTTTATCCTCTTCCCATCTAGCAAGTCTTTCTTCTTTTGAAACCCATGCTTGACAACAAGTAGAATCATCACAAATATCTGCATTTTCATGTTTTTTATTTTCTATTTTATAAATAGTATAAGTTCTTGCAACCACAGCTTGTGCTTTTAGTGCCTCTAATTCGTAATCCGCTGGCATTTCTGCTGAAACCACACCAAATAAATAAGTATCTAAAGCAATATCTTCTACTTCTCCTGTTTTATGATGTAATAACTTAATTGTTCCATAATTTTTATATTCATAATTTGCATTTTCCACATTTATTTGTTTTTCCGTCTCTTTTACACTTGTTTGTATTTCTCTTTTAGTGAGCATTGCTGGCAACAAAAAACATATAAAAATAAAAGCAAAAAAATATAACAAAAATCTCTTCACAAGTTTCTCTCCTTGTATAATTTATTTAGGATTTGGGTGTAGGATTTGGGGACGGCCCCAGAATCCTATTGTTCTATTATAGGAAAGTTCTCTGAACTTCCTATAATAGAAAGCGTTCCACAAAAAAATTGCTTTGCAATTTTTGCGGGTGAACAAAAACTCCAATTTTCCTATTACATAAACATATTCCAAACATTAGGATTATGGGGCCGTCCCCAAATCCTACAAAATTATCAAACCTCTGCTAATTTGTTTCTCATATTTCCTAAAATTTTTCGTTCTATTCTTGAAACCTGCACTTGTGTAATTCCTAGAATTTTTGCGACTTGTGATTGTGTTTTTTCCTTATAGAATCTTAATAAAATAATTTCTTTGTCTCTTGATTCTAAGTTTTCAATTAGCTGATTAACTGCTAATTTGTTAGTAATTATTTCTTCTTCATCTTTATTATTTGAAAGTGTTTCTATTAGACTTATGTTGTTTCCATCTTTTTGATTGGTATAATTACTGCTTTCGATACTTTCTACATAATTAGCTGATTCCATAGCTAAAACAATTTCTTCTTTTGATGTTTTCAACTCTTTTGCTATTTTGTTTATGCTTATTTCTTCCCCTTTTTTATAAAAATATTCTTTTTGCAATTCTTTTATTTTGATACTTAATTCTTTCATGCTTCGGCTTACTTTTACCATTCCATCATCACGTATAAATCGTTTTATTTCTCCCATCATATATGGTACTGCATAAGTCGATAGTTTAACTTCAAAGTTTGTATCAAATTTTTTAATTGATTTAATAAACCCTACACATGCAATTTGATATAAATCTTCTAATTCATAGCCTCTTCCATTAAATCTTTTTACAATACTCCATATTAATCCATTATTTTGCTTCATTAGTTTTTCCAACTCTACTTTATCTCCGTGCTTGGGCTTTTTTTATCTGTTCTATATCATTTTCGTACATTTCTAACCCTCATTTCTCTAGCACTTTGTAATCATTTTAAAATCTTCATCCTCTTGTTCTATTTTTGGTTTTATCCTTTTAGTCATTGTAATTTTTGTTCCTAACCCAACAATAGATTCTATTTCCATGCTATCCATGAAACTTTCCATAATAGTAAATCCCATTCCAGATCTCTCCAAATTTGGCTTTGTTGTATACAAAGGCTCTTTAGCTATATCAACATTTTCAATACCTTTTCCCTTATCTGAAATCTCAAGTATTACTTCACTTTCTTTTAAATGTCCAACAATTTTAACTATTCCTTGTTTGTTTTCATAACCATGAATAATGCAATTTGTTACTGCCTCTGAAACTGCTGTTTTTATATCAGATAACTCTTCAATAGTTGGGTCTAATTGTGCTACAAAAGCAGCTACTGTAACCCTTGCAAAAGCTTCATTTGTTGATTTACTAATAAACTCTAACTTCATCTCATTTTCAAAAACTTCTTTCATTATTTAAAATCCTTTCTTTCAATACTTATACAATTTAGCAAAACTAAACATTTTGCTTTTATGCAACTGAAATTAATTTTAAAATTCCACTCATCTCAAAAATTCTCCTTACAGATGCATTTAAGTTTCTAATTTCTAATGTTGCACCTATCATATTAGCAAATTTGTATCTTCCTATTATCATTCCTATTCCTGCACTATCCATGAAAGTGACACAATCAAAATCAAATACAACTCTTTTAGGCATATATCTTTCCATTTCATAATCTGCTATCCTCCTTATCTTTTGTACACTACAATCATCAATTTCATCTGTGATTGTAAATACTAAAAGCTTGTCCTCTTCATAAAATTCAAAATCCATTAATCGCTCCCCCTCTACTCTATATACTTCATTTGTATTATAAACTCTTTTCCATATTTTTCCAAGAGTAAAACTTAAGAAGTTTTGTCGTTTCTTGAAAACTTTTCGACAAATTCTCACATATTACAATAGGATTTGGGGGCCGTCCCCAAATCCTACTTTCCTATTTTATTTAGCATTTCTTTATATTTTTCTAATTTTGCTTTTTCTTCTTCTATTTTTGCTTGTGGTGCTTTGTTTATAAATCCTGGGTTTGAAAGCATTTTTTCACATCTTGCAACTTCTTGCTCTAGCCTTTTCTTTTCTTCTTCTTGTCTTAATTTTTCTTCTTCTTTATTTATTAATCCCTCTAATGGCATATATAGCTCTATTCCATCTGTTATAATTTGAATAGCATCTTCTGGAATACCTGTTTTGTCCTTTTGAATTATTACAGTTTGACCAAACCCTAATTTTAATAAAAATTCTTTTGCTTCATCTATTTCTTTATTGTATTTTTGTGTTACAAATATTAAGTCTGCTTTTTTTGATGGATGTATATTTTTACTTGCTCTTATATTTCTGATTTCTACTATTATTTGTTTTAACTTTTCAATGATGTCATTATTTTCATCATAATCTACTCTCTGTCTTACTTTTGGCCAATTTGCTACTATTAATTCTTTATTATTATAATTAACTAAATTTTCATAAATTTCAGATGTAACAAAAGGCATAAATGGGTGTAATAGCTTTAAGCTGTCACCAAATACATAATTCAAAACAAAACTTACTTGCACTTTATCTTGTTTATTATCACTATACAATCTAGTTTTGACCATCTCAATATACCAATCACAAAATTCGTTCCAAATAAAGCTATATATATTATCTAATGCTACTCCTAAGTCATATTCTTCCATATTTCTTGTAACTGTTTTTATTAGATTATCTAATTTGTTTAAAATCCATCTATCTTCTATTCTTAAAGCATCTGTTTTATATTTTTTTGTTTCTTTATCTTTAATACTTTCGCCAAATTCAAGTATTTCTTCTTTTGATGCCATATTCATTATGATGAACTTAGCTGCATTCCATATTTTATTAGCAAAATTTGATGCTTGTTCTAATTTTTCTGGCAAATAACGTATATCATTTCCCATTGTAGTTCCAGATAACACTGAAAATCTTAAACTATCAGCACCATATTGGTCAATTACTTCAATTGGGTCAACACCATTTCCTAAAGTTTTTGACATTTTTCTTCCTTGACTATCCCTTACAATTCCATGAATTAAAACATCACTAAATGGTTTTTCATTCATCAGTTCTAAACTAGAAAATACCATTCTTGCAACCCAAAAAAAGATAATGTCATAACCTGTTACTAATACATTTGTTGGGAAAAATGTTTTTAAGTCTTTGGCTTCTTTATTTGGCCAACCTAATGTAGAAAATGGCCATAATGCAGAACTAAACCATGTGTCTAATGTGTCTGGGTCTTGTTTTAATTTGTTACTACCACACTTACCACATTTTTCAGGTTTCATTTTTGCTACATTAATATGTCCACATTCTTCACAATAATAAGCAGGTATTTGGTGTCCCCACCATAATTGCCTAGAAATACACCAATCTTGTATATTTTCCATCCAATTAAAATATGTTTTTTCATATCTTTTAGGAACAAATTTTACATCTTCATTTTTAACTGCTTCTATTGCTGGCTTAGCTAGTTCTTTCATCTTTACGAACCATTGCTCTGAAATTTTAGGTTCAATTGTATTTTTACATCTTTCACATTTCCCTACATTATGTGTGTATTCTTCTTCTTTTACTAATGCTCCTATTTCTTTTAGCTTTTCTACAATTTTCTTTCTTGCATCTATTAAATCCATTCCTTGGTACTCTAGAACTAGATTTCCCATTTTGAAGTTTTCATCAAATACTTCTATTATTTCTAAATTATGTCTTAGTCCTGCTTGATAGTCATTCATATCATGTGCTGGTGTGATTTTTACTGCTCCTGTTCCAAATTCTTTTTCTACAAAAGTATCTGCTATAATTGGAATTTCTTTATCCATAATTGGTAAAATACAAGTTTTTCCTACTAAATCTTTATATCTTTCATCATCTGGATGCACTGCTACTGCTGTATCTCCTAACATTGTTTCAGGTCTTGTTGTTGCAACAATAATGTATTTGTCTTCTCCTTTTACTCTATATCTAATATGCCACAAATGTGAAGCTTCTTCTTTGTATTCTACTTCTGCATCTGAAATAGAAGTGTTACAATTTGTACACCAGTTTACCATCCTTTTTCCTTTATAGATTAGCCCTTTATTATATAAATTAACAAATTGTTCTAATACAGCATCTGATAACCCCTCATCTAATGTAAATCTTTTTCTGTCCCAGTCACATGAACAACCTAGTTTTCTTTGTTGTTTTTGAATTGTTCCACCATAAAGTTTTGTCCATTCCCATGCCTCTTCAATGAATTTTTCCCTTCCCAAATCATATTTTGTCTTTCCCTCTGATTTTAGTTTTTGTACTACTTTCATTTCTGTTGATATTGAAGAATGGTCTGTTCCTGGTACCCATAAAGTATTATATCCTTGCATTCTTTTAAAACGAATTAAAATGTCTTGTATTGTGTCATCTAATGCATGCCCCATATGCAACTTTCCTGTTACATTTGGTGGTGGCATCATAATGCAATAGCTTTCCTTAGTTTCGTCCATACTTGGTTTGAAATATCCTTTTTCTTCCCAATGCTCATATAATTTTTCTTCAAAATCTTTTGGGTTGTATTTTTCTTTTAACATAAAAATTCCTCCTTATCTTGTTTCTCCTTTATCTTTTTGTGAATTTACATTTACTCCTAGTGGCATATTTCTTTCTAACAAATCTGGATTATGCATTTCTTTTTTATATTTTTCTTTATACTCTTCAAATGTTTTTATTTTACCTTTTTCAATATATTCTTTTGCTACACAATAAAGCATACGATATGTTCCTTCTGGAATTGTAGTTTCATCTATTGCAAAAAATGCTTCTTTTTCTAAATCTGTTAATTTTCCACCATTTCGATAACATAAAAGTATTAATTCTTTATTTCTACGCATCTTAGCATCTCTCATTAACTTTAAGTTATGTTTTATTTTCCTTTGTTGTTTTTCTTGTTCTTTTGCTCTTTCTATTTCTTCTTTTGTAGGAACCTGTCTTGATTTAAACTCGTTCATTTTTAATATCATTCCTTTCTTAATATACAATTTGTTAGAAAATAATTGCGTCGAAAACTAAAATCTCCTATATAACAATAGTGGGCTGATTAATATTCTCTAACTTTTAATGTATGGCATTCAGCCCACGTTTAATTGTTCGCCCGCCAAAATTGCTTTGCAATTTTCTGTGGAACGTTTTATATTATAGAAAGTTCAGAGAACTTTCTTATAATATAAAAAACACTCGCCCTATGTTTAAGGGCGAGCTATTTTCTCACGGTACCACCTTAATTATAATTTATTTCTAAATTATGTCTTAGTTAGCTTTTAACGTGGCTTAAACGGATATTCCTATTTTATATTTCTCAGAATATCAACTAAAAAAGCTACTTTCCATTTATTTTTTCTTAAGAAGTTCCCAGCCTATGACTTCTTTTCTCTTGAAAGAAAAATTATAAATATACTCTCTTTTTTCTTGTTTTTAACTTTTAATAATATTATTATGCCATAATTTTTGCAAAAAATCAATAGTTTTTAACATTTTTAGTACGTATATGTTATTCCTCCCCAAAGAGGATACATATTGGCATCTGACTTTGTTTCAATAAATATTTGATTTCCATCAACAATTAATCTATCTTTAACTGCTTCTCCTGAATTACCTTGAATTGTCATAGCAACAAATTGAGAGCGTAGTGTTAATTCTTTTGGTAATGTCGTAAGCTTTATCCAACCTTTTTCTGATGTCTTTTTCATTAAGTCTCGTACACTAACAGTGCAAGAATGTGCACTATAAGTGCATGTTACACTTCCAGATGACCAATTATTTGTATCAAAATCTAATGTTATTGTTTTTACTTCTTCTACTTTATTTTTTAACTCAGAAACAGTACTTTTTAATTCTTCCCATTCATTTTTACTTATTGTAACTGTATCCTCTTGATTTTCTTCTTTATCAGCAATTTCAACTCCATTAATAGCTACCAGTTTTAATGACTTACTAATTTTAAATTCATAATCATAATCTTTTAATTTTGTATATATTGCTTCTGCATCTCCTACTACAATCTCTTTAAGAGTTGCCAATTTTTGTGTTTCTAATTCTACATATTGTATTTCTTCATCTTTACACAACATATTAGATAAGTATTGCAAATTTGGCATACTTTGCGTTTCTTTATAACTTTCAATTTGAGCATTTGTTATTTTTAAGTTTATTATTTCTGTTGCAGATTGTTTTTCATTTTCTCCTTTGGCTCTATCAGTTTTGCTTAATAATCCATTTTGTCCACTTAAAGTTATTATTGTCACGCCTGCCAAAATTAATAAAATAATAATAGTTACAATTAAAGCAATTATAGTAATTCCTTTTTGATTATTTTTTTGTTTTATCATTTTGCCAACCTTCTTTCTTTTGTTATTATTAACCTTTCATAAGCAAATTATCTATTTAATTTATTATATTATATATTGAATTTATGTCAATTGAATTATATTTATTTTATCGTTTTTTATACTTTTTTTCTTACAAAAATTGCGAAGCAATTTTTTGTGAAATGATTATATATAAGAAGTTCGTAGAACTTTCCTATATATTATAATTTTATCTTGCTTGCCCCATATATAATAATCCTGCTAGTTTTGAAATTGGCATTGTTTGTAGCCAAACAGTTCCTGGTCCCTCTAATGTTGTCAAAAATAATCCTTCTCCACCAAATACAATATTTTTTACACCTTTTACTGTTTCAATATTTAGGTTTACATCTTTTGTCATAACTGCTACATAACCATTATCAACTTTTAGTTTTTCACCTGCTTGCAATTCTTTTTTTACAACAGAACCATCTATTTCTAAAAATACTTTTCCTGGTCCTGTTATTTTTTGCATAATAAAACCTTCTCCACCAAAAAATCCAGCTCCTAATTTTTTACGAAATTGCATCGAAATATCAACTGTATTTTCTGCACAAAGAAATGAACGTTTTTGAGCAATTATAGTTTCTCCTTCTTTTAATTCATATTCTAAAATCTTTCCTGGAAAACATGAAGAAAACCCTATTTCTACACCATCTTGTATAGCTGTATATGTATTCATAAAAAGAGATTCTCCTGCTAAGGCTCTTCCTAGTCCTTTCATAACTCCTCCATTTGTTGATGTCTTCATTTCGAATCCATCATCCATCCAACTCATTCCGCCATTTTCTGTTAAAATACTTTCTCCTTTTTGTAATTTGCAAATAACTGCTGGTAATGTTTCTCCAATAATTTTTGTTTCCATATATATTCCTCCTCTTATTTTCTTAAATTATTATATTACTTCTTCTGACAAAATTCAACACTTTTTCTCAGATTGTTTATTTTTATTCGTCTGCCAAATTGCTTTGCAATTTTCTGTGGAACGCTTGATATTATAGGAAAGTTCAAAGGACTTTCCTATAATATCAAAAAGGACTTAAAAAGCCCTTTTTACACATTTTTTATATTTCTCTTTTTAAATGTTATAAATGTAGGAATTATCATTGCTACAAAATATAATATGCAAATAATAGCTGAAAACCAAAGTGTAAGTCCTTCCAATTTTGGCAAATTTCCATACAAATATTGTCCAAAATCCCAATTTAAGCTTACAAAAAATCTCATAAAGTCAACTTTAAAGTTTACAACTAAACTATTTATAACATCTGCTGACATATATCCAAGTAATGGTATTGCAATAGCTACTGCACTATTTGTAAACAATGTACTAAAGCTAAATGCAAGCATTGCTAATAATATAACTTTTGGCAATTGTGTTATAGTTTGTAGTCCTAAATCTGCAAATACATTTATAGCTTCTAAGCTTTGTGTATCAAAATTATAATGCAATACTGGCACAGACAAACTATCATATCCAAAAATAACTCCTCCAACTATCAATTCCATAACAATTAATGCAACAATAGAAAATAAAATCATAATCATTACAGTTATCCATTTTGACATCAAAATTTTATATCTTGGATATGGTTTTACCAATAATAATTTTATTGTTCCCTTGCTGAATTCTTCACTTACAATAGTTCCTGCTATCATAATAACCATAACAATAATAAATAATCCATATTCACTAAAGAAATTTCTTAAAATTCCTCTAATATCATTTCCTTTATTTATATCTACATTGTTTTCTATAATGTATCTATTAATTTCTCTTTCTTCTAAATCTGTATTATATTCTTTTTGGTCTGTGTATTCTAATTTTTGACCTGAATTTTCAAAGTTTTTTACATTTTTTGCATAACTTTGATATTCATTTAATGCTCTGTTTCTATAATCATTTCCATATTTTATGTCTTTATCTACTCTATATCTTGCAACTTCTTCATCAATTTTAGCATTTTCTATTGAACTTTCTAAATTTTTAATTTCTTGCTTATCTTCTATGTTTTTCTTTTGTTCTTCTAAATCACTTAAAGCTAATTTTGCATTTTCCAACTCTTCATTTGCAAAATATCTCCAATCATCTTTTTCTAATTTTTCCATTACTTTGTTAATTTTTTCTTGAACTTGTGCTACTTTTTCTAAATCTTTGTCTTCTCCATATAAATAATTATTTTTTTCATTAACATATGTTCCTACTTGAACTGATAAAATGTCTCTTCTCCAGTCATCTTTTTCATATTTTTCTTGCATTTCATAAACTTCTACTGTTGTTTTTAAGTCAATATACATCTTAATATCACTAACTTTGTTAGGGTCTAATTTAGCCAGTTCCTCTTTTGCATATTCAATATAAGTGTCACCATAAAAATTACTGCTATTATAAAAAAATTTATATATGCAATTTGTTAATATAACAAAAGCTAAAATGACTAGTAAAGTAATATAAATACTTTTCTTTTTAAATATTTTTGTTAATTCATTTTTTATTAACTTACTCAATTACATTACCTCCTGTCTTTTCAAAAAATGCTTGTTCTAATGATTTTTCTTCTTCTTTTACTTCATAAATTTTAATTTGATTTTCTACTAATTTTTTAATTACTTCTGGAATTTCATCTTTTGCTATGTCTAGCTTACATTGATTATTCTTCATTTTTATTGTTTTTGGATATAGTTGTTTCATTTTTTCAATATCATTTACTTCAAATATTTTAAATTGTGTGTTTTCTTGCTTTTTAATATCTGATATATCATTTGTTTCAATTATTTTTCCGTTTTTGATGATACATACTTTATTACATAGGTTATCTAGCTCTGCTAAATTATGGCTAGAAATCAAGATTGCCATTTTCTCTTTTTTTGCTAGTTCTACTAAAAGCTCTCTCATCTCTTTAATTCCTTCTGGGTCCAATCCATTTGTTGGTTCATCTAAAATCAATAAATTTGGTCTATGTAAAATTGCTTGTGCAATTCCTAACCTTTGCCTCATACCCAAAGAATATTTAGAAACTTTGTCCTTTATTCTATTTTCTAATTTTACAAGCTTTACAACTTCATCAATTCTGTCATTACTAATTCTAGAATATAAATTAGAAATTAATTTTAAATTTTCAAGACCTGATAAATACATATATAAGTCTGGGTTTTCTACAATTGCTCCTACCCTTTCAATTGCTTTTGTAAATTGACTTTTAATATCATAGCCATTAATTGTTACTTTCCCTTTACTAATACTTTGTAATCCTAAAACTAACTTTATAGTTGTAGTTTTACCTGCACCATTTGGTCCAATAAATCCTAAAATATCTCCCTCTTGAACCTCAAAAGAAACATCACTTAAAATTTGCTTTTTGCCAAAATTCTTATCTAAATTTTCGCACTTTAAAACTGTTTTTTTCTTTTCCATTTCTTCCCCTTTCCAAAATCATTCTTAGGATTTGGGGACGGCCCCATAATCCTATTTTTTTCTTTTTTCTTATTTTAGCACAAATATTAATTTATGTATATTTATTTTTCCTTAATTTTTACTAAAGGTTTTATTAAGAACAAAAATTTTATGACCTTTTAGATAACTTTACATGCTCTGTCTTTGTTCTTCTTCCAAATTTGCTTTAGCAAATTTGTGTAGAATGTGTTTTTGTTGTATGGCTATTTCCTATAAAAAAAGAGGTTTTTAAGCCTCTTTCATATCTTTATATACTATTTTTTCAATATAATTTTCATTTTCTGTAATGTTATTACGAAGAGTTGTGCCACTAATTGGATATTTTTTTCTTTTTCTATCTACTTGAACTTCTTGAATTTCTAAATCTCTTGCCACAAATTTGCCATATGGCTCACTATTATAAAAATGTGTTACTCCGAATTCCATTAATTATTTTTTTTAAATAATCTGTTTGTATTTTTACACTTTTTTCATCTAACCCATATTGATTTGGTGGATTTTTAGCATAGATTATATTGACTTTTGGGTATAGTTTTTTTATCCAATTTGCTCTTGTTTCTAGTTGTATTTTTGTAACATTTGTTTCATATATAACAACATAGAATTTTTCCATTTCTTTTAATCCTTTTTCAATTAAATATTGATGTCCGTTTGTGCAATGGAGCAAATTTTCCAATTGTAAAACCTATTTTCATTTTACTAGACCTTTCTTGATTTTCTTTATATATCATATCAGAAAAGTCATCATTTTTCAAGTTGCCATTTTAGAATAGGATACCCATTATTAATACCAGTTGTATCTGATTCGAAAGCACTTCCCAAATTATTAGCATAACCTTTTAAGATATTTGCTTCAATACGACCTTGTATTGAAGTTGCATTTGGGGTACTACCATTCCAATAGTAAAAAGAATACTCTGTGTCTGTTGTGCAATAACAATTTGTTACTGTTGCCACATAATTTATTGCTGAGAAACCATTTCTTGTTATTAAACCTGCACTATATATAATGTTACCACTATTATTTTTTCCAATCTCTCCTACATTATAACAATTTTTGACTTCTGTCTCATTTGAAGACTTTGATGATATATCACTTGCGATTCCACCAGTAAAAATAGCATATCCAATAGCATCTACTTTTCCTTGATTATAACAATTAGATAATGTTCCTCCACTAAAAGTACCTACAATTCCTCCTACTATAGTATTATTTCCAAGCACATTAGTCATTTCTCCTTTAACATTTGCTTTATTATAGCAATTACTTATTTTATTATTTATACCACGTCCTAAAATACCTCCTACACGTACATAATTATCATCACCATTTACAGTTTTTTTAGCTATTATATTTCCACCATTAACTCCACAGTTGTTAATAGTACCATAAGATATTCCTGCAATAGCTCCTGCATATGATTGAATTGTTCCACTCTCATAGGTATTTTCAATTGTAACATTGTCTAATATTACATTTTGTATTGTTGTTTTCTCACTAATAGTTGTAAAAAATCCTAAGTTCTGATAACTATTACTTTTTACATATAAATCATTTATTGTGTGATAATTCCCCTCAAATGTTCCTTTGAATTCATTTATTGGCACCCATTGGTCTGTATCAGAACCTTTTAAATTTATGTCTGCCATAACTATTGCTTTTTTTGTTTCAAAAGTTCGCCCTTCATCATTTACTTTTTTTCTAAAAGCAATCATATCTTCTTTATTCCAAATTTCCATATCTTCTGTTATATCTGTTACTTGTGTACTTGCTATATTGAATTTTCCATTTTTGTCTTTAGCAATAACACTATAATTACCATTATTAGTTATTTGCTGTTCTACTGCATATTTTCCATTTTGTTTTTGTGGTACTGTAATTTCCTCTCCATTTAGTTTAATTGTTTCTATTTCTCCTTCATAGATTATCTCAATTATAACAGTTCCTGAAACATAATCTGAAGTTACAGTTGAATTAGCAACAATTTTAATTTGTTCTTCCAATTCTCCTCTTCCTAATCCTTGTACTATTTTAGGTTTGCTCCTATCTATCTCAAACTGCCATCCATCCACATATACAATATTATTTCCTATTGGAGTCATTTCATTATCTGTTAGTTTTTTATTTATATAATCTGTTTCATTATAAGTATTGTCTGTTAATTTGTCTGTTACTAGCTCTCCCAACACTAATTGTAGTTTTTCCTCTGCATTTTTCTCCTCTGTTTCCTCTTTGGCTGTATTTGATTTAGTTAACACTCCGTTTTCCCCTGTTAAAGCCGCAATTGTTACTCCTGCTAATATTAATAACACAATTATCGTAATTATTAATGCAATTAGTGTAATTCCTTTTGTATTTTTCTTTTCCATATCTTCTTTTCCTCTTTTTCTTTAGTTTTTACCTAAATTAATGTTTTTATTCTTATGTTTCTTATTATTTTCTAATATTATACTACACTATGTGTAATTTAATGTCAAGTAGTTGTTCTATTTTGAATAGAGTATGTTGAAGTTATGGTGATAAAATCTTTGATTTTTTCTATAATTTTAAAAAATAGGATTTTGGGACCGTCCCCAAATCCTATTCTTCTTTTATAATATTTTTACTTCCAAAATATGTTGCTATAAAATATGCACCATATATTATTCCAATAACAATAACTGTTGCAATTATTGATGGTAATAAATCTTCCTTAGCTGCTATTCCTGATAGAATTTCTATTGCAAATTGTATTCCAAAGACTGAATGAATAATTGCAAGTACTAATGGTACCATGAAAAATATACCTATTTGTGTAAATAAAGATTTATTAATCATTTTTTCGTCACAACCAATTTTTCTTAAAATTGTATATCTTTGCTTATTGTCTGAACTCTCTGTTAATTGTTTCAATGCTAAAATTGCTGAACTTGCTATCAAAAAGATAATTCCTAAGTATATTGCTATAAATGTTACAATTGTTGCTAATCCTACACTTGACTCCATAATTGTTATTTTTGTTAAACCATCTATTCCTATTCCTTTATTACATAGTTTTTCTATAAAGCTTTCTTCTTCATCTGGATTACTATGAAATAAATTTTCTATTTCCTCTTTTTTTTCATTTGTTGTGGCATTGTAATTTGCAGCTAATAATGACCTTTTTTTCATGTTTTCTGTTAAACTGCAATTGTCTGGTACTATAATAATTCCTGTATTTATATGGCTTGTTGACATCACAATAAATCCACTTTTACATTCATTATATTTAGAATTATACTGTTTTCCTGCTATTTTTAAAATATGATTTCTATTTTTCAATACCTTATTTCTTATATTTTCCATACTATTAAAATCACAAAGTACAATATATTCATTATCTTTTAATTCATATTCTTCTATACCATATAATTTAGCTATTTTATTATAATCAGAAATTTTTATAATTTCCTCTTCTGTATTATATTGAAGCATTGGAAATTCAGCTTTTACCTCTTCTGTTTTATCTCCAAAAAATGCTTCCCATGTTAAGTTTTTATCTGTATAAATTGGAATTTCTACAATATCTTTTAAATTACTCATATCAAATCCGTTATTTTCTAAAGTTTCTTGTACTAATATTTTAGAATCTTCCATTTGTTCTTTTGTATAAGTAATAGTTTTTCCATTGGCATTAGTGATACTTTCTGGTAAATTTGCTGTTTTATATAAATTTACATCTACTGGCGTCATTTCTATTAAATCTTTTTGCATCGTGTTTCTTAATGCTAAACTAGAAGAAAGTATAGAAATTGTCATAAATAACATTAAGCAAATAACACTCATACTAACTACCATTGTATTGATTTTGTTGTTTATTTGTCTTAAGACAAACATATTTGTATCTTTTAAATATATTTTTTTGTTCCCTTGAACAATTTGCAAAATAAATCCTGATAGCGACCAAAAGACTGCAACTGTACCTACTATTCCCATTAATATAGGTGGCAATATTTTTTCTGCTGTATCTAAAGAGTGTATGTCTGCTGTTACTTTCCAATATGCATAACCTAAAATGCAACTTGCAACTATAAATACTAAAACAGAAACAACTGGATTTTTTATTTTTACTTTTTCATTCTTTTTTTGAGCATTTAATAAATTAATTAGTTTATATCTTGAAATGGTTACTGTGTTAAAAAACATTACTGCTATATACATTACTGCAAAGTAAATACAGGTTTTTATACAACTATTTTGTGAGAATACAAATTGGAATTCGTGCATATCAGCTTCAAACATTTTTGCAACTAATACTGACATAAATTGCGAACCAAATACACCAATAACAATTCCAATAGCTAGTGATATAATTCCAACTAACATTGTTTCCATCAAAATTATTTTTGATATTTGTCTTTTTCCCATTCCAAGTGACATATATATACCAAATTCCTTTTTTCTTCTATTAATTAGGAAATTATTAGCATATACAATAAGTAGTCCTAATACAATAGCCACAAATACAGATATATACCCAAGCATATCTACCATTAGTTTTATCATTTCTCTTTGTGAACCGTGATACTTGTATCATTGCTTGTTGGCTGTCTAAAGAGTTGAACATATAAAAAATTGCTACTCCAAGTACTAATGTTAAAAAATAAATTGCATAATCTTTTATACTCTTTTTCATATTTTTAAAAGAAAGCTTAAATAACATCGTTTAAATCACCTCCAAGAAGTGTTTGAACTTCTATTATTTTTTCAAAAAATTGCTTTCTTGTGTCATTTCCTTTGTTAAGTTCATTAAAAATCTTTCCATCTTTGATAAATAAAATTCTATTAGCATATGAAGCTGTAAATGCATCATGTGTAACCATTAAAATTGTGGCATCTAATTTTTGGTTTAAAAATTCAAAATTTTCTAATACTTGCCTACTAGATTTTGAATCTAATGCTCCTGTTGGCTCATCTGCTAAAATTAATTTTGGATTTGTAATGATACTTCTACAAATGGCAATTCTTTGCTTTTGCCCTCCTGACACTTGATATGGATACTTTTTCAGAATGTCTGAAATTCCTAATTTAGTTGTAATTTCTTTTACTCTATTGTCTATTTCAGTTGCATTTACTTTTTGTATTGTTAAAGCAATTGCTATATTTTCATATGCTGTTAATGTGTCTAATAAATTGAAATCTTGAAAAACAAAACCTAATTGCTCTCTCCTAAATCTGTTTAATTTGTTTCCTTTTAGCCTTGTTATATCTTCTCCATTTATTATAATATGCCCTGATGTAACTTTGTCTATTGTTGAAATTGTGTTTAAAAGTGTTGTTTTTCCAGAACCACTTGCTCCCATAATTCCTACAAATTCCTTTTTGTTGACATCAAAACTTATATTGTCAATTGCTTTTGTAAGCATAACCTTACTTCCATAATATTTCTCGATATTTTTTACTTCTAAAATTTTTTGCATATAAAAACCTCCTTTTCATGCTTTAATTATAAATGCTTTTAAAAGGAGTTGCAATCGATTTATCTTACATTAATCTTACATTTTTGTAAGGATTGATTTTATTCTATATTCAATATTTCTGATAGTTTTTTTATTGCGTTTTCTTTTCCTGCTTTTTTTGAAACAATGTCTACTATTACAAAATCTTTGTTATCATAATACATTCTTGGAAATGCTGCATGTGCTATTACATCATTTTTAAATAATCTATTTACTTCATCTTCAATAATCTGAGCTAATTCGTAGTCTTGTGTTATTATCCTTATTTTTAATAGTTCTTGGTTATGGTATTTTATTTTGTCTTCTTCATCATAAAAATATATTTCAATATTTTTCTTTGTTTTTAAGTATTTTAGTATTTTATCTGAGATGTTACTTTTAATTGGTTGGTCATATATTTTTTCCATGTTTTTATTATAGATTACTGCTCCATTATTTGAGATTATATAATCATAAGGAATATTGTATTCCTCTATTACTCCTTTTACACTTGTTCTGCTTCTTCCTGTAACTATTACAAATTTTCCTCCTAAAGCACGATATTTTTTTATTTCTTTTATATTTTTTTCCATATTTTCTTCTGTTATATAAATTGTTCCATCATAATCACTACATACTATCTGTTTTTTTATTTTTTCTATCATCAGTTTTATACTTCCTTTTTCTACTTATTTTTTAGTTTTTCTATCGCATTTTTATATTTACTTAACTTCCCATTTAATCTTGTTTGACATTTTTCTAATATTTCTACAAGATGATTCATATCATTATCTTTTTGTGCTATATAAAGTGCTTGCTTATATTCTTTATTATATTCATCATCAATAGCAATTAAATCAATATTATTTTCTATGCATTGTCTTAGAATAAGATATCTACCTATTCGACCATTTCCATCTTGAAAAGGATGAATATGTTCAAATTTTTGATGAAAATTAGCAATGCACTCTATTGAATTTATCTTAATCTAATAAAACATTTAATTCTTCTAAATTAAATGTACTACCCTCCAATTTATTAGAATGATATAAAAATTCTAACTTTATATCATCATATATTGCGTTATTAATTTCTAACAATAATTTCATCGTATCCTTTGAAATCTTCATAAAATCACTTCCTGGTAAAAACAAAAAAACTATTAAAAGTTTTTAATAGAAAGCTTTTAATAGTTTTTTATTTAATTATGGCTCCTTTGCGTAGGACGTATTCGAAAAATCTATCGCAAAAAAGTTACTTATTTCCGTTTCAAATATAGTTATAGCAATAGTTTGAAAGAAATGTATCTACAAATCGGTGTTTTTTTGCTATTAACTATGTTTTTAATTTAACATAAGATAAATAATTTTACAAGAGATTTTAGTTAATTTTATATTTTTTCTCCAAATCATTAAACAAATTATCAATTTCATTTTTTAAAGTTTGCTTATTTTCTTTGAAATTATTAAGTTTATTATATAAATTTTCATACACAATTTTTTCGGCTTCATTTAAAATTTTGTCTTTATCATATTCTTCTATTTCCACATCTTCATTCTCATATATATATTCCAAAGATTTTAGTATATCTTCTTTAGATATTTCTAATATTTTTTTATCTTTTCCTTCAACATTTAAATAACTTACATTATTTTCATACTTTAAGATTTTCATAAATTCTGCTCCTTTCTTCGTATGTTTTAACTCCAGCCTCCATACAACTAACTATTGCATCATAAGTTGGAATATTTTTTCCATCTTTATCTATTAGCATAGTATCTGTAAAATTTCCTACATAAACTTCATATCTTTGTTCTTTCTCATTATACATTGTATATATAAGTTTGTCAGCTTTATTTGATACACCTAATGTATTATTATGAGTAACAACAAATACAGTTGTTCTGTTCGATATATCTTTTATTAAAGTATTTATATTTTCTTTTATATATGGATTGTCAAAAGAAGATTCTGGCTCATCTAATAATAAAATATCATAATTCTTAGCCTCATCTAATTCTTTTAATAAATTAAATTCAGCTTTTTCTCCTCCTGATATTTCACTTCCTTTTTGGTTAACTACATTGTATTTTATCTCTACAATTGTTTTACAAAGTTTGTCCAATGATACTCCATCTTCTTTTAATTGTTTAATATATTTAAAAGTATCTTTTCTATAATATTTATCAAAGGTATCTTTAAAAGACCCTGTTGTAATATTAGCACCTTCTTTCATTTCACTAACATTTTTATATGGTGCCTTCGTAGCAATAATTTTAAATCGTTGATAGTCTTCATTAAAAATATTACTTTTTTCTTTTATTTGTTTAAAATCCTCGTTAAATCTATTTACTATCAAACGATTTTTCATAATATTATATAAATCAATTTGTGGTATTGTATCTACTGATGATTTTAATTCTAATTTTTTCTGTATATTTTTTACTAACTTATCTACTTCTTTTTTCATTTTTTCATCAAGCTGTTCTTTTCTATATAGACTTATTAATTTTACAACTAAAATCTGTAATGATTCTTTATTTATACTTTCATCTATAAGTTCTCTGTAAGTTTCACTCTCAAGTAAAATTTTAATTGCATTTATTAATTCCTCTAATTCCTTATTAGTTTTTACATCAAACGTAATCTCATTAAACAGTGACGTCTTAGAGAAAATATCATTTCTTTCACAACTAATAGCTCTATTTATTAAAGCTGAATGATAATTTTCTAATTCCAAATTGTCTGCATTTAAATCAATTTCTAAAATACTAGGTATAATATTAGTTATTGGATTTATATATTCGCTTGTTATTTTTTCATATCCTTTTTTAGTAATTTCTTCAAATTTTTCACTTCCACTTTTTTCAGTAATCTCAAATTGCTTAATATATTTAATCTCTGAAGTATCAAAAGATTTCTTTATTGCTTCAAGAGTATGTGTTTTCCCAGATGACCTCTTTCCTATAATTACGTTTAATTTAGTAGAAGCGACTAATCCATCTTGTGTAAATATGAATTCATTATCGTTTTTACTCTCTGTTATAAAGACTTTAGTTTTATCCATTAACCCATATTTAATTGATTTCAAAGATGTATCATCTATATCTAAAAATGTATATCTTGTTGGATATGTATCTAAATCTTTTTTTATTCGGACATCAGACGATAAAATAGGCACTAAATCATCTTCCTGTTTTTTTAATGTACAAAATTTTTTTACACTATCTACTTCTCCACAAGAAATATTCTTTCCAAACTTCTTAATTATTTGTTGTTGTAATGCTGGTTTTTTCTTATAATGTGGAATTAACAAATACTGTTCATAATTACTGAAAATACCTATAAATTCATCGTAAGATATATATTGTCTACCATCTTCCATCTTCTCTTTTAATTGGTTACATTGCTCACAAAAATTATCTAAATCACTTTCATCAGTTATTACTATCATATGTGCATTTTCTATATCTACTTCCACTCCTGGAAAAACACTTATATTTAATTTTCCTTTTATACTATTAAATTGTTCTTTATTAAAAATATTATGATTAGTAATTGCTATAGCATCCAATTTTAATGTTTGAACATATAATTGAATTTTATCTAAATCAAACACAAAATCAGAATCTTTTGGTGTCGCTAATGTATGAATATGTAAATCAACTTTTTTCATTGTCCCACTTCTTTCAATATTATTTTCTATTCATTCTCCTATCATTAAGAGTTTTCCATATTTCTCTATACATATTTATAGTATCAGATGATATACCTAAATGATTTTCTAAAACTTCCTTGTCCATTACCTTAATTGCCTCTCTTATATCTTTCTTCTTTCTTATGTTGTCATCTAAAATTCCTATTAATCTATTTACCTTTTGTTCATCCATATCATCTATATTAGGAATTATTATATTTTCTGCTTCTTTAGGTAAAATCTCTAAAACTCCTCCTCCATAGCTTCTACCACATAATTCTGTAAAAGCAAATGATATACTATTATAATATGATAGTAATATTTTCTTATTATCATATTCATCTTTTATCTTTATTCTATGCATTGTATCTGTTGAAACAGCATCAATTCCATTTAAAACAAATTTAGGATATATATTACTTCTTCTTAGTAAAAAAGCATCTGGTATCCAAATTGAAGGTACTGAATACCATTTTTTTCTTATTCTACATTTATATCCTTTATTTTCTTTATTATCTTCACCTATCTTTATATATTCACGCTGCCATTTGCTCATATCTTTTACATCTACATCTTCATTTATAGTTAAAAGGTATGCTTTTACACCTTTATTGACATTCTTTTTCCAATCGTTTTCATTAAATACTAATCCATGCGTTTGTGAACTTCTTCCTATTAATGGCTTAGTATAATTTTTTAAATCATATTTTTTTACATAATTATCATTTAAAGAAAAATAATCATTATTCCCTGTAGTTATTCCAACATTTACAAGACCTATATCTCCTATTTTTCTAAATCTATTGTCTTTCTTTATTTCTTCAATAACATTATTTTCCTTTTCATTTAAATAGTATCTTGTCCATTTATCGTTAGTTAATAGCTTTTCATAAAATAAATCATTTCGATTATATTTTCTTATAAAGTCATCTACATTATCATATAAACAATTAGCAATCAAACATTCTGTTTCTTTATCCTTCTTTGTTCCTATTAATACAACAACTTCCTGTTCTGCATCTTCAAATAATAACTCATTAAAAGAAATAATATTTATTTTTGATAAATGCTTCGATAAATACTTACGTAAATCTTCCGCATATGCAACCTGCATTATTTCAGCAGGTATAACAAAAGCAATTGTTCCATTTTTCTCTAATAATTCTATACAAGCAACTAAAAAGAACACCCAACTATTAATTAATTTATTTGATTTCATTTTATTCTTTAGTAGAACCTGTGATTGCTTTTCTCTTTGAAATTCAGTTAAATATTGATATCTTATATATGGAGGATTTCCAATAATTAGATTATATTTTTCTTTGCAATTAACATAAAAATTATAAAAATCAACATTCATAACACTAGCACTATCAATATCTTTTAAGATTTCTTTGCTTTTATTAGCTTCTCCTTCTATGTATTCAATAGCATCAATTTTTTTTATACTATAATCACTACTATCTAATATATTTTTTATACTTCTTAAGAAAGAACCCTCTCCACAACTTGGTTCCAAAATTTTCATTTTATCTTTCAATGTAATTTTAGTTATGTAGTTTGCCAACTTTTGTGGAGTATAATATCCTCCTCTTAACTTTTTTTGTGTTATATTTTCTTTTAACTTCATTTATTATTCATCCTTTATTTCTATTAGTTCGGTAATATCTTTCATTATTTCTATAACTATTTGCTTTCTTAAGCCAATGCTTGCCTCTTCTTCTGACTTTTTCATTGTTTTACTTTTCAATGCCTTATTTAAATTGTATATCTTTTTAGTATTATTTACAATTTTGTCATATAGCTTCTTTTCTTGAATATTATTAAAATTAACATCAATTATAGGTAATTTTTCCAAAACCTGAGTTCCTCTTGAATAGAATCCACCTTCAAAATCACTTCCCATTTTCTCCATTACATCATTCATTATTGGATGGCTTAAGTATGCTTGTAAGAAGAATAAATCATATTTATTATTTGGTTTCATTTTTATTCCACAATATCCAGCTGTTCCACCACTTTGTATAACTAGATTTTCATCATCATACATAAACATTGGCTCTTTAGACATTACTCCAACGATTAATTTTTCTTGATTATTAAATTCATTTATTGCTTGCACTCTTCCAAATTGATACCAGTTATTTTTATTTGAGTTTGGAACATCCCTACCTGTATTTTTCCCTGAAACCTATTTTGGAACTATCAAATCATAATTATCTTGTAAGTACTCTTTTATACCCTTATACTGTAATAAATTTATATCAATCAGTTCGCCACTTTCATCATATGGAAAAATAATATATTTATCTGTAACTAATGGATCAAAAGAATTTACATTCTTTTCTACATTATTTATAGGTTGAAAATATCTTTTTAAAATACTTTTTTCTATTTTATATTCTTTATTATTCTTCTTTATAATAACATATTTTTCATCTTCGCCTAATATTTCTTTTCCTTTAATTACATATATTTTATTTAAACTAGTTTGAACTCCATTAAAAGGTATTGCTATCTCTGATAATTGTATAGAATTATTAAATAACTTTTTTAATTCTTTCATCTTTTCTAAATCCATAGACAATATCCAAGGATTTTTATCTATTTCATTACAATTTATATTAGTATAAATATTACTATTATTATTAATAATCCATTCTGCATAACTATTTATATAACAATATTCAAAGTTTTCTTCTTTGTTCTTGTTTAACAAAATTATAGAACTATATATTGTTTTATCCTTAAATACTTGCTGATAATTAAAATCTATAAACATCTTCAAATAATTATTTTCCGAAATAAGTTCTCTAATTTTTTCTCCTGAAACATTATTAATAAACTTATTTGGTACAATGTAACATACTTTTCCATGGTCTTTTGCTAAATCTACAGCTCTTTGTATAAATAAGAAATACTTATCAAATTGTTTGTACGCAACATAATATTTTGATTTATATGCTTGTACTTCTTTTTTATCTTGAAGTTTTATCATATCTTCTGTTTTTACATATGGAGGATTTCCTATTATTAAATCAAATTTATTTCCACCATTTATATTATTAAAAGAAAATGGATTAATACTTATTAATTCATCTGTGGTTGCATCTTCTATCATTTCTAAATCAATCAAAGAATTTCCATTTATTATATTACTATCTAATGATGGTAACACTGGTTTCTCATTTATTACTGTTTCTTCTGTTTCATTTTCTAGAACCTTTAGTAATAAACTGAATTTTGCAACTTCTACAGCTTGATAGTCAATATCTACACCATATAAACAACTAGTTAAAATTTCTTTTTTCTCTTTATATGTTAACTTATAAGTATTTGTATATGTTTCCTCTAAATTATCATATTTTTTATTTTTTTCATACCAATCTTGACAGTAATTAATTAAATAATCTAACACTTCTGTTAAAAATATCCCTGATCCACAAGCTATATCTGCAATTCTTAAATTTTTAATTTCATCAGGACTTTTTTTGTCTGTAAGATTTTCTAAACTTTTACTAACCATAAATTTTACTACATCATATGGAGTTGTAACTATTGCTCTATTTAAATTTTCTTTTTTAGCCTGTAGTATTACTTCATTATTTTTTACAATAAGAGTTTCAGATATAAAAACCTCATATATTTCTCCTAATATATTCGAACTAATAACAGTAAAATCATAAGGACTATTCGGATAATATAAATCTGTAATAATATTCTTTAAAATATTTTTATCAAGTTCATTTATAATATTACGTTCTTTAAAAAGCCCCGAATTATATCTTTTATCTGCTATTTCAATAATCTTTTCCAATTCTTTTTGAAGCATTGAATCAATTGAGATAGATTTTTGCAAAGTCTTATATAAAGGTAGATTTCTATCTTCGCAAATTCTCAAAAATACAATTTCATTTATAAATTCCTGAATCTCTATATTTATATCTTCTATATTTCCACCTTTTATATTAAATAATTCTTGTCCCAGTTGAACTCGCCAATCATTTATCTGTTTCAAAAACATTTCATCAATAGTCTGTCCTATAGTAGAAAAGCTCTTAAATTTTTCTTCAAATTTACCATTATATACGATTTCTTTAGAGATTAATTCATATATTTCGTCATATTTATCAAAATACTCTAAATAGTTATATTTAGCAATTAAATTTTTCCTAGTAGAATCATTACTTTTTGGCATATCAGAACAATCATATATCAATAGATCTTTAAAATTAGTTAATACTGATATCCTATGTTTAGCTGACCAACCATACCTTCTAGCTTGAAATGAGCAATCAATATTTTCTAAAATATTTACTGCTGGTTTTTTTGCCTCAACAAAAAAAGTTGATAACCCATTGAAAGTCATTGTATAATCTGGTTTTCCTAATTCCTGTTCATATGATTCTACAACTACTTCTTTTAAATTAGGAGACTTGCCATTTGAATTTTGAACATCCCAGCCAAAATCCTTTAAGAATCCATCTATAAATTCTAATCTACATTCACTTTCGTTATATTTCGAATTATTATAAAATTCATAATTATCCTTAAATCTATCAATTAACTCTTTAAGATTATTTTTTGCATCAATTTTGTTAAAAATAAAAGCCATTTCCTCACTTCTTTCTAAAATTTTTATCCTTAATTACTATATCATAAAAAAAATTTTTTAACAATTAAAAAAATGTAAAAATAAAATTAATTTTCGTACTCTTATAGCTTATCTATATTTTTTGACTATATTTGCTTTTATTTACCTATTTAAAATTTGTTTTTTTCTTATACTACAGTAAAAATTGTTGATATATCAATACTTCTTACTGATTTTTTCCACTTTTATTTAATTTTATTATTTGCATCATAACGTTGTTTCAAAATTTTAAAAAAGGCTGCTATAATTACTAATAACAACCTTTTATATTACTATCTTGCATTCCTATCTTTATTCTTTCTCTTTGTTTTCTTTATATCTTCTAATTCTTCTTTTTGCATTTGTTTTTCAATTTTTACAACTTCTTTAACTTTTGGTATATCTTCTAAAATATAATTTGCTGTTTTAATATTTTTTCTGTATCTAGTTAAAATATTTGTGCAATCACTTATCTTTAGTTTATATTCTGTTATTAACTTATCATCTTTGCAATTTCTTAACTTATTTCTGTATTTTTGCCTTAAATTAATAACATCTTTTATATCTTCTTCAGTTCGTGTAATACAACTATTTACATCTTCTACTGTTTTTATTTTCTCTGTTACAATAAGTCTAATCTCATTAGAATATCTATCCATTTGCCTAACCGCCCTTTTCATTTCTGGCGATAATGGTCGATGTTTTTTAACATTTGGTCTAGTATTTATTCCTAATAAATGAAATAGTAATATAAATAGTACATCTATTCCAGAAAGTTTCTTCATACTTTTAAAACTACCTTTAACTTTATAAACATTATATTGCTTATATTTCTTTTTAGGTTTTACTAACTTATAATATTCTTCTTGCACATAATATGGATTTTGATATACTTTGTCAGCAATACTTTTAGGCAAATATTCTTTGCCTAATTGATACATTCTTGTTGACTTTTTATCGTTTATTGAGCGAATTGTTGGATATTTTCTATTTGGATCATCATTGATAATATAACCTTTCTTATACATTACTTTTTTGAATTGGTCATAAGTTAAACATATTGCAACTGCTTCATCAATAGCTTGTCTCATCAAATTATATTTTGTTGGTTCTCCTCTTTTCTCTGCAAAGTATATACTTCTTGGTGTTTTTCCTTTTGGATTTTCTATTACTGTTAGATTATTTTCTCTACATAGCCTATCTGAAATCTCTCTAAACTTATAATAAACACCTTTATTGCAATTAAACTTTTTTCCTGTAAACATATTAACTGAATTTATTACAAAGTGATTATGATATGTTCCAGTATTGAAGTGAGTTGCAACTACTACTTGATATTCTCTCCACATTTCCTTTGCTAGTTCTACTCCTATTTTGTGTGCTAATTCTGGTAAAACTTCCCCAGTTTTAAAACTTTGATATGCATGATATGCTATATTTCCTGTGCATTTATCAAATTTTTTCTGTACAAAGTTCATTTCTTCATAAGCTGTTTTACTATCACAATTTACTCCTGTTACATACATAGTTTTCTCATTTTCAACAGTAGTTTTTTCGTCATTTTCTGCATACATTAATACTTGTTTTAAGTCAGAAAATTTTGTTTTCTCTGGATTTTTTGCATAATTTACTACACGAGATAAACTATCCTTAATTACCCATATTTTCGTTGTTGCCATCTGTATCATCATCTCCCTTATGATTATATACATCTAAAAAATTACTTTGCATTTCTTCTATTTTTGCTTTTACTTGTTCATTATTCAAATAAGGAAATTGATATTTTAAATCAGTAATATCTGTATAAATTTTATATATTTTTTCATCTGGAACTTCATAAATCTTCTGTTGTAATCCAGATTTTCTTAAATAACCTGACAAAGATAATTTACTCTTTTTTGCATTTCTTTGTAACTTTTTCTTTTCATTTTCACTCACTCTAACATTAATTCCTATCGTTCTATTTCTCATAATTTTTCACATCCTTTTTCATAAATTTTGTTTCACTTTTTGATAAAATCCCTAACAAAAAAATCAATTTTTCTTTTCAATTTTCATTTTGTTTTTTCATTCATTAGTTAGGGGTTATAGGGGATTAAAATCCCCTTTCAGCGTAAGCTGTCGGTTTTGTGGCAATACAAAACCTATGCTCGCTACACTGATAGATATAAATTTGTAGTACCCCTAATAGACATTTTTTGTTTATACATAAATAAGTTCTTTATATACAATTTCTTCTGCAGTATTTTTAAAATTATTCATCATAGTTACCCAATATAATTGGTTTGCATTTTTCATTTCTTCTTTTAAATTATTTTTGCTTTTTAATTGTTCTATTATAATATCAATTCTTTCTTGTGCTGTTTCTTGAATTTCTTTTAAATGCTCATTCAAAGTTCCGTTCACGAACATTATTGTATATTCTGCCTTTCTATTTTCTTTCAAAAAATTTAGTCTTGCTCTACCATATTTATTTAGATTTATTTTTTCTTTTTCTAAAACTAAATTTGGCATATAATAATCTCCAACTTTTGTATATTCAATTCCATATTTGTTTTCTTTTAATTCTTTATTTTCCATAACTCTTTTACCTCCATAATTTTTAACTAACTTTTTCTTTTACTCTAATTTCTCCAATTATTCTGTTTGTTTCTTTCTGTGGAAATTTCTTGTCATCACTTATTAGTTCAACTAACTTAAATAGTTTTTCTCCATTATCATTTGTCTCATCTATTGTAAAGTATTTTTTCTGGTAACCTTTTTTAGGTGCATCTAAATTTCTTAATTCATAATAAGAAACTTCATAATAATTGTTTAGTCTATCTATATATTCTTTTAACTCTTTCCTGTCCATTAATATTGTAGAAGTAATTTCTGTTTCTTCTTTTCCTTTTGTACATGGTATTGAAACATCAAACATACCAAAGTCCATAAGTTTATATATTTGTTCAAGAAAACTACTTCTAAATTTTATATTTTCTATTTTATAAAAATCTTTACTACTCTTTTCAAGTGTAATGCTTTCTATAAACTTAGAAATAAACTCTTGCTTTTCTTCTTTTGTTTTATTGTTCCACTCTGCCATAAGCATATCTTTAAACTTATTTGAACGAATCAACTTTTCTTTTTCAACATCTCTATCTGCCATTATTTGTTGTGGCGAAAATGTCTGCTTATTTATATCTATTGCTGCAATTCGTTTTTCTTCTAATAAATTTAATTTTTCTTCTATAACTCTATAATCCTCTGAAAAATCTTCTACTTCAACTATTCCTTTTATATATGCTTCTTTTATTCTATTCTTTTGATTTTGCAAACTGGCTATTTCTTTATCTAGTTTAGCTGTATTTCGTTCTTTTTTATCTGCTAAAACAGGAAAGAAATACTTTTTAACTGTCATATCATATTCAATTAAATTCATTATTAAAAACATAACTGAGTCTTCAACTAAATCTTCTCTTAAATAAGTTTTACAATCTGAGGATAGTACATATACTTCTTCTTTTGACCTCCAGAGCCTTTACATTGCATTATTTTGCCACACTTTGGACATAGTAGTTTTTGCATAAATATATAAACTCTATCTCTACAAAATGCTCTTTGATTTTTCTCTTTTTGTGATTGTACATCTTCATACATTGCTCTTGATATTATTGGCTCTACAACATTCATATAAACAATAGGCTCTTTTCCTTGTACATTTTTATATTGTTCAAAATCTCCTACATAGATTTTATTATTGATTATTTTAGATACTGTTGCATCTTTCCATTGCTTGTTTGTTAGTGTAGGTATTTTCTCTGTATTTAAAATATTTGCTATTGTTTGATAGCTTTTGCCCTCTAAATACATATTAAATATTCTTACAACTAAATCTCTTGTAGCCTCATCTATTACCATTTTCTTATTTTCTCTTTTGTAACCTAATGGGCAAGTTCCGAGGTACATGTCCAGATTTTATTGCTCCTGTCATTCCAAATTTTGTTCTTTCTGATACTATTTCAATTTCTAATTGTGAAAGAACTGTTAACATTCTTACAAAAAATCTTCCGATTAGCTGAAGATGTATTTACATCATCTCTATCGCAAATGAGATAGCAATTATGCTTTTCTAACTCTGATATCAGAACTTCTAAATCTCTTACAGACCTTGTAACTCTATCTAATTTATAAGCTACAATATAGTTGATTTTACCTGCTTTCATATCTTCCAACATTTGCTGAAATGCTGGTCTATTTGCTATATCTTTTGCAGATATTCCTGCATCTTTGTAAACTTTGTATATTTTATAATCTTTATATTTACAAAGTGCCTTTAATTTCTCCTCCTGTTCTCCTAAACTAAATCCGTTCCCTTGCTTGATCTTCTGTGCTTACACGAATATAAATTCCTGCTACTTTCCTTTCTTCATTCATTTTTACATATCCTCCTTCCAAATTTTATGAATAGAAAGGCAACTAAAAAAGTGCCACATAGCATAGTTTTGGCTATTAGCACTTTTCGAGTTTTTATATTTATTATTACTATCCCTTTAATTTTCTTTTTTAATAACACAAATAAACCAATATAGTATAATTTTTTAAAAACTCTAAAATGCTTTGCCGTTCTATGTTATGTATTTCCGCTGATATGTTCTTGTAATTTGGATAACGGATACTTTGTACTTAAATCATTTACATAGAAATAATCGTGTTCATTAAAGAATAGGTACAAGCTATCTTTAATAATTACTCTATGGGGCTCTACATACGCTAAATTGGTATGCTCAATAATTCTTAGACAACCATTTATTATCTGTGGCTGTTCCTTTCCTTTAAATTTAAAACGGCACGCCCATTCAATTTTAGAGAGTAATTCTTTACTCATATTGATTTCTTGTTTAATTATATGTAACATAATACCACAAAAACCTCCTTTTTTCAATATTTTTGGTCAAAAAAAGACCGTTTCTTTTGAAACGGTTTAAGTTTTTGTGTTCATCAAACTTTTTGATGGTCTTGAAATTTAGTTATATCAAGCTTTTCAAAAAGTTCGACGAAACTTTTTATTGGCTCCTCGTGTTGGACTCGAACCAACGACCTATCGGTTAACAGCCGAGCGCTCTACCAACTGAGCTAACGAGGAATATATATAAAATCTGGCAACAACCTATCTTCCCAGTAGGGTAACCCACAAGTATTTTCGGCACACTTAGGCTTGACTTCTGTGTTCGGGATGGGAACAGGTATTACCCTAAATGTAATCATCACCAGAAAATTGATGACTTGTTTTTGTACTTTTGCATTATACACTAATGTAAATTTTTTTTCAAGTACTTTTTATATTTTTTCCAAATTTATTTGTTTTATTCAATTTTTAATGTTTGTATACTTATTTTTAAAGCACACTCAAAAATACATAGATGAATTTTAGGTTATTGTTTTAGGTTCTTTTC
>CAOKGO010000007.1 GCA_948468045.1 uncultured Clostridium sp. | reverse complement strand
TTAAAATTTTATGACCTTTTAGATTACTCTTCATGCCTCGTCTTTGTTCGTCTGCCAAATTTGCTTTAGCAAATTTGTGTAGAATGTTTTATGTTATAGGAAAATCTTCGATTTTTCCTATAACATAACAAAAGAGGCATGATTAAAATTTTATGACCTTTTAGATTACTCTTCATGCCTCGTCTTTGTTCGTCTGCCAAATTTGCTTTAGCAAATTTGTGTAGAATGTTTTATGTTATAGGAAAATCTTTGATTTTTCCTATAACATAAAAAAAGAAAGAAAAGCTTTAAATTTTCTTACTATTAACGAATAGTATCTTCTTTTTTGTTTTCGTCTTTTTGCATGATTAATTTTTTTCCTTTTCTTTCCCTATACTCCTTTGTTTTTGCTATAATATCTTCTGATGAAATTTGTACATATGTCTGTTCTTCATCTGAATAAAAATAATATACAAGTGTCCCTGATAAATTTATTTCAATTATAGATAATATTTCTATTTCATTTCCAATCTCTTTTACATATTCATAAGTATTAAATCTTTTACTTTCAAATTTATCTAAAACTGAACCACGAAACAGTTTTTGATAAAATTTCTTTTGCTCATCTGGTCCAGCTGTCTTATCTCTAAATTTTATCAATCTAGTTAAAAATTGCAATTTATTTTGTAATATCTCATTCCTAGAAAGATTATCTGCATCAATACCTTGACCTTTTAAAAATTTTTTAAAATTATTCGTATTTTTTACCTCATCAGTTAATAATTTAAAAACAATATTATTATAGTCCTGTTTAATACAACCTGTTTTAATATCTATTTGTTTTAATTCTTCTAGTGTTATTTCCTTTACATCTTGTGCTTCTTCATATAAATTTTTTGTTATTCCAAAAAAACTTGTCTGTAATCCAAATCTGCTGCTTTCTACATCTCCTATTATATTAGTGTAATATTTATCTTCATTCTCATCCCAAAATAATAAAGCAACATCATTAACATTAATTGGTCTTGAAACATTTGACTTTTTGTATATTAATTTTGATTTTATTCCTAATCTCTCTAATAATTGTTGATATGTTAAATTAGCTGTTCGACATATTAACCTTGTGTCTTCATCATTTTCTATGTTAATTTCTCTATTATAGATTGTATATAATAGTTCTTTATCTGTTCCATAAGCAAATCTTTCATCATAAGAAATATTTTTACAAATATTTTGATATAAATATCTTGCTTTTTCTTTAATTGTCCAATCAGAATTAACATCTTCTAATAATTCTATAAATTTCATAATATCTCCTCATACATTTTTAGTATTCATTATGAAATTTATTATAGCATATTTTACATAAAATAACAAATTTTAAATCTAATTAATAATAATGATACCTATTGTTATTTGTCATTGAACCATAAATTCCTGTTGTAGAAATAGTAATAAATTTGATAGAATAAATATCACAATACACCAAACTATCATTTTCAAAAGAACGAAGCAATATGTAACTAGCTCCAACGTCTTCTAAAATTCCTATTCTATCTACTAAATTATTAGTACCTATTAAAAACTCTACCCTCATTAATTTTCCTATTTGTTCTCTTAAAAAAGCTGGTGTATAAATAGGATTTGTCAAAATTTCTGGTGAATTTTGATTAATATCCACTTGTCTATTCTCTCTTTCCTCTGTATTTTCCATAATAAAATCACTCCTTTTCTTAAACTATGTTTGGGAATATTTATTTGTTGGACGATAAAAACAATGTTCACCTAATCTTGTATGAAGTGTTCCAGACCCATTGCTAGGAAAAGTTGATGCACAACTTGGTCTAAAAGGATTTAAATACCATAAGCAATCCCCTATTTCATTTAATCTGTTTCCAACTAATGCCCAATCTGCAATATTATAATGAACTTCTGTTGGTGTCATATTATAAATATTTTGTGGATTATATTGATTTCTTATTGTTTCTCTTGCACAATCAAATTGTCCTTGTTGAAAAATTATATTTCTAATATTCCCACCTTGTGACACTCTAGCATATTCTCCATTTGGAACATAAACTCTATTCATAGTAACAGTTGCAACTGCTTTCATTCCGATTGTCTCCCTCTCCGTCCGTGCCTCACATTGTACAATTCTTGCTAATAATTCTCTATCTGAATAAGCCATAAACTCCTCCATTCGAGCATTTATGCTCAAACTATATTTCTTCCCTATACATTATATTATGTACTTATGCAATTTGTTCCTAATTTTAAAAAAATAATACTTTTGATTTACATTATTAATATTTTCTTCTACAAGCTTTTTAATTTTAAGTTGCGAGCATAGTAACTGTGTGTTATAATTCAATTGGTGATAATTTTGAAAATTTTATTTGAAAACACAACAAAATATAGCAAAGATATTTACAATAAATTTCTTGCTTTTCACAGCAAGAAATATCGCTTTACTTATGTAAGTTATACAGTTATAATAGTTGCACTTATTTTATTTTGCTTGACTTTACAAGTAAAATATCATAATTTTACTATTGCTGTTGTTTTTTGTAGTGTCTTAACTATCTTTATTCTATGGCGTCTTTTCAAGCCTATTTCTGATGTTTCCAAAGAATATAAAAGTGAAAAAATTCAAAGTGAAAAAGAATTTACTTTTAAATTTTATGATAATTTTTTTACTGTTGAAGACAACAACGAATATATCAAAATGAATTATTTTCAATTATATAAAGTTTTTGAAACACAAGATTTCTTTTATTTATATATAGACAAAAGACATTCATTTTTAATAGAAAAATCTAAATTTAAAAGCAATGCTTCAACTTCATTTTCTTGCTTTATAAAGAAAAAATGTTGGTGGAAATATAGGCTTTACCACAAATTTTTATAATTTTTGCATATTTATAACATACTTTTAATAATATATATGTTAATGAGTTCTATTTACATATAGGAACAAAAGAGGCATGATTAAAATTTTATGACCTTTTAGATTACTCTTCATTCCTCGTCTTTGTTCTGTTATAGGAAAAATCAAAGATTTCCCCTATAATATAAAATATAATTAGCTCGAATGGAGGTTTTATGTTAGAAAAATATATCGAAAATCACAAAAACGAAATTATTGAAAAACTACAAGGACTAATTAAAATTCCAAGTGTTATATGTGCTTCTAGTAATCCAAAGCATCCCTTTGGCGAACCAGTAAACAATGCTTTAGAATATATGTTAGATTTAGGAAAAAATATGGGGTTTAAAACAAAAAACATTGATGGTTATTGTGGTTATATTGAATTTGGTGAAGGAAAAGAATTAATTGGTATAATTGGCCATTTAGATGTTGTTCCCGAAGGAGATGACTGGACTTATCCACCATTTAGTGGAACTATTGCAAATAATAAAATTTATGGTAGAGGTTCAATTGATGACAAAGGACCTGTTATAAGTTCTTTATTTGCTATGAAAAGTGTTATGGAAAATGCCAATGTTCATAAACGTGTTAGATTAATTTTAGGTCTAAATGAGGAAAATGATTGGAAATGTATTGAATATTACAAAAAACATGAAGAACTACCAACCATTGGTTTTAGTCCTGATGCTGACTTCCCTTGCATTAATTCTGAAAAAGCTATATTAACTTTATACCTAAAAATGGATTATTCTTCTTTTTTAAATCAAGATATTGTTATTAAAGACATAAACACATATAACAATGCTATTAATGTTGTTCCTAAGCTTTGCAGTACAACACTTTCTATAAATCCTAACAAAATTGCAATGTCTGATTTTATTACAAACTTAAAAAATATTATACAAGAATTGAATTTTGAAATTGATATTTATAAAATAGATGAAACTGAAGTAAAGCTCACTTCACATGGTGTATCAAGCCATAGTGCACATCCAGAGCTTGGAGTAAATGCTATTTCACATTTAATAATTACTTTGTCAAAGATATTTTCAATATATCAAATTAAAATTGACCTATTTGATTTTTTTGATAAGTTTATTAATGTAAATTATTGGGGTGAAAATTTAGGAATTAATTTTGAAGATGATTCAGGCAAACTTACTCTAAATGTTGGAGATTTTTACTTTAGAAATAACAGCATTCAAGTTGGTTTAAACTTTCGTGTTCCAGTAACAATGAATAAAATTGTTATCGAAAATAGTTTTATAGAAAAAACTAGCTCTTATTCAAATCTTGATTTTGAAATACTTGATTTTAAACCTGCTTTGTATATCCCAAAGGAAAATAGACTTGTAAAAACTCTTTGTGATATTTACAATGAAGAAACAAATTCTAATTTAGCCCCATTAGCAATTGGTGGTGCAACTTATGCTCGTGCTTTTGAAAATTGTGTTTCATTTGGTTGTAATTTCCCTGGTTGTAAAGATATGTGTCATCAAACTGATGAATTTATTGATATTGATAATTTAATACTTTCTTCTAAGATTTATGCTAAAGCAATTTTAGCATTAGATAAATTGGATTAAGAAAAATAGGAGCACGATTGAAAATTTTTGACCTTTTAGATTACTTTACATGCTCCGTTTTTGTTCGCCTGCTAAATTTGCTTTATCAAATTTGTGTAGAATGTGTTGATGTTATAGGAAAAATCTTTGATTTTTCTTATAACATAAGAAAAAAATCGAAGATTTTGCCTATAAACAAAAAAAATCCCCGCCTTAGCCGTCAGTTGCCATGAATTTTTAAGGACCTGCTCCTAAAAACAGGTGGGTGCCTACCTAAATACTCATGGGCTTCTCACTAGTTAATGTGAGCTTGCACGCCATATTTAGAGATTTAGCCCCTCTTAATCTGTGTTGGTTCTAAAAATTCTGCCTATACGCACTATGCAGGGTTTTTATTTAATTTTAAAATAATATTTTTTAATTATCTAAAAGTTTAAAAAATTTTAATGTTTCTTTTTTCTTAAACTAAATTTATTTTAACACAGTTAGGTTTATTTTTCAAGCTAACTCGTTAAAATTTTTGCTTGAATTTTGGTTTTTTTCTTAATTTATCTCTGTATTTTATTTAATATCTTACTTTTTTATAACTTAAAAATTTTTTGTTTTTAAAGTTTTTACATAACATATAATAGTATACACATAAATTGTAAAAAGCTACCTAACAAAATAAATAAGTGAAAAATTGAATGTGAATATTTGTGTTTTTTTGCAGCAACATATATAATTGCACCTATTGTATATGCAATTCCTCCAGCAACTAAAAGTATAAATCCTTTTAATGTTAATAATTCTGGCAGTAGACTTCCCTTTATGATAATACACCAACCCATAAGTAAATAACATACCATTGAAAATACTTTGAATTTTTTTATATCAATTGCATTTAATACAATTCCTAATATGGCAAATAACCATATAATTCCAAATATTGTCCAACCGAGTTATACTGTCTACTTCTCTAATACTACATAAGGCAAAAGGTGTATATGAACCTGCAATTAGTAAAAATATGGAGCAATGGTCTAGTACTTGAAAAACCTTTTTTGATTTTATTTTAGGGCTTAATCCATGATATATACTAGACATTGTGTATAAAATAATCATGGTTATTCCATAAATTGTTCCACTTACAACTCCATAACCATTTCCATTTATTGCTGCAAAAACTATGCATAAAATTAATGCAACAATTCCTAAAACTGCTCCAACAATATGTGAAGTCATGTTAAAAATTTCTTCCCCTTTGGTATATGTTGGTAAAATTCTATCTTTTAATTTTGTTCTTTGCATTTTATCATTTCCTTTTAATTTTTTATCTAGTATATTATACCACATAACCTAGAATTGTAAAACATTTTCACAATAAATTCACAAATTTTATTTGTGGTTTTACAGTTAAGATTTTTTTTCTTTGCTATTCCTTAATTTCCTGTGCCAATTTATCTATTGCCTTTGTTTCTATTCTTGAAACATAAGAACGTGAAATCCCCATCATCTCAGCAATTTCATTTTGTGTCTTAGGTTTCTTTCCACCGAAGACCAAACCTAAGCTCTAAAATTGTCCTTTCTCTATCCTTTAAAATATCTTTCATCTTTTCACAAAGTAACTTTATCTTCATTTTAATATCAACTTCATCTTCGATATTTCTTTCATTATTCTCTAAGACCTCTTGCAGAGTCACAACATTATCATCTTTATCTTTTCCAATTGGTTCATTCAAATATACCTCTGCCCCTAGTTTTTTTGTTGCCCTCAAATGCATTAAAATCTCATTATCAATACAACGTGACACATATGTAGAAAGTCTTGCTCCTTTTTCCACCTTAAAACTATTAATACCTTTAATTAAACCGACAGTACCAATTGATATTAAATCATCTTGTTCAACCTTAGCTGTACTATATTTTTTTGCCACATGAGCAACTAATCTTAAGTTTCTTTCAATTAAAATATTTCTTGCCTCATCATCTCCTTTAGCCATTTGTTCTAAATAATTTTTCTCTTCTTCTGATGTCAATGGCTCTGGAAATAATGTTCCACCTTGGATATATCCGAACAACAAAAACAGCTGATTTTAAAAACTCTAAAAATCCGAATAATCCAGTCATACAAAGTGATAGCATAAATGCACCTCCATTTTGCTTTAAGCTTAAAGCTTCCATATAATCACATTATATGTTTTGCAAAACAAAAAGTGCATGACCCTAATAAAAAATTCAATTTGGGCAACGCAGTGCCTGTCCCAGAATTGCCTTTTTGTGCAATTCTGGGACAGGCACTGTGTTGCCCAAAGTTTATACACCCATTATATTGTAACCGTTATCTGCGTAAACTATTTGACCTGTAACTGCTTCTGACATTTGGCTTAATAGAAATGTTGCTACATTTCCAACTTGATAAGTTGTTACATTTTTGTGTAGTGGTGCTTTTTCTTCTATTATATTTAAAATAGAGCTAAAATCTTTTATTCCTTTTGCTGATAATGTTTTTATTGGTCCTGCTGATACTGCATTTACTCTAATGTTTTCTTTTCCTAAGTTTTCTGCTAAATATCTAACACTTGCTTCTAATGCTGCTTTTGCAACTCCCATAACATTGTAACTGTCAATTACTTTTGTAGAACCATGATATGTTAATGTAACTAAACTTGCATTTTCATTTAACATATCCAATTCTTTTGCTTGTCTTGCAGCTAAAACAAAAGAATAACTACTTACATCACAAGCATGAGAAAAACCATCTTTACTTGTAAAAATAAAATCTTGATGTAAATCTTCTGTATTTGCATGTGCAATTGCATGAACTATTCCATCTATTTTTCCATTTTCTTCTTTGATTTTTGAAAATGTTTCTTTAACAATTTCATCTTCTGAAGCTCCATTTAAAACATAAGCCTTACTTCCTTCAAATTCTGATATTAATTCTTCTATTTTATCTTTATTTTCTTCGCCCATATATGTAAAAATAAGCTTTGCTCCATTTTCATAAGCTGATTTTGCAATTCCAAATGCAATACTCCATTTGTTTCTAATTCCCATAATTAAAATTTTCTTTCCCTCTAATAACATATCTTCCCTCTTTCTCCATTAATTTTGGCTTAATGGTGCCATTGCTTTTTACTTGTTCATATGCAAAGTTTCCTTAGCAGTTCTTAAACAAATTGTGCAAATTAATCTATTTTTCTATATTCTCCCATATTTCTAAACTTTTGATAACGTTCTTCTACTATTTCTTCAGGTGTTTTACTCTTCATTTCATCAATTATTTTAGTTATTTCCCTTTTTAGGCTTTTAGATACTTTTTTAAAGCTTTCTTCTTCATCGCCAGTAGGTTCTTTAATAATTTTATCAATTATTTTTAAATCATATAAATCCTTTGCAGTAAGCTTCATCTTTTCTGCTGCCTCTTTAGTTCTTGAAGCATCTTTCCATAAAATACTAGCATACCCCTCAGGTGACAAAATTGAATAAATTGCATTTTCTAACATAAGCACCTTATTTCCAACACCTAATGCTAAAGCTCCACCACTTGACCCCTCGCCAATTACAATTGCAATCACTGGTACTTTTATTTTACTTAACACTAACATAGACTTTGCAATAGCCTCTCCGTTGGCCTCTTTCCTCTGCTCCAATTCCTGGATATGCTCCTTTTGTATCAATAAAAGTAATAACTGGTCTTTTAAACTTGTCAGCTTGTTCCATAAATCTAATACCTTTTCTATATGCTTCTGGATTTGGCATCCCAAAATTTCTTTCTATATTTTCTTTTGTAGTTCTTCCCTTTTGTTCTGCAATTATAGTATAATTTTGATTTCCGATTTTACCCAAACCACATACAATAGAAGCATCATCTCTAAAATTCCTGTCGCCATGCAATTCTATAAAATCATCAAAAATCTCTTCTATATAATCAAGTGAAGTCTTCCTCTTTGGATTTCTTGCTATCTCAACCTTTTCCCAAGCACTTAGCATCTTTTTCATCTCCTCCTTGTCGTATTGGGGACGTTTCTTTTGCGACATTTTCTTAAACAAATTAAAGTGTACTAAAAGAAACGTCCCCAATATGACATCTAATTCACATGATACTTAATTAGTTTGTATAATGTGTTTTTTAATTCTTTTCTTTCTACTATTTTATCAATAAAACCATGTTCTAACAAAAATTCTGCTGTTTGGAATCCCTCTGGCAGTTCTTCTCCAATTGTTTGTTTTATTACCCTTTGACCTGCAAACCCTATCATGGCTCCTGGTTCTGCAAGTATTATGTCTGCAATACTTGCAAATGATGCTGTAACTCCACCATATGTTGGGTCTGTTAAGACTGATATGTACAGTAAACCTGCGTCATTTAATTTAGAGATTGCTGCTGTTGTTTTTGCCATTTGCATAAGTGATATTATTCCCTCTTGCATTCTAGCTCCACCTGATACACTGAAAATAATTAATGGTAGCTTTTTCTCTATTGCTTTTTCTATTGCATATGTGATTTTTTCTCCTACTACAACTCCCATGCTTCCCATTAAAAATCCACTGTCCATGACACAAATTACAACTTCTTCTCCATTTATTTTTCCTGTTCCACAACTTACTGCTTCTTTAATTCCAGTTTTTTCTCTTAAACCTTTTATTTTCTTTGGATAATCTTCTAATCCTAATGGATTTGTTGTATCAATTTCTAAGTCAAACCTTTTGTATGTATCTTTATCTATTATACTTTCTAGCCTTTTGTTAATGTGCATACGAAAATATGCACCACAATTTGGGCAGATACTTTCGTTTTCTCTTACTGTTTCTTTATATAATATTTCTTTACATTTGTCACATTTTAGCCATTTTCCAACTTGAATATCTACTTGATTTTGCATTTTTTTAGCTGTTGGCTCTCTCTTTTTTATTTTATCTACAATCATAATTTCTGTTTTCCTTTCTTACTTAGATAATTTTGAGAACAGATGGAAAAATCATCTTTTGTTCACTGTGTCTCCAAAATCATTTCTACAAAAGATGTGTCAAAATTTCCTCTTATGAAGTCTGGATTTTTAATAATTTTAAATAAGAAGTCAATGTTTGTATCTACTCCCTCTATTACAGTTTCTTCTAATGCTCTTTTCATTTTGCTTATAGCTTCATTTCTAGTGTCTCCATGTGTAATAATTTTTGCTATCATAGAATCATATGAAGCTGGAATTGTATATCCCTCATAAATTGCAGTATCTATTCTTATACCATTTCCACCTGGTAAGTTTAGCCCTGTAATTGTTCCAGGACATGGCATAAAGTTTTTACTTGGATTTTCTGCATTTATTCTACATTCTATACTATGACCTCTAAATTCGATATTTTTTTGTTTTAGTTTAAGTGGTTCTCCTGCTGCTATTTTGATTTGTTCTTTTACTATGTCTATTCCTGTTCTTTCTTCTGTTATTGGGTGTTCTACTTGAATTCTTGTATTCATTTCCATAAAATAAAAATTTTTATTATTATCTACTAAAAATTCAATTGTACCACAGCTTGTGTATCCTGCAACTTTTGCAGCTTTAATTGCTGCTTCACCCATTTTGTTTCTTAATTTGTCATCTATTGCAGTTGATGGTGTTTCTTCTATTATTTTTTGATTTTTACGTTGTATTGAACAGTCTCTTTCTCCTAGATGTACAATGTTTCCATGTTCATCTGCTAATATTTGTATTTCTACATGTCTTGGATTTTTAATAAACTTTTCTATGTATATTTCATCATCTTTAAATGATATTTTTGCTTCTTGTTTTACAATATTGTAGTTGGTTTCTAGTTCTTCTTTGGAATTTACTATACGAATTCCTTTACCACCACCACCAGCAGCAGCTTTTAAGATGACTGGATACCCTATTTTTTCTGCAATTTTTTTTGCGTCATTTAGTCCTTTTATACTACCGTTCTGAACCTGGAATTACTGGCACTCCTGCTGATTTCATTAGCTCCTTTGCATTTGATTTATTTCCCATTAATTCGATTACTTTATAAGATGGTCCTATAAATTTGATGTTTGATTCTTCACAAATTTTTGCAAATTGGCTGTTTTCTGAAAGGAATCCGAAATCCTGGATGGATACTGTCTGCTCCTGTTATGTTTGCAGCTTCTATAATGTTTTTTAAATTCAAATAGCTTTTTCCACTATTAGCAGGTCCAATGCAAACTGCTTCATCTGCTAAACGAGTGTGCATTGCATCTTTGTCCACTTCTGAATAAACTGCTACTGTTTTTATATTCATTTCTCTACATGCTCTTATTATACGAACTGCTATTTCTCCTCTATTTGCTATTAAAATTTTGTTCATCACTTTTTCCTTTCTTGAGACAAAAGGGACAGGTCTAAAATGTCTCATTATTTAAAAACTTTCAATAATCTTATAATCTATACTAAATGAGACATTTTAGACCTGTCCCTTTTGTCTCATTTTCAGTTTAAACTACTGCAAAGGTTAATTCTCCTTTTGCAACTATTTTTTCGTCAACTGTTGCTATTGCTTCTCCTACTCCCATTGGCCCTTTTTGTTTGATTATTTTTACTTCTAGTTTTAGTTTGTCTCCTGGTACTACCATTTTTTTGAATTTCATTTTGTCTATTCCACCAAATAGTGCATTTTTTCCTTTGTTTTCTTCTAGGCTTAGTATTGCTATTGCTCCTGTTTGTGCTAGGCTTTCTGTTATTAGTACTCCTGGCATTATTGGATTTCCTGGAAAGTGCCCTTTGAAATACCATTCTTCTTCGTTTACGTATTTATAGGCTGTTGCACTTTCTCCTGCTTTATATTCTTCTACTTCGTCTATCATTAAAAATGGCTCTCTTTGGGGTATTATTTTTTTGATTTGGTCTTTGTTTAACATTGTTTTCACTTCTTTCTTTATTTAATTTTTGACATTATGTATGGTTTTGTATTATAATTAAATTGCACAATAAATATTTTTGCAAAAAGGAGGTACCTATTTATGGGCAGACGTAAAAAGAAAAAACTTGTGCGGTATTTAAAATTATGTTGCAATTTTAATACAAATTCGGATGTGTCAATATCGGTTCCTGATTATTATTCAGAACGTGTTATTAATATGGCATTTGAGGAATTGTATAAAAAGCAACCCAAGCAAGTAGTACTTGCAACACACGGCTATAAGCTTTGTGTGTTTTAGGCCTCTCCAGGTCGGTGATATATCAATATTTATCACCGACCTATTTTTAATTTTTGACATTATGTATAGTTTTGTGATATAATTAAGGTGTAGCAAAAAATTGTTTTCATTACAGGAGGTAGCATATGAACATTATTGATATTGAGAAGTTTAGTCAGGTAAAGCAAAATATTGAAGACAGATTTGAGCTTTGTATGTATTTAAACCATACAGATCTCACTGAAGACAGAATAATGTTTCCAGACCATTTCTCTGAGCACTTGATAAGGGAAATTTTGCAGCAGGTTCTTCCCAGTAACATAATAATATCTCAAGTTGTCAATTTACCCATGCCCTTATCCCAGACACTAGTAATTTTTTCAGACATTAAAGAGGATAATTAACACCAAAAACCTCCAGGAGACCAGCAAGCACTATCGCTGGCCTCCCCTTTTTATGTTATAGAAAATCTCTGTTTTTCCCATAACATAAAACATTGTACACAAATTTTATTTTATCACAAACAAAGGCTTTCCATATTCCACTGCTTCTTCATCTTTAACCAAAATCTCTTTTACCTCTCCGTCAAACTCTGACTCTATCTCATTCATAAGCTTCATAGCCTCAATAATGCAAAGAACATCTCCTTTTTTAACCCTTTGGCCAACTTCCACATAAGGTTTACTTGTAGGTGATGGTTTCAAATAAAAAGTACCAACCATAGGAGATTTCACAACATTACCATCTTGTGCTTTTGGCAAATTATCCTCATTTATATTTAAGCTCTCCACTTTATTTTCTTGTAAATTAGAATAACTTGTATCTACCACTTTTTCCACTGTTTTTACAATTTGTTGTTCTTCCTTTTTCATACTGATTTTAGTCCCATCTGGAAAATCAATATCAATTGATGTCAATTTAGAATTTCCCATATCTTCCATAAGTTGTTTAATTTTTTCATATTCCATTTTTTTCATCCTTTCTATTTAACATTTATTTGACTAAACATATTTCTTTATAATAATACTTGCATTGTGTCCACCAAACCCAAGAGAATTAGACATAACAACATTTAGATTACTACTTCTTACTTCATTTGGAACAATATCTAAATCGCATTCTTCATCTTTTACTTGATAATTAATTGTTGGTGGTACAATTTGGTCCCCAATTGCCTTTGTACAAATAATTGCTTCAACTCCACCTGCTGCACCTAGTAAATGTCCAATATTTCCTTTTGTTGAGCTTACCATAACTGATTTACTTGCTTCTCCTAAAGCTGTTTTTATTGCCATTGTTTCATAAGAATCATTTAGATGTGTTGATGTTCCATGTGCATTGATATAATCTATTTCTTCAGGCTTTATATTTGCATCTTTTATTGCCCTTTGCATTGCTCTTGCTCCGGCCTTCTCCACCTGGAGCAGGAGAAGTAATATGGTAAGCATCAGATGTTGCACCATATCCTACAACTTCTGCATATATCTTAGCATTTCTTTTTATTGCATGTTCTAAATCTTCTAAAACTAAAATTCCTGCTCCCTCTCCCATTACAAAGCCACTTCTTTCTTTATCAAAAGGAATACTTGCTCTATTTTTATCTTCGGTATTGCTTAATGCTTTCATATTTTCAAAACCTGCAATACCTATCTCACAAATTGAACCTTCTGTTCCACCTGCTAAAATAACATCTTCATAACCACATTTAATTGTTCTATATGCTTCTCCTATTGCGTGTGTTGAAGAGGCACAAGCTGTTACAATAGAAATAGACTCACCCTTAACACCTAAATCAATTGCAATATTTCCTGCAGGCATATTAGCAATTGCCATAGGAATAAACATTGGAGATACTCTGCTATTTCCTTTATTTACTTTAACTTCGCATTGTTCTTGAATAGTTGTTAAACCACCAATACCAGAACTTACAAAAACCCCAACCTTATCTAAATCTGTATTTTGGGCAGTTATTCCACTATCTTCAAAAGCTTCTCTTGCAGCTATTAGAGCAAACTGTGAACTTCTATCTAAACGTTTTGCTTGTTTTACATCAAAATATTTTGCTGGGTCAAAATCTTTTACTTCTGCATCTAATTTTGTTTTATATCCTGTGTTATCAAATAAACTTATTTTATCAATTCCACATTTCTTTTCTTTTATTCCATTCCATGTTTCTTCTACATTATTTCCAATTGGAGTAATAGCTCCTAATCCTGTAATAACAACTCTTCTTTCCATTTTCTTATCCTTTCTTTATTTCCTACTATTTTAAAACGAATTTGTTTTACATTAGCATACCACCATCAACTTGAATAACTTGCCCAGTAATATACGAACTTTCATCAGATGCCAAAAACTTAACAACATTTGCAACATCTTGAGAAGTACCCATACGATTTAGTGGAATATTTTTAGCAATTTCCTCTTTTACCTCATCTTTTAAAACCTCTGTCATGCTAGTTTCAATAAAACCTGGAGCTACACTATTTACTAAAATATTTCTTGAAGCAACCTCTTTTGCCAAACTTTTAGTAAATCCTATAATACCTGCTTTAGAAGCAGAATAGTTTGTTTGTCCGGCATTTCCCGAAATCCCCACAACTGAAGAAATATTGATAATTCTTCCAGAGCGAGCTTTTAACATGTAAGAAATCGCATTTTTTGTAACATTAAAAATTCCCACTAAATTAACATCAATAACTTGTTCAAAATCCTCTTTTTTCATTCTCATTAATAACATATCTTTTGTAATACCTGCATTATTCACTAATACATCTATTTTTCCAAACTTTTCTATTACTTGCTTAACAAAATTTTCACAATCTTCAAAACTAGAAACATCACCCTGAACAGCTAAAACCTCTACATTACTTTCTTCTAACTCTTTTTTAACTTGCTCTAGTTCTTCATTTTCTTTTCTATAATTTAATGCTATATTATATCCCTCTTTTGCCAAAGTAATAGCAATTTGCTTTCCTATTCCCCTTGTTGCACCTGTAATTAAAGCAACTTTATCCATTTTTTTCTCCTCTCTTACGATGTATTTTGAGACTTTGAAAAATACATCATTTTAACATCTCCAAACTTTCAGCATTATTTATATTCAAAATTGTAATTTCTTTATCTGTTTCCATTCTTTTAACAAAACCTGATAAAGCCTTTCCTGGACCAATTTCAACAAATGTATCTACTCCTAAATTTATCATAGTTTGCAATCCATTTGAAAATCTAACTGGACTGATTATATGTTTTTCCAAAATATCTTTTACATTATCTTCTTTTTTATATTCTATTCCATCTAAATTTTTAATAACTGTTGTTTCAAAATCGTTAAATTCTACTACTTCTAGTTCTTTTCTATAAGCACTTGATGCATCTTCTAATTTCTTTGTATGAAATGGTCCTGCTGTTTTCAAAACTCTTACTTTTTTTGCTCCTAGTTCTTTTGCAATTATTTCTGCTTCCTCAACTGCCTCTTTTTCTCCTGAAATAACAATTTGACCTGTTGTATTGAAGTTTGCTGGTACAACAAAACCTTTTGTAACTCTTTTACAAACTTCTTCTACTTGTGCTTCGTCCATTCCCAAAATAGCAGCCATAAGCCATTCACCTTTTGGAACTAATTCTCCCATATATTGTCCTCTTTTTTGAACTAATTTAATTCCATCTTCTAGGCTCAAAGCCTTACTATATATTAAAGCTGTATATTCTCCTAAACTAAGTCCACTTGATATATCTGCTTTTATACCCTTTTTATTTAAAATTTCTAAAATACCTAAACTCATTGTTAAAATGGCTAGTTGTGTGTATTTAGTTTCATTTAAAACTTCTTCTGGTCCATCAAAGGTAATTTTAGCTATATCTATTCCTGTTATTTCTTTAACTTTGTCATAAATATTTCTTACTTCTTCATATTTTTCATACAAGTCTTTTCCCATTCCAACACTCTGAGAACCTTGACCTGGAAACAAAAAACCTAATTTCATCTTTTTCTTCCTTTCAATTAATTACTATTTTTTATCATCTCTAATATTACTGGTTCAAACAAATTGCAAAATTCTTCTATTACTTTTTTATTATCTATGGTGATTCCAAACTCATTTTTAATTGAGCTTGCAATATCTTTTATTTCTTCATCAAACTCCTGTTGATTAGTATTTATACCGTATTCCTATTACAAGATATTCCACTATTTCTCCTCTTAATTTAGTTTGTGTTAATATTCCCCCTAATTTTTTACTTTGATAGACAATATCATTTGGAAATTTGATGTCAAGATGAATATTGTATATTTGTTTAAAAACCTCTACCATAGTTTTTGCAATTTCAATAGTTAATCCATCTAAATTTTTTATATCACAATTTAAGGTTACAACAAACGAAAATGCTATATTATCATCTTGCATTGTATACCATTTTCTTCCATGTGTCCCGCTTCCCGATTGGTTTGCATGCTTGCCATGATAAGTGTTCCACTCTCTATTTTCTGTTTATCAATTCTTCTAAAAACCTCTAATTGAGTAGAATCAATTTCCTCAAACTCTATGACATTTTTCCCTAAAAATTTAGTTTTTAAATTTTTGAATGGCATTTTTTTCCTCTTTTTCTATCAAATCTAAGTTATTTTTTCTTTTAATTTTATTTGTTGTTGTTTTTATTAAAGGTTCTTGTGTTAGCAAAATTCCTCTAATTGCTTTATAATGTGGCATTGTTTTGTTGATTTCTTTGATTTTTTCATTTATAACTTGATAAATTTTTTCTTCACCTTTTACCTTGTATGTGTTTTCTACAACATCTTCATTATATACAAGTTTTGCAAATATTTTAATATCATTTTTATCTTCTGACATTTGTTTTCCAAATACAAAAGATTCTTCTATTCCTTCTATTCTATTTACTAAATTTTCCATTTCTTCTGGAAAGATGTTTTTACCATTTTTTAATACAATAACACTCTTTTTTCTTCCACAAATAAATATATATCCATCTTCATCAATCTTTGCTAAATCTCCTGTATAAAACCAATCATCTACTAGAACTTTGTTAGTTTCTGATTTATTCTCAAAATAACCGAAGCATAATATTAGGTCCTTTAACTATCAATTCCCCTATTCCATCTTTGTTGGCATTTATAATTTGTGCTTCTACACTTGGAACTGTTTTACCAATAGAACCCACTTTGTGATGTTTTTTTGTTCCTATTGCTACAACTGGTGATGTTTCAGTTAAGCCATATCCTTGTACCATATTAAAGCCAAGCAACCTATACTTTTCTTCAATTTCTGCATCTAAACTTGCTGCACCACTAATTAACAATTTGATATTTCCACCTAACATATTGTGAATTTCTTTAAATACTTGTTTTTTCTTTTCAAGATTCTCATTTTTATATTGTTCTTCTTTTTGCAATATTTCTTCTAATTTTCCTTGCTTTTCTATTTGCCTTCTTATAATTTTGAAAATTCCTTCATAAATTGCAGGTACTGATGCCATAACACTGACTCTGTATTCTTTCATATTTTCTGGAATGTGTCTTATTCCATCACAAAATACAGTTTTTGCACCTTTATGTAATGCAAATAAAAATCCTACTGTGCATTCAAAAACATGGTGTAATGGCAAAAATGATAAAAATATGTCTTCACAATTTACATCTAAAATAGATGATATATCCATTAAGTTAGAACATATGTTGTGATGTGATAATGCTACAATTTTAGAAGCTGATGTTGTTCCTGATGTAAATAACATTATAGACATTTTTTTGTTGTCAATTTTAGCATCTGTAAATTCTTTGTTTCCAGAAGCTATTAATTTTTTACCTGTTTTTATTAATTCTTCTTGTGAATAATTTCCATTTTTATGTTGTGCCAAATCCATAGAAATTAGATGTTTTAGTTTTCCCACTCCTTCCTTTTTGGCATCTTCTAAAACTTTTTCATATTTTTTAGCATAAAAAATGGCTTCTACTCCTGAACGTTCTATTAAATTCTTTAATTCATTTTCTGGCAAAGATTTATCTAATGGTACAACAACTCCTGTTCCACAAACAATTGCTAAATAAGCAAGTTCCCATTCCATAGAATTTTCACCAATTACAGCTATTCTCTTGTCTTTTAGTCCCATATCAATTAGGGCTGTTCCTAAAGCATCTATTTTTTCTCTTACTTCTTTATGTGTTATATTTTTATAGCTGTTTTCTTTTATTCTTATTTGGTAAGCAACCTTATTTCCATATTTTTTTCCTGATTGCTTTAACATATCTTTTAAATCTACTATTTTATCCATGTCTAATTTATATCATAAATTTCAAAAAAAATGATTAGACTGAAAGGTCAGTATAAATTTAAGTTATTAAATATAATTTTTTGCATACACTAATTATAGAAAAATGCTTTAATGGGGGATTAGAATGAAGTTTTTATCTAATTGTTTAAAAGGTGTTGCGATTGGCTCAGGAGCTATTCTTCCTGGAATTAGTAGTGGTGTGTTTTGTGTGATTTTTGGTATTTATGAAAAACTTTTAGATAGTATTTTAAATTTTTTTAGTGATATAAAAAGTAATTTGAAATTTCTTTTGCCTATTATTATAGGTGTTGGTCTTGGTATTATATTGTTTGGAAATTTACTGAATTTTTGTATTTATAAATTTCCCATTCAAACAAACTGTATTTTTATAGGTCTTATATTAGGAAGTATTCCTGCTTTATTAAAAGAAGTAAATAAAAAAGAAAGATTTAAAATCTCTCATTTGCTTTACTTTTTGCTAGCTTTAGGTTTTGGCATTGGTTGTATCTTTTTAGAAAATAGTTTAAATATATCATCAATTGAAAATGTTAGTTTCTTTTACTTGATAATATGTGGTTTTTTAATGTCTATTGGCATTGTAGTACCTGGGGTTAGTAGCACCATCATTTTGATGCTTTTAGGAACTTATAGCATATATTTAAGTTCAGTTTCTAGCTTATATTTACCAATTTTGCTACCTCTTGGTATTGGTGTTGTAATTGGTGGTTTTTGTTTCATGAAACTTACAAAATACTTGCTAGAACACTTTTATGCACCTACCTTTTTTGCTATAATTGGCTTTACTGTAGGTTCAATATTTGTACTATTGCCAGCATTTTCTTCTTTTATTGATGTTATAATTGGATTATTCTGTTGCACTTTACGGATTTCTAATTAGCTCTTTTTTAGAATAGGATTTGGGGACGGCCCCATAATCCTACGAAATTATTTCTTTCTTCTTAAAATCCAATCTTTTTGGCAAGAAATTGGCAATTTCATTTTTACTTTTTGTCCTTTTACTCCTGGACTTACTTCGCTTATTTCTTCGTCTGTTTCATCATTCCATAATTTTTCTATTTTAAATTCATATGGAGTTATTTTGTTTGGTATTATGATTTCTAAAGTATCTCCAACTTGCAATTTGTTTTTTATTTCAATAATAGATTTTTCTTCATTATATTTTATTACTTTTCCACCAAATTCGTAGTTTTCATTATATTGTCTTCCACCATATTCTTGAATGTCTTTGTTATTTCTATCATTAAAGTAAAATGTTGTAAGTCCTCTTGTTTTTACTTTTTCTAATTCTTTTAAATATGTAGTTGCATCATAATTTTGAGGATTTTTTTGATATTCATCTATTGCATTTCTATAACAATTTACTACTGATGCTATGTAATACTCTGTTTTTAGTCTTCCTTCTATTTTTAGGCTATCTATTCCCATTTGTATTATTTCTGGCAATTCATTTATTAAACATAAGTCTTTTGATGAAAATATACTTGTTCCATATTCGCTTGTTTCAATTGGCATAAGTTCTCCTGGATTGTTTTTTTCTTCAGCATATAGCTTATATGACCATCTGCAACTTTGTGCACAGTCACCAAGATTAGCACTTCTACATGATAAAAAGTCACTTAAAAAACATCTACCAGAAAATGCAAAACAAATTGCTCCATGTATAAATACTTCTACTTCCAGGTCTTTTGGCTTGTTTTCCATGATATATTTTAATTGTTTTTTGTTCATTTCTCTTGCCATAATTACTCTTTTGGCACCCTGCTTGTACCAAAATTTGCAATCTTGCAGACTTATAATATTTGCTTGTGTACTTACATTTATTGGAACTGTTGGAGCATATTGTTTTAATGTTTCTATTACTCCTACATCTGCTGCTATTATTCCATCTGGCTTTAGTTGTTCTAATTTTTTTGCCATTTCTATAATTTCTTCGTATTTTTCGTCCCATGCAAAAATGTTTAATGTTACATATACTTTTTTGCCAATTTCTTTTGCATATTTTATTGTTTTTTCTAAATCTTCGTTTTCCATATCTGCTCTTGCTCTTAAAGATAAAGAAGATGTACCACAATAAACTGCGTCTGCTCCATAAAGATATGCTATTTTTGCTTTTTCAAATGAACCTGCTGGTGCTAATAATTCTATTTTTTTATTCATTTTTATTTTAAACCTCTCTTTACTTGTATTTATAATTAAGCTATTTTTAAAAATTCAAATATTTCTTTTAGTCTTGTGAATTTTTTAGTTAAATATAGGTAACCAATTAATGCTTCAAAAGCAGTAGCATGGCTATATTCTAATACATTTGAATTTTTAGGAGTATGATGGTTTTGTGTGTTTCTTCCTCGTCTTACAATATCTTTTTCTTCTTCTGTTAGTTTGTCTTGAATTTTTTTTAAGAATTCTGCTTGGGCTTTTGCTTTTACATATTTGATGGTTTCAATGTGCAGTTTATGTGGTTTTAAATTTGTTTTGTTTACTAAATTAGTTCTAATGTATAATTCAAATATGCAGTCTCCAACATAGGCCCAAATTAATGGAGAAAGAAGATTTATTTCTTCTTCTGGTCTGTTTATTTCTATTAATTCTTCCATTTTGTTGCATTCCTTTCTCATACAAGTTTATTTTTCAATCTTTGGAGTTTCTATTGTTATTTTCCCAATTATTCCGTTTTTAAATTCATCTAATAATATTCTAGCAGTTTTTTCTTCATCTATATTTCCACCTGAAATTATGCATCCTCTTTTTCTTCCAATTTCTAGCATTATTTCATATATGTTCTCGTTTTCTTGTTGTTCTTGATTTAGTTTTTCTTCTATCCATTTACTGTCTATTTTATATCTTTCACATAATGATGTTCTTTGATTTTCGATTAGGAATTTTGTTAAGTGATATGCTATTTCTACTTTTTGTAAAATATCTTCTTTTATTGTTCCTGTGAATGCTAGGTGCATTGCTATTTCTTCTGTTTCAAATTTTGGCCATAAAACACCTGGTGTATCTAATAATTCTATTTTTTCGTTAATTCTAATCCATTGCTTTTGCTTTGTTACACCTGGTTTGTTTCCTACTCCTGCTGTTGTCCTTTTGGAAATTCTATTTATAAAAGATGATTTTCCTACATTTGGAATTCCTAGTATCATTGCTCTTATTTTTCGGCCAATTCTTCCTTTTTCTGCTTGTTTTTGTAAATCTTCTTCCATTATGTTTTCTATTTTTCTTATGCATTGGTCAATTCCTGTCCCAGTGTTTGCGTCTGTTAAAACTGCTGGTATTCCTTTTTTTTCAAAGTATTGTAACCATAATTGATTTTTTTCTTTGTTTGCTAAGTCACATTTATTTAATATTATGATTTTCTTTTTTCCTTTGCATATTGTTGCTATGTTTGGATTTTGGCTTGCAATTGGGATTCTTGCGTCTAATAGCTCAATTACTATGTCTACTAATTTTAAGTCTTGTTCTATTTGTCTTTTGGTTTTAGCCATGTGTCCTGGATACCAGTTGATTGAGGTTTTGTGACAATTTTCGTTATTACTCATCCTTTTCATCTCCTTCTATATCTAAGTATAAATTTATTTCATCTTCCGTTGGTAATTTATCCAATATATCTTTTGGTATATATTCATTTAGTTTATAAGAAGATACTCCTATTGGCAAATTAGTCCCTTTAAGTGACCATTCAACACTTAATCTATCTTTTTCCTTACATAGTAACAATCCAATTGTTGGATTGTCCATTTCTTTTTTTAGTGTTTCATCTATAGCAGTTACATAAAAACCTAATTGTCCAATAAATTCTGGTTTAAATGAAGTTGCTTTTAATTCAACAACAACAAAACATCTAAGTTCTAAATGATAAAATAATAAATCTATATAATAGTCTTTATCTTCCATCGAAATTTTGTACTGATTTCCTACAAAACTAAAACCTTTTCCAAGTTCAACTAATAAATTCTTAATTTTATCTATCATTGCATTTTCTAATTCTTGTTCTTTATACTCTTCTTTTAAAGTAATAAAATCAAAAATATATGGATCTTTAATAGTATTATTTACTAAGTCACTATCTTTTGGTGGCAATGATAAATTAAAATTATTATTGCTATTACCTATTCTTTTATGAAATTCCGTTTCAATTTGAACTGATAATACATTTCTACTCCAACCATTTTTTATAGTATTTTCTGCATATATTTTTCTAATTTCTTTGTCTTTAATTTTTTCTATTAGCAATAAATTGTGACCCCAAGGTAATTTGGCAACAAGCTGTTGCCATTTTTCATCCTCTGCATATTCTTCATAGAATAATCTCATAGATCTTATATTTCTTTCCGAAAAACCATGCATATTAGGAAATGTTAATTTTAATTCAGTAGAAACCTGTTTAGTAAAATTATTTCCATAAGCTTTATTTTCTGAAACTATTTTTCCTAATCTAAAATACAACATAATTAAATTACTATTTACTTCCTGCATAGTTTTAATTTGAGTTTTAATTATATCTTCTTTTATATTACTTATTATTTGCTTAAAGTCTTTTTCTAGCACTTTATCCTCTCCTTTATTTATTTTATCTTACTTGCTTTTCCTTGAATACTATTTCTAATTTTTTATTTTCATAAACAATTATCTTTTCAATTGATTTATCTAATATATTTTTATCCAATTCTTTTAAATTCCTATATTTATATATATTATTAAATTTTTGTAAAACTTCACAAATTAACTTTTCTTTCTTTATACTATGATTACTACAACTTCCATTTCTTATAAATGATGAACAATAATAATATTCATAGTTTTTAATTTTCTTAATAATTAATGTTTTACCACAATCAGCACATTTTAAATATCCAGAAAATATATCTTTATTATTTCTATATCCTTCTTTTCTATCTAGCATATTCTGTACATCATAATATGTATTTTTATCAATTATAGCTTTATGATGATTTTGCACAATTATCCAATCTTCTGGATTAATAGCTATAGTTTTATGAATTCTATAACTAAATTTAGTAGTTTTACCTTGAACTAAATCCCCAATATATACTTGACTTCTAAGAATTCTAGTTATCATATCTGAATTCCAATTTTTCATTGTTTGTGTTCGCTTATAATTTGATATATTATTTTCAATTTTATATGCTCCTAGTGGTAATATCTTTAAATTATTTAATTCATCTGCAATCTCTTTTCGAGTTTTACCATTTAAAAACATATCAAATATTTTTACAATCACTTTAGAAGCATTTTCATCTACTATAAATTTATGTTTATCTTTTGAATCTTTTAAATATCCAAAAGGAGCTTCTTTTCCTATAAATTCACCATTAATTTTTTTATTTATTAATATACTTCTTACTTTTTTAGAAATATCGTATGCATAAGTATCATTTATTAAATTTTTAAATGCAATAGAAAAATTTTCTACCACATAAGGAGTTTTAAAAGTATCTATATTATCATTTACAGATATAAATCTAACTTTCATTATTGGAAATATATTTTCTAAATAATTATCAACTTCAATATGATTTCTTCCAAATCTTGATAAATCTTTAACAATTATAGTATTTACTTTTTTCTCTTTAATATCAACAAGTAATTTTTTAAATCCTGGTCTATTAAAATCTGTTCCTGAATAACCATCATCAATATAGTAATCTACAAATTCTAAATCATTATTTTCTTTTATGTATAAATTTATTATCTGTTTTTGATTAGTAATACTATTTGAATCTTTATTCACATACAGTTCTTCTTTAGATATACGAAGATATACTGCTACTTTCCAATTATACATTTTAAACTCCATTATAATAAAGTTTCATCCTATAAATATTTATTAACCATATATTTAACATAATAATTATTGTTAGTTTTTAATTTTAAAATAAGTGTATTATAAACATCTTTTTCTTTAGAATTTATTATTAATTGAATATAACCTCTACTTTCTTCAAAGCAAATATTGTCTATTCTTTCTTCTAAAATTTTAATAATATTTTCTTGATATTTAGTATTAAGAAAAATTTGACTCATTATAACTATATCATTTCTAATATCTATATCATTAATTTGATAACAAATATGAAATAAAATATATAATTTATCAATAATTTCTTCATTTTCATTTTTTAAAAACATATTTAATCTTGAAATACAATCTAATATTTCTTCAATATTTTTCTGGTATTTTACTGCTATTTCTAACCAATTACTTAACGCTTCATTATAACTAATATTTTCAGTAATAACATCACACATCATAATATTTATATTTAAATCCAATTCATTTCTTAATTTAGCAATCCCAATATGATGAATATCAACACTTTTAATTTCTTTAGCTTTATGTATAGCACATATAATATCATCTACTATTTCTTTATCTTTCTCAATCATCAATAAATGTGCTAATAATTTAATATGTCTATTCTTTTCATAATTATCTTCATTTTCAGAAAGTATTATAGATTTAGCTAATGGCAAATATTCATCTAAAATAAATTTTCTAACATCATCTGTATAAGCTTCATCTGTAAATATACCTATTCCAATATCATAATCTACTGCATATTCACTAAAAAATCCTGGTTGTTTTTCTCTTTCTTCATGTCTTTTTCTATATATTTTTACAATACTTTTTATTGCTTCTAACTCCTTATTTTCTAATTTTATTTGATACACAATATTTTCATTTGTACCAGCTTCAGCAATTAAATTATCATATTTATCTATTTTTTTATCTCTTTTCTTAATTGCTATAATACAATTAGATATATCGTAATTTATATGTTCTTTTTCTTTTATTAATGAATCTATAATAATTTGATAATTTTGAAACTCAGATTGTGTTAATTTATTTACATCAATTTCATTAAGAATTCTTCCAAATTCAATATAAAATCTAGAATATGATTTATCAAAATAATCTTTCATTATTTCTAACAATATATTTAAGTTATTTAATCTCTTTGTATTACTTGCAATTGATTTGAATGCATTATTTATAAGATTTATTTGATAATCATCATTTATTTTTATTATATCAAATATATTACTCTCCAATTGTTCATATAAATCATCATTTATATATCTACCATAAATATCAAATAAAAATATATTATTTTCATCGTGTTCAAATTTGAATAATGCTTTTCTACTTTCAGCAATTGTTTCTATAAAATTGCTACTAATTACAAATGAATAAGTCAATTTTATTTTATTATACAAATTTCTATATTTTTTAAATTCTCCACTGAGAAATAACATTCGAAATGTTAAATTATAAAATTCTTCATCTTCAAATGTATCTGCATACATATACATTATATTGGAAATTAATTCTCTAACAAGTTTTAAATGCGTTATTGAACCATAAAATATTGTTAAAAATATTAAATTTTGAATTTTAGAAAAACATTCTTCTAAACCAATTCCATAAATAGTAGTATATTTCGATTTATTCTTATTATTAAAAATATGTTTTGAAACATTCTCAAATATCTCTGCTTTAATTCTATCAATATCTGGATAAGATAACTTATGTTTATTTGAATCTAATATTTTTTGAAACTTATTATCTAAAGAATATTTATTCTGTGTATTTTCATATTGAGCTAATAAATTTCTACCATCAATACATATATCATCTAAATACCAATCAGGGATATTTTTATTTGTAATTAATTCATCATACAATTTATCATAATTTTCACTTGCTTGCTTTATATTATTATTAAAATAATCACTATTAGCATTCCATCTCTTTACAATAACCATATTCTCATTAAAATCAAAATCTATTTTTAGATCTTCATAAAATTCTTGAATTTCTTTACCTGGAAATTCTTCTAATCCATATATCCAATTAATAATTTTCTTTCCTATAACTAATGGTTTACTTGTAAATTCGAACGTTTTTTTTACAACTTTAGGATAGAATAATGAAAATGCATAATTATTTAATTCTTCAAATTTTGATAGATATCTTTTATAAAATTCCGAATAATTATCTTTTTCAGTTAACGCTTCATATATCTCTATCTTGTTAAATTGATAATAATTATTATATACTTTTGTACACTCTCCATTTATTACATCTCCATTATTATCAAATCTAGAAAATTGATTTCTCATCTCATGTTTTCTATCTTTTATTTCCATTTACTACATCTCCATTATTACTAAAATGTGCATTTTTATTATTCATTTTATTGTTTTTCTTTGTTCTATGACTTTGTATTACTATATTTCCTATACTTCCCCCTATAAATCCAGCTATTAATGGAATAATTATTCCTGTTAAAATATTTTCCCAATTCATAATTTCTCCTTTTATAACAAATATTTTATATTTATTTACTAATCTCATAATAATCTTATACTTTTTTATAAATATGTAAAAACTTACTTTTCAAAAATGCTTATTTTTCAAGGTTTTTTATAGTTTTTTTCCATAAATCAGGCTTTACCAGTTGATGTTCATTTTTGATATATTTTCGTCATTATTTTTTTGCATAACTTCACTTCCTTTTTTATTTATTGTATTATGTGTATCTCTCAATTTACATTATACAAATATTTAAAAATTTTCTTCCCATGTTTGTAAGTTCTATTCTAGAATTTAATATTCGTATTCTAGAATTAGTACCTTTTTCTTTATTAACAATTTTATAAAATGTATGATTTTTGAAATTATTGTAATCATATTTTAATTCTAAAATTGATTTGTTCTTTATTATAATCCCTAACCTAATTAAATTATCTATTGTTGTAAGTAAATTTAACTCTTCATTAATATCAAATTCTTCTTTCTTATTCTTAAAATCGCATAAAATATATCTATACGGTGTTATTAATCCATCATTATCTACTACTTCAAGTTCAGCAGTTGGATATGTACTGTTATACCTAAACATACTTAGAACTTTAGCATCTAATGGTGATAGCTGTTTTATTATTTCTATAAAAGCTGGATGTACATCATTAGATTTATCTTTATTACAATTTGAAGCAATTAACTTTGTAAACATTTCTTTATAATATGACTCTTCATAGTAATATTTTGCTGTTTCTAATGCTGGTCCAATGATATTTGCTTTAGGTTCTATGATTTTCTCTAGATCTATATCATCTAATCTTGTTTTTAAATCTTCTTTAAATTCTTTTATATATTGATTTTGTTTTATTTTTTGAATTTCTCCCCAAGTTCCTGCCCAGCCAAAAATACCATCGATTAGTAATCCAATATTTTTGCCTATACTTTTAGCAGTTGGCTTTGTCATTTCTTTTAAATCATCGGTTATTACTTCTGCTGTTTTTTCTACTATTTCATCATGCAAATTCTTCATTTTATACATCTCCTAATAATTTTATCTTTTTCGAACTATTAAGTATATCCAACTGATATTTAGCAATGCTACTTAATATTTCAAATCTATCTTCTTTACTTTTTCCTTCTTTAATTAACTCTGCATTATGTGATTCTAAATTAGACAATACAGTTAATTCATTAATTGTTGCATAATCTCTAACATTAGAAGTTTTTGCTAAATCAGGATTAAGCTCTCTCCACTTCTTTGCAGTTGTATTAAAAATGGCAACATTTAAAATATCTGCCTCTTCAGCATATTTTAACCATTCTTTATTTTTATAATAATCATTATCTGGCAATATGTAGTTTTTAATTGCATCAGTATGTATTAAATAATTATTCTTCGTTAAAATTCTTTTTACATCCCATTCTCTATTCTGATTTTCTTGAGTTTTTAATCTTTCAAATTCTTTTATTAAATATAATTTAAAAACAGGACTAATTGCTGAGGCAAATTCAAATGCAATATCTTTATGTGCATAAGTTCCACCATATTTACCACGTTTAGAATATATACCAATTGCATTTGTTTTTTCACACCATTGACTAACACTAAGTGTAAAAGTATGAAGACCTGCTTGATTTTTAAACCCGTCGAATTCGACGGAATTAAAATTAGGATTATATATTGATTCCCAAGTCCCTAAAAATTCTAAAGTAATTCTATTTCTTAACCAATTTCTAATTACATCATCTGAAGTTGATCTTCCCTCTTTAACTTTTGTAAAATCAGAAATGCAAATATAATTATTATCATTTATATTAGTTACATTTACTTTAATATTTTGAACTTCAATTATTTTATTTTTTATCACTTTCACCTCGCTTTTTATTAAAATATGTAAAAACTTATTTAAAGGAAATGCTTATTTTAAAGAGTTTCCGAGGAGTTTTCCAAAAATCAGGCTTTACCAGTTGATGTTCATTTTTGATATATTTTCGTCATTATTTTTTTGCATAACTTCACTTCCTTTATTTTAGATACTTCTAATTCAATTTCCCATAATACATATCACTAAATGTTCCATTTTTTTCTATAAGAGTATCAAATTTTCCATCTTCTTCTATTTTCCCCTTGTTTAGTACTATAATTCTATCACAATTTTTTAATGTTGTTAATCTATGTGCAATAGCTATAATTGTTGTATTATTTTCAGTTTTTAATTTTTTCTATTTCATTATTATATGGCAATCTGACCATAAAGCTTTATCATATGTCATTGCATTTTTCTAATAGACTCCCTTTTACCTCTTTACCAATTTATTTTATAACTTTCTCCTTTTTTATTTGCTTATAATAAACAAATACCTATCATATGATAGGCATTTGTGTTTTTTATGTTAGGCGAACAAAGACGTAGCATGAAAAGTTATCTAAAAGGTCATAAAATTTTAATCATGCCACTTTTGTTCTGTTATAGGAAAATCAAAGATTTTCCTATAACATCAAACATTCTTAGCAAACGAACAATTAAATGTAAGTGAAACACTACATATATTTTGTTCTCCTAATCTCAAAAAAACATCTTACAAGGTTCTATAATTATTTGTATCTGCTCTATCATCTTTTTCTCTGTCAAAATCTTTATTATTGTAAAACCAATCTGTTTTTTTGTCTTTCGGATTTGCTTTTCTATTTTTATCCATTAATAAATCAAACAAAATAGCAATTGGTATAATAACACCAATTAAATTAACAAATGTATTCAAATATATTCCTAAATTAGATGCAGTAATATTGCTACTTTCGGCAAACATATTGTTAAGTCCTATTACTAAATCTCCTCCAAAATACATTCCATAAGCTAATAAATAGATAAGGCTACCAATTATTTTCCTTTTTACAATTAATATCATACATATTAGTACAATAAATAATAGGGCAATTTCCATACCTTGGTTTAATGGTGTAATTCCTGCTATATCTGTTCCCATTTCATAGCTAACTGCCACAGCTATTCTAAGTATCCAAAATAGACTTGCAAACATTACTAACATCCATGTTGATAAATTCTTCATTTGTTCTCTCCTATAAAATTAAATTAACATAAAAATATCGCAAAAGAAACGTCCCCAATACGACATTAGTCTACAAAGTCGAAGTCATCTTTGAATTTTTCTTTGAACATTTCAAATACTTTGTTTAGTATGTCTTCATCTTCAACACTTACATAAGATTCTTCATCTGATTCTTCATTATCTATGTCTTCTACTTTTAGTATTACTACTTCTCCCTCTTCTTCTTCTCCTTCTTCTGTAACAGGTAATAATACAACATATTCTTCATTGTCTAATTCTACTAAGTCTAAAAATTCAAATTTTACTTCATTTCCTTCTTCATCATTTAGAATTACGATATTATCTAATTCCTCTCCTTCTAATCCTTCAAAGTTTTCTTCCATTATTTTTCTCCTTTCAATTTTTTTATTATATTTAATATAATAACCTATTTTTATTTTTTTTCAATGAATTTTTTAATTTATTTAAATAAGTTTCTAAAATATATACTGCAGATATAGTATCTACTATATTTTTCTTTTTATTCTTATTTATTTCTAAAAGATTCATTGTTTTGTGTGCTTCAACTGTTGTTAATCTTTCATCAATTGTGTCTATTTTTATTTTGTTATATTTACATTTTAATTTGTGGACAAATTCTTGCGTTATTTCAGCTCTTTTAGAGATTGTCCCATTTAGAGAAAATGGCATTCCGACTACTATTGTTTCTACTTCATAATTTGATAATATTTCATCTAGTCTTTTCAAAACAATTTTATCTGATCCTTTTCTTTGTATCGTTTCTAGTCCTTGTGCTGTGATATTTAACGCATCTGTTATTGCCACTCCTACTCTTGCTTCTCCATAATCAATTCCTAATATTCTCATTTTTATTTTTCATCTAATCCTATATAATCTTTTACCATTTTTTCTAATAGTTCATCTCTTTCAACAGTTCTTATTTTATTTCTTGCATCTTTGTGACTTGTTATATATGTTGGGTCTCCTGATAAGATATATCCAACAATTTGGTTTATTGGGTTATATCCTTTTTCTACTAATGCTTCATACACTTCTTTTAAGATTTCTCTACATTTTACATTTTCTTCTCTTTCAACTTTAAAATGCATAGTTTTGTCAAATTCCATTTTATCTCCACCTCTCCTTTAATTTTTATGTTGGAAAAGAATTAAATTTTGGTAAGGAAAATTTTTATTTATACGGCAAAGGAGCATATTTTTATATGTGACTGCGTTATAAATGAAATTTGACGTAACCAAAATTGTAATTATTTTTCAACGTCTTTATATATTAGTAATATCACTTTCACTAATATCTGCATGGTCTAAGTACTCTTCTAGTTTTTTTAGTACTTCTTCTAGTCCTGTTCCCTTGTAATAAGATGATATAGCAAAATTTAGCTTTGGAACCGCAACATCTACGCAATTTGCTCCTTGTGGCTCATCTTTCATTAATTTTGCTTCTAAATTAAATTGTTGTCTTTCTTCATCTGTTAAAGTAATTTGCATTGTTTCTAATTTTTCTTTAATTTCATTTAAAAAATCTGCTACTCCGATTAGTTTCTACTCCTGAAAAGGCAATTACAAATTTTGGTCCCATGTATCTTACAAATACATAGTCTTTTGATATATTTTCTTCTATATATTTGCTAATTTGTGTAATTACTTTGTTTCCTAATTCTCTACAATATTTTTTATTGATTTCTTGTATATTTATAATTTTAAACATACAAATTGTAGATATTGTATATTGATCTATAATTTTCTTTCCTTCTCCATATAAGTATTCTTCTGAATACAATCCAGTAAACAAGTCTGTTCTTACAATGGATTCTAATGTTTTTTGATGTACTACTGTTTTTAAAACAGATACTATATTTTCTTTGATAACTTCTAATACTGTTGTATCTACATTGTCAAAATCATGTGGTGTTCCACTTTCTATAATCCAATATCCAATATATACATTATCAATATAAAGAGGAAAAAATATAGCTGATTTTGCTCTTCCAAATTCCATTTCTTGATATGGAAGTCTTTCATTTTCGTTATTTACTGTTACATATTTAGGTGTTGCAGATTGAATGCTATCTTTAAACATATCTACATTTTGCAAAGTCTTCAATGCTCCCCAATGTTTTTTATCTACATTAGAAGCTTTTACTTGGTATTGTGCTCCATCAAATACAACAATGGTTGAATATTTTATTTCATATCTTTCAATTAAAATGTCATTTATTTTTTTGATTTTTTGTTCAACCGTTGATGTTTCTCCTATTGCATTCATAAAATCTTGAACAACATATAGATTAGTAATCTTTTGGTTCATATTTTTGAATTTTTGTATCTTTTTATGTATTGTTACATTATAGACAATTAATCCTAATACTATTAAAACTAAGATTACTACAACTACTATTATCACGTTTTTTCCTCCTTTACATTTTGTCTTAATATCCTCTCATTTTATCCAATGTACTATTCATACTAGAAGAAAATCCTCTAGAATTTGTTTTTGCTGATGGTGGTTGATAATTGCGATTGTTTTTAGGTGTTCCAGCTGTAATCATTGGATATATCATATTTCCTAATTCTCTTAATGTTTGTGTAAATACTTTTGAGTACCCTTTTGATGAAATTTCACATTGAATAACTCCCTCTAGGTATCTTATATATGTTTCTTCTTCAAATGGAATAGAAACATATTTAATTCTATCTCTATCAAATAATTCTGTCATAAAAGACATTGCTGGGTCATTATAAAATGCCATTCCTCCAATAATTGTTGCATCTTTTATTCCTTTAATTTTTACAACTTTATTTAATACAATTCTTAGTTTATTTTCATCTAAAATATTCTTTGCTTTTAATTGTTTTAAAAATGCTGTTAATGGTTGTATTGTTAATATATCCATACTTTGTACTAAATATGTTTCTTGTGATTTTTTGAAATATCTATCTGGTGTTTCAAAGTCTGTGTCTATTAATATTAAAGAATGACTTTGTAATAATGTTTCTAATATTTTATCAACATTTTTTACAGAATTATTTTCATCTGGTAATGAAGTATAAACAGTAAGATTTTTATTTACATTAATTCCTTTTGCTACACCTTGAGAAAGTCTTTCTATACTATGTGTTGCTATTTCTCTTAATGGTTCTTCATTTTTTGTATAAATGTAATAAGAATTTCTATTTTGTGTTGTATCTAATATTGCCGTATTAATTCCAATTGATGACATTAGTTCTGCAATATTATTAACTATAAATGATGTTCCATTTTTGCTAGTTCCAACAAAAGTTACTATTTTCTTATCTGGTGTAAGTAATTGGCTTAAATCAATTTCTTCATATACTTCTTCATCATCTTCTTCATTATCACTATTATTTGAATAAAATGATGGTTGTGGTACATATTGTTGTTGTTCAAAATTATTTTGTATTATTGGTTCTTGTTGTTGTGTAAAATTATTTTGCATTACTGGTTCGTTAATCTCACCAAAACCTGGTAACATCATTTCTTCTTGTTCTTCATTTATTCCTGGTAAAACCATTTCTTCTAGCTCTTGATTTATTCCTGGTAAAATCATGTCTTCAGCTTCTTCTAGCCCTGGTAATACGTTTTCTTGTTCAAAATCTGCCACTGTTTCATTTTGTTCTGTTTTTGGTTGTGTAACAACATCTTCGAAACCAGGTAACATTTCCTCTTGAATTGTTTTTTCACCTTCAGCTTCAGGAAGCGGATTTTTTCTTGGTCTTCCTCTTCCACGTTTTGGTTTTGGTGGCTCATCACTTGGAACAGGATTTTTTCTTGGTCTTCCTCTTCCTCGTTTTACAGGCTGTACTGGTTCTACTTTTACAGGTTCTGTTACCTCTTGTGCTGATTCTTTTACTTGGTCTTCTTCAAATATCTCAAAATCATCCAATCCCTCTACAATTGGTTCTAATACTGTATTTGGTTTTATTTCTTCCATTTGTTCAAATATTGACTTCTGATCAATTTTTGGTTGTTGTGCTACTGGTTGTTGTTCAACTGCTTTTGCTTGTTGTGCAACTACTGGTCTTGGTTGTACTGATGGTATTTCTCTTGATGTTTCTTGTGCTACTGTTGTTGGTTTATGTTTTGCTAGCTTTTTATTTCCACTCATATTAATAGCAGATGGTATAACAACTGGTTTTGAAAGTATTGTATCTTTATTTTGTGATTTTAATAAAATTTGACTTGGTCCATCATCTTCTTTTTCATTTCTGTTCTTTCTTAAATTTTCTGAAACACTATTATTAAATGACATGATTTGTTGATATTTAGGTGATTTTTCTTCTAATACTGCACGCACATTTAATGGTAAAAATTTAGTAATAATCCTTAATTGTGTGTCATTATATTGTGCAGCTATATTATTGAAACTGTCTATATATCTATCTTCATTTTTCCCTAATCTTTTATAATGAGCAACAATGTTTTGAATTTCCATTTCACTTACATCATTTTCATTTTCTGCTTGATAATTAACATCTTCTGTGTCAATTTTATAATAAACTTTTGCTTCTTTCTTTGTACGAGGTCTATTTATTAATCTGCAAACCTCATCTATACTTCTATCATTTCCAATGATAGCATTATAAATACCAATCCCAAATATTTTTACTAGCATTGGCTCAGATTTTGTTCTTCTATCAGAACATATTAAGATAATAGGTGTATCATTTCCTCTAACATTAGAAGCTTCATCACTAATACTATCTAATTTTTCAAATATAAATTTGTCAATTTGGTCATATTGAGTGTGTGTAAAAGCCTCTAAATCTTCGCTTATGACTACTCTATCATAAGTTTTGTCTTTTTGTAATTCCTTTAATATTGCGTTAAAGTAATATACATTTTTGTAAGAAATAATTTGTTTGTACTCTTTTTGATATTTCTTAACAATAGATTCTGATATTTCTTCATTACTTACAGCAAATAAAACTTTCATTTGTTACCCCCTTCCAAATTTTACAAAAATTGCAAATGCAAGTGGTAAAATTTGGCATATAATTAAAAGTGTTACACAAGTTACAATAAACGCCATTCCTCTTTCCAATGTATCTAATTTTCTAATACCAATTACATATTGATGAATGGCTCCAATAGCAATTCCTAAAAAACATATTGGTATACTATAAATACGTACAATATTTAAAATATATGCTACTGTTCCATAACTTTCTGAACCATATTTTACTTTGTAGTCTTCTAATGATTTTAAGTTACTATCTTTGATTTCAATAATTTTGCTTTCTGTTTTATCATCAATTGCTTTTTCTTCTGCATATGACTTATTAGCTATGAAAAATATTCCTATAATTAGCATGATAAGTGTTATTACTATTATTCCTTTTTTCATATTTAACTCATTCCTTCCTAAAGAACAAAAGAGGCATGTTTTTTATTCTACTTAAATATCATACAATAAATTGTAAAAAATAGCAAGAATTTTTTACAATTTATTGTATAAATATTTCATATGAGCAAAAACTCCATTAGCCCAATTCTTATCTGTGGCATATTTTTTGTTTATTCCTGTTAGTGTTGGTCCGTTATAATAAGTTCCAACTGCTTTTTCTCCACCATATATAGATGTTCCTTTTGGATTTATATAATATTTTACAAATACTCTAGCAAGTAAGTCTATACTTTCTGAATAACTTGAAAAACTATATGCTCCATTATATGGGTTTGAATCATAAGCTCCATATCCAAATAAATTATTTTTGTCTTTTGCAATTTTTGAACTTCCCCAGCCACTTTCATGAATTCCTACTGAAGCTACAAAAATTCCGTTTATATTATATTGTTGTTCTATGTAATAAAAATATTGAGCATTTTTTTCAAAAATTTTATTTGTATCTTTGTTATCTATTAAAACTTTTTTAAATTGTTCTAAAGAGAATCCACTTGGCTTATTTAAAGCCATATCAAAACTTAATGGTTCTATTTTATTTGTATTTTTATTTTCAACTTCTTGTTGTTTTGGTGTATTATCAATATATGTTGTACTTTCTGCCTTAACATAACCAATAATACTACTACTTGCGATTTTATACCAGTCATTTCTTATTTCTAATAATTTTAATTCATCATCTTTTGCTAATGTTGCTATTTTCTGTGATTGTTCTTCTGGTTCTACTCTAACTGTCAACCTATCTGATGTTACATATAAAGTATCTCCTACTTGTACTTTATAATTACTTTCATAATTAGCTGTTCCAACTTCTACAATCTTATTTACAGAAGCTTTCGTTATTTTACAAGCAACTTGTTCTTCTTTTATTAATTCACTGTTTTTATAAATTCTTTTTTTTGTAATTTCTTGTTTTCCTTCTCTTCCTTCTTGAACAACTTGCAGACGTCCCTTTGGCAAATTATCATTATTTTTATATTTTGTTATGTACTCTAATGTTACTTCTTCTATTGAATACTCCTCTTTTTGTCCATCTTCTTGATTTTTACTAATAATTTCTTCTATATTTATTTTCTTAGCTTCACTTATTTTTATATTTTCAGTGTTCGCTAAATCCATTGTTCCAGAAGCATAAACACTACTTTGTCCAAAATAATAGTTATAAAATATAACTATGTATAATACACTAATAATAAAAGCTAAAAAGGTAATAACATTTTTTAGCGTAATTTTCATTTGTACTTTTTGTTGCCTTTTGGCATTATCTTTTGCTTTTTTATTCATGGCTTAATACCCTCTTAAATTTATTCTAGTATTATTTTACCTTTTTACTAATTTTTTGTCAATGAATAAATTTGGAATTTTAAAATGAGACAGTAGGGACAGGTCTAAAATGTCTCATTTTTAAAACATTACTTGATTTTATTTAGATTTTGTACTATGATATATAGGATTTAAAAGGAGGAAATTTATGGACAAGAAAAAAAAGATACTAACTATAATTGTTTTTATTCTTTTTATTGTTGTTTTTATGTTGGCTTACTTGCTATTTCAAAAATACGTTATTAAAATGAATTTTGAAAAAGATATTTTGCCATTTGCCAATAAGAATGATAAAACAGTTTTTCAAGTTAATAAAATTGTTTTATTTAGTAATTGTGATGCCAAAAATAAAACTGGCTCTGTTTCTAATTTTACAATTGAAAATTTATACCAATACACAGATATAGCAATTTTTATTAATAATTCCTCTAAAGAAGAAAAAACATTAGAAAATACTTTTAAAAAAGTTTGTATTAAAAATGTTCAATTTTCATCTAACCCACAAGTTGGTGAACCTAAGTTATTTTTCAAACCTTTAAACCAATTTGCAAAAAGTGATTTCGTTCTAGAAAATGAAATAGTAGAAAGTTTAGATTTTACAGTTACATCAGAAGATGAAGCTAATTTAGATACACCTATATTATACAACAATTTAGCAAATCCAATTACACTTAGCTATGTAAATCAAAACATCAAAACAGATTATACAATAACAGATACAAGTACACCTATTACATATGATGGTTCTCTTCTTAAAAGATTTAATATTGGATTAGACACAATAAGTAGTAAACTTTCTTTTGATATATATATTACCAATAATTTAGATGAAGAATTTAAAGTTACAGTGTTTATTGATATTCCTTTAGAAAATAATGGTAAATCAATTTATGATGGCAGTTTAAATATAACCCAAAATACTAATTTTGTATTTTATCGCTATCAATAAAAACTATTATGACTTTTGTAATAAAATTAACCAATTAACTATACCAAAAAGGAGAATTTTAAAAATGAAAAAAAATCTTTCCATAGCTGAACAACTAAAAACTAAATATCACAAAACAGAAGAAGTTACAAATTTTAAAGATATGTTATATAGATCTTGTGACATCTATCGTTCAAGAACTGCCTTTAAAACCAAAGATGAGAATGGAAATATAATTTCTATTACTTATGCACAATTTAAAAATGATATTGTTAATCTTGGGACAAGTTTATTAGAAAAGGGCTTTTTAAATAAACGCATTGCAGTTATTGGAAAAAACAGTTACTATTGGTGTGTTTCTTACTTAGCAGCTAGTATTGTTGGTATTGTAGTGCCTATTGATAAAGAATTACACAATGATGATGTTATTAATTTTATGAATGTTTCTGAAACTGTATGTATTTTAGGTGACAGCAAACATTTAGACATTATTTTAGAAAACAGGCATAAATTAAAAAATCAAAATACAGTTTTTGTACCTTTTGATAAAAAAGATACAACTTCTTTTGAAAGCTTATTGTTAGCTGGTAAAGCTTCTTATGAAAACGGAAAAGATGATTTTGATAAAATTGAAATTAACCCAGATGAAATGCGTATTTTGCTTTTTACCTCTGGAACTACAGGAAATGCAAAAGGAGTTTGTTTGTCACAAAGAAATATATGCTCAAATATTTTATCAACTTATGGTATTGTAAAAGTAAAAAGAAGTGATTTATTTTTCTCTATTTTGCCTTTACACCATACTTATGAATGTACTTTAGGTTTTTTATTACCTATTTATAGTGGTGCAAGTATAGCTCATTGTGAGGGCTTAAGATATATTACAAAAAATCTTGGAGAGTTTCATCCATCTGTTGTTTTATGTGTGCCTTTACTATTAGAAAATGTTCATAAAAACATTGTAAAAAATATGAATAAATCATTACCTGAAAAATACAAAAAACCTGATGGAAATCCTTTTTATAATTTACCTTTTTATTTAAAAAAGATTGTAAGAAATAAGGTAAAAAACACTTTAGGTGGAAGACTTCGTGTTTTTATTGTAGGTGCTGCTGCTGCCAACCCAGAAATTGTATCAGATTTTAAAGCTTTAAAACTTATGACTCTACAAGGTTATGGATTAACAGAATGTTCTCCCCTAGTTGCTGGAAATACTGACTTTTTCCAAAAAGATGATGCGGCTCGGACTTCCTATTCCAAATGTAGAATATAAAATTGATAACCCAAATACTGAGGGTGTTGGAGAAATTTTAGTAAAAGGTCCAAATATTATGCTTGGATATTATGAAGATGAACAAAAAACTAAAGAAACTATTATTGATGGTTGGTTTCATACTGGAGATTTAGGCAAAATTGATGAAAATGGATATTTATATATTACAGGGAGATGTAAAAGTGTTATTGTTACAAAAAATGGAAAAAATATTTATCCAGAAGAGGTTGAGTATTATTTAAATGATAATCCTTTGATTTCAGAAGCTCTTGTTTTGGGAATTCACAAAGATGATGATGATGAAACATATATAAATGCTCAAATTTACCCTAATATAGAGGCAATTACTGAATATTTAAAAGGTTCTGTTCCTACAAAAGAGGAATTATGGAAGATTATTTCTGATAGTGTTGCAAATGTAAATAAAAAGTTGCCTAATTACAAACATATTAAGAGTTTTGGTATTCGTGATAATGAGTTTGAAAAAACTACAACTCAAAAAATAAAACGCTATGGCGATAATATGAAAATAAATAAAGATGAAAAATAAGATAAGAACAAAGACTGAGCATGATTAAAATTTTTTGACCTTTTAGATTACTTTATATGCTCCGTCTTTATTCGTTTGCCAAATTTGCTTTATCAAATTTGTATAGAATATATTTTTGTTGTAAATGAATAAATCTTTCAATTTAAAGTCAACATTTTCCTAGTTTCTTCTTTTACCTTTTTATCTAATTCTAAGATTTCTTCTACTGTGTTTAATTCTTTTGGGTAATCTTTTTGTAGCATTTTTTCAATTCCTTTTGGAATTCCGTGTGTAAGTTATCTTTTTATTTAGAAAAGCATCTACTAAAACTTCATTTGCTGCATTTAATACCACTTGGTAGCTATGCCCCTTTTTAATTGCTTCAAAAGCTAGTCTTAAGCAATCAAATTTTTCTAAGTTTGGCTTTTCAAAAACTAGATCTTTAATTTCGAATAAATCAATTTTTTGTATGTTATTTACTAATCTATTTGGATAATTTAAGGCATATGCAATTGGTATTTGCATTGATTTTGGTCCTAAATTTGCCATAATTGTTCCATCTTGGAACTGTACCATAGAATGTACAATACTTTTTCTATGTACAACAACTTGTATTTGGCTTGGATCGACATCAAATAACCATTTTGCTTCAATTACTTCAAACCCTTTGTTCATCATAGTTGAAGAATCTATTGTTACTTTTGGTCCCATTTTCCAAGTAGGATGATTTAAAGCTTGTTCTACTGTTATTTCATCTGTTATTTCTTTGTCAAAAAATGGCCCTCCGAGAAGCTGTTAACAAAATTTTATCTATTTTATTTTGCTTTTCTCCTTGTAAACATTGCATTATGGCACTATGTTCGCTGTCTACTGTTAATAAAGTTGCATTATATTTTTTAGCTGTATCCATAATTAATTTTCCGCCAGCTACTAGCACCTCTTTATTAGCTAAAGCTACCGTTTTTCCATTTTTTATCATATTATAAGTTGGTTTTAAACCTGCTATTCCAACTAAAGCAGATACAGATATATCAAAATCTGTTAATTGTGATATATCCTCCATCCCCTCTTCTCCATAGTACACTTGTATTTCTTGGTATTCTTCTTTTATTTGTTTAGCATTTTCTTTCTCAATAATATACACATTTTTTGGTTTGAATTCCTCAATTTGCTCTTTTAATTTGTTAATATTTTTTCCAGCAACTAATGTTACTACTTGAAATGCCTCAGGGTTTTCTCTAACTACATTTAATGTACTTTCTCCAATAGAACCTGTTGAACCAAAAATTGCAATTTTTTTCATAATATACCTCTTCCTATACTTATTATTCACAGCTAAATTTCATCTACAAAATTAACTATTGTTTCTCCTACTCCACTATCAATTTTAATAGTAGCTTTACCATTTCCAATTGTTTGGCTTCCGTGATATTCTTTGATTATTTACCACAAAATTTCCAATTCCACTTTCTGCATCAATTTTGTAATCTGTTTGTGAACCAATTAAGTTTAATTCCATTTTGCCAATACCACATGCGATTTTCGAATTTTCTAAAATTTTGCTATTTACTTCTAATTTGCCAATTCCACCATCTAATTTTAATTCTCCAATACTTCCATCTGCAATAATTGCTTCTCCAGCTCCTGCTTTTATATTTGCATTATTAGCAATTAAATTATCTATTCTATATCTTCCTACTCCCATTTCTAATTTTATTGTATTTGCCTTTAAATATTCAATATTTGTGTCATTCATTCCTGTTTCAATATTTATTTGTTCAAATGTTATTGTTTCAGGGATATATATAGTAATTTTAGGATGTTCTTTCTCTATATTCCAAAAACCTCTAATTATTTTTTTATCTTTTATTTTTAATTCATTTCCATCTACTCGACATTCAAATTGATCTGAAACATTAGAAACATCTACTTTTAATCTATCTCCATTTTTTATATCTAATTCACATATTTTTAATTCAATGTCTAAATTAGTAATATTAGAATATTCTTGCTCCCATTTAGTTATTACAACATCTTCTTTTATATCTTCATTAAACATTTCTATTCCAGCTGTTATTCCAAAAATGGCTGTAATACTAAAAATAGCAATTCCTATAATTGTTAAACTTAAATAAATTCCAAATACAATTGCTCCATATTTAATTACTTTTTGTAAAGATGTCATTTTATTTCTACACCTCCAAATAAGGCTGTTCCATTAATGTAAAGTGTTGGTAAACTTTCATTATATTCTACTCTTGTTTTATTACTAACTCCACCAAAAATTGGTGTTGATTTTACTTTTATATTAACTCCTGTTGGAACAAATATTTCTATTCCTCCAAATATTGCATTTGCATTTATTATTTGGTCTTTTTTTATAATAGCTTTTGAAAGGTCTAATTCAACACTTCCAAATACTGCATCTAAATTTGCTCCATTAAATTCTTGTCCTGCAAAATTACTTTTTTGTTCACCAAAGGTAGCACAAAATTCTTCAAATTCACCTTTGTTTGTATTTAATTTTCTTATTTTCTCTCCAACTTTTTTGTCTATTGTGTCTTTAAAAATTATACTAATTCCTACCATAACTAAAATAAATGGGAATATTAATTTTCCAATAATTTTAAATGATAAAATATTTTGTGCACATAATAATAATGCGATTCCTATTATTAACCATATAAAACTCCACATTTTGCTATTTCCTTTAATTAGTTCAATAAAGCTTGGTATTATAATAAATAAAGTCCACCAACCTTTAAAGAAAATGTTAATAGATGTTAGACCTAAAGCATTTAGTCCAAAAATTAGACCTATTGCAATTAAAACAATTCCCCATAATACATTTCCAAATTTTTTCATTTTTTTCTTCCTTTCTTTGTTATACTTTTATAAAATTTATATGTAACATTTGTATGTAAACTATTTAAAATAAAATTTCTTCTATTTTGTTAAATGTAGCATCTTCTTTTGTTAATACAATGTCAAAAGCTTCTTGATATTTTTTTAAGTTAGTTTCTTCTTCAAATTCTAAAATTCCAATTTTTAAAGTTTTATCCCATTTAGATTGTTCTACCATGTTTTGGTCTTCTATTAAATCCCCTATTAGAACTTGATATGTTTTGTCTTTTATTGTCTCTAAAATTCTTTTATTTATCTTTTTTTCCATGGTTTTATTTAAACTATGTACTATTTTAGAATTATCAAACTTTTTAACTTTTCCATTTTCATCAAATTCGATGAAATTGCTGATAATGTATATATTGTCAAAATAGCAGTTTGTGTCTTTCAAAAAGTGTTTAATCACATTTCCAATTCCAGCAGATAAAATTATAACTAGTATTTTTTCTTTTGCTAATTTTCCGTAAAAATTCTTTAGCTCCTTTTCGATATATTAGCCCACCTGTTTTGACAGATTTTATTAATTTTTCTTTTGTTAATTCATATTTATAATATAAATCCATACATTGTGTATACCATGTATTCATGGCTTCTTCTTTTTCATTTCTTTGTATTTTATAATCAATTTCAATTGGTCTGTATTTTTGGTATGCTTCATTTATTTCTTTTTCGAATTTTTTTCCTAATAAATAACCACTAACACTCCAAGAATCATTACTTTCTTTTGTTGTTATGGTTCTGTCAAAGTCAATTACTATATATGTATTGTCTTTATTTATTTTTAAGTTTTCTAATTTTGGGCTATTTATGTATTTCATTTTTCCATTTTTCCTTAAATAATTTATTTCTATTGGCATTTTACTATAAATATGATTAAATTACAAGGAAAAAGTTTAATTTATTTGATATTGTGTTTACGTTTTTCCTATATAATAGAGGGTATCCTAAAAAAAGAAAAAGTATTATAGGAATAACTACAATACTTTCCAAAGAGCCTCTCTTTCTTTTTACTGTCCACTTTTAAGGTAGCATATCAAAATAAGAAACCCTCTTATTTAATATTTAGTTTTATATTATTTTTTTATTATTGTTTTATCTTCTGACCACACATCTACACTGCCTGAAGGTATTATCCAATTTGCTCCTATATATATGGTTTTTAATTGAAAACATTTCGCAAACATCCAACTCATTTTTGTTGCATTTCTTGTATCAAAGTTTGAAACGTCTATACTAGGTATTTTTTCACAATATGCAAACATATCTTGAAAATTTGTTACTTTACTTGTATCAAAATTTGATACATTTATTTGTGCTAAATTTGTACATTTAACGAACATTCCCCCCATATCTATTACTTTACTTGTATCAAAACCTGATACATCTAATGCTGTTAAACTGTTACAATTATAAAACATTGTTGCCATATTCGTTACATTAGTTGTATCAAAATTAGATATATCTAATGCTGTTAAACTACTACAATTATAAAACATAGATTTCATTGTTGTTATATTGCTAGTATCAAAACTTGATACATCTAATTGAGTTAATCCACTACAACCTTGAAACATTCCTGCTATATTCGTAACTTTTTTGGTGTCAAACATTGTTACATCTAAATTAGTTAAACTACTACAATTATAAAATGTTTGTTGCGCTGTTGTTACATTGCTAGTATCAAAACTTGATAAATCCAATGCTGTTAAACTACTACAATTATGAAACATTGTTGATATATTCGTTACATTAGTTGTATCAAAATTAGATACATTTATTTGTGTTAGTTTTGAACAATTAGCAAACATAGATCTCATTGTTGTTACATTACTAGTATCGAAACTTGATACATCTAATTGAGTTAATCCACTACAACCACTAAACATTACTTCCATATTTGTAACTTTTTTAGTGTTAAACATTGTTACATCTAAATTAGATAAACTACTACAATTTAAGAACATCCATCCCATGTTTTCTACATTTCTTGTATCAAATCCTTTTGTATTAATTTCTTTTAAATTTCTACAATTTAAAAATAATCCATACATATCAGTTACATTTATTGTTTTTACTTTTTCCATATTTACAGTTTCTAATGATGTTAAATCACTAAAATAATATGCTAGATATTCTGGTGCTACTTCATCTACAAATTCTACTGCTATAATTTGGTCTCTGTCAGCAAACCATGGTGTGTTAGGGGCTTCTACCCCATCAGCATTATCACGTGTAAATGTTTTTCCTTGCACATTCTCATATACTTTTCCACCACCAGCTTTTGCATTAGCTTCTGTTGTATAAAATTTTAATGTATTTCCTTCTAATGATGCCCATATTCCTGTTGGTTCAACTATTGGTTCTTCAGGCTCAATTGGCTGTTGCTCATCTTCTGTTCCTTTATATTCCACATTATCTTCTGTTACCCAATATACCCAACCCTCAACAGTTATTACCTGTATTGTTATTTTGGGTGTATTCTCCAAAAATTTAATTTCTTTAGCCTCATTAAACATATCGTCATCTTCTATTTCTTTTTTGTATTGATTCATATATGTTTGATTATCCCAATTTTTTGTTGTCCTATCTGGTTGTAATCCCAAACCAATTACTCGCAACTCCTCTAAATATTCTGCTTTTTTCATTTCTTCTTTTGCTTTATTTGCCTTGTTTAAAATTCCATTTTGCCCTGTTAATACGTTAATACTTATTCCTGCTAGAATTAATAAAACTATTATTGTAATTACTAATGCAATTAATGTAATTCCCTTTATATTCTTTTCTACCATGTTTATTCCCCCTATATTTTCATTAGTTTTTCCTGATTTTTCTTTTTTATTCTTTATAGCTTTTAGCATATATCTCTCATCTTCTAATAGAATGATATATTATATGTCATTTAATGTCAAGCAATATTTTATTCTTTTATTTATTCTATTGTTAAATGTCATTTATGTAAATGCTTTATATCTATGTTTTTTAATGTTCTTAATATCAACTGTGAATTATAACAAGGAATACTATCATAATAGAAAAAAGACTTAAAAATTCTTGAAAACAAATATATCTTATTGTATAATATGTTTAATTTATGAAAAAACAAAGGAATGATATTAAAAATGAAAAACTTTTTTATTATATTAGCCATGAAAATTCTTCATTTAGGTCTAAAATTAGCAGGCAAAAATGGTGGTAATTTTCTTGGAAAAATAGCCTATGATTGGAATCCTAAAATATTTAGATACTTCAAAATAGATTGTCCTATTATTGCAGTAACAGCAACAAATGGAAAAACCATGACAAATAACATCATTGGTTATATTCTAAAAACTGATGAAAAGAAAATAATTAGCAATACAGAAGGCAACAACATGGAAACTGGAATTTTATCAACTATTTTAAAACACTGTACTCTAACAGGAAAAGTAAAAGCAGATTATTTAGTTTTTGAAGTTGACGAAGGTTATGTTCCTGTTATTTTTAAAGATTTAAAGTTAGATACTCTAGTAATTCTTGACTTTTTTCGTGACCAATTAGATAGAAATGGTGAAGTAGAAGCTTTAATTTTAAAAATAAATGACTTTTTAAAAACATATACTGGAAATTTAGTTTTAAATAATGATGACCCTAATGTTGCAAGGCTTCGGACAAGCAAACATGGAAAATCACAACACCTATTACTTCAGTGTTGAAAAATACTCCCACGCAACAAATGATATGAAAGAAGCAGGTGAAGGAAAATTTTGTCCATTTTGCCATACCCGTATTGAATATGAATATTATCAATATTCTCATATTGGAAAATTCAAATGTCCAAATTGTAACTATGGAGAAAATGAAATTTATAAATTAGCAACAAATGTAGACTTAAAAAATCGTTCTTTTTCAGTAGATGGAATTACATACGAAACAAAATTTAATAGTATTTATAATATTTACAATTTTGTAGCATCAATTGCATGTTGTTCTATATATTCTATTAACACTACTATTATGCAAAAAGCATTATCTGAATTTGTTTTAAACAATGGAAGATTAGAAGAACTAAAAATAAAAGGCATTCCAACAATTATAAATCTTGCTAAAAATCCAACTGGAAGTAATGTCAGCCTAAGAATTTTAAATGAAGATGATGAAGAAAAAGAATTGTTATTTGTTTTAAATGACAATTTGGCAGATGGACATGATGTATCTTGGATTTGGGACATTAACTTTGACAATTTAAATAATGTTACAAGAATTATCACATCTGGAACTCGTGCTTATGACATTGCAATTAGAATAAAAACTGCTGGTTTTCCTATTGATAAAATCGAGCCATATACTAATTTACAAGAGGCAGTAAATGCACTTTACAAAACCGATACAAAAAAATATGTCATTGCCAACTACACTGCCTTACAGCCAACAAGAACTGAAATCATGAGACAGTAGGGACAGGTCTCATTTGTTTCATACTTTTTGTCGTTTTTTGTACTTTTATAGTTCTGTTTTATTTTAAATCATGAGACATATAGACCTGTCCCTACTGTCTCACAAAGGAGTTAATTATGAAAGAATTAAAAATACTATACCTTTATCCAGATATTTTAGAATTATATGGAGATTATGGAAATATCCAAATCTTACGCTATCGTTTAGAACAACGTGGATTTAAAGCAATTATTGATCCATACTCTATTGGAGATACTCCCCCTAATTTTAATGATTATGACTTAGTTTTTTCTGGTGGCGGAGCTGACCAAGAACAAGGAATTTTAGCAAAAGACCTAATTCAATATAAAAATTCCATTCAAGAAGCAATCAATAATGGTGTTTTTTTCTTACTTATTTGTGGAAGTTATCAACTTTTTGGCAAATATTATAAAGATGTGGATAGCAATATCATTCCAGGTTTGGAAATTTTTGATTATTACACCGAAGCCATTAATGACAGAAAAAAAAGATGTATTGGAAATATTGTAATAGAAACTGAATTAAATGATAAAAAAGCAAAAATTATTGGTTTTGAAAACCATGGTGGCCAAACATATAATATATCAACGCCATTTGGCAAAGTACTATTTGGAAATGGCAACCAATTTGGCTCTACTAATGAAGGTTTTTTCCAAAAAAATGTTATTGCAACATATTTGCATGGTCCTTTACTATCTAAAAACCCTCAACTTAGTGACTATATAATAAAATATTGCTTAGACAGAAAATATAATGAAGACATTGTCCTAGAGCCATTAGATGATGAATTTGAAAATAAAGCAAGAGAACAATTGGCATAATTTTAACTTTTTCTATTTGATTTTCAGGTACTTTTTATGGAACAAAAGGAGCATGATTAAAAATTTTTGACCTTTTAAATGATTTTACATGCTCCGTCTTTGTTCGTATGCCAAATTTGCTTTAGCAAATTTGGGTAGAATATATTTTTGTTATATATGTAAATTCAAAGATTTTACATATATAACAAAAATAGGATTTGGGGGCCGTCCCCAACTCCTACAAATGCATAACTCTTTGTTTTATTTCTTTTGTTTTTCCAACGTTCCAAAAGTTTTCTCCCAAATATCCACATGTTCTTCTAACTACCGTCATTTTGCTATGGTCCTTATTTCCACAATTTGGGCATTCCCATTCATTGTCTTTGTTTATAGTTATTTCCCCATCAAATTCACAGTTATGACAAAAGTCTGATTTTGTATTAAATTCTGCATACAAGATATTGTTATAAATAAATTTAACAATTGTTTCTAATGCTTCTATGTTTTTATTCATGTTTGGTATTTCAATATAAGAAATTGCTCCACCTGATGATATTTCTTGAAATTCGCTCTCAAATGATAATTTGTCAAAAGCATCTATTTTTTCTCTTACATCTACATGATATGAATTTGTGTAATATCCCTTGTCTGTTATATCTTTTATTGTTCCGAATTTTTCTTTATCAATTTTTGCAAATTTATAACATAAACTCTCTGCTGGTGTTCCATATAATGCAAAACCAATATTTGTTTCTTTTTTCCATTTGTCAACTGCTTCTCTTAAATGTTTCATAACTTTTATTGCAAATTCATGCCCTTTTTCAGTTGTATGTGATTCTCCTGTAATTAATTTTGTGACTTCATATAATCCAATATATCCTAAAGAAATAGTAGAATATCCACCATATAACAATTTGTCTATTGTTTCGTCTTTTTTTAAACGTGCCACAGCACCATATTGCCAATGTATTGGGCTAATATCTGATTTTGTTCCTAATAAGGCATAATGTCTACACATTAGTGCTTCTTTGCATAATTCTAGCCTCTCACTAAACTCTTTCCAAAATACTTCTTCATCACCATTTGCAACAATTCCAATTTGTGGTAAATTTATGCTTACAACACCTTGATTAAATCTTCCCTCAAATTTATAATTGCCTTTTTCATCTTTCCATGGAGATAAAAAGCTTCTACATCCCATTGGACTAAATATGTTTTCTTGATAATTTTCACGCATTTTTTTTGCAGAAATATAATCTGGATACATTCTTTTTGAAGAACATTTTACTGCTAATTTTGTTAAGTAGTCATATTTTCCACCTGTTAGGTTATTGCATTCATCTAAAACATAAACTAGTTTTGGGAAAGCTGGAGTTACAAATACCCCTTTATCATTTTTTATACCTTCTAACCTTTGTTGTAGTACTTCTTCGATAATCATTGCATTTTCTTTTATATATGGGTCATTTTCTTCTAAATGCATAAATAAAGTTACAAAAGGTGTTTGCCCATTAGTTGTCATTAATGTATTAATTTGATACTGAATTGCTTGTACTCCTGCTTTTAATTCCACTTTTAACCTATCTTGTACAATTTCTTCTATTTGTTCTTCTTTTATTTTTTCTTTATATTTTTCTTGCATTTCTTTTTTGTATTTGTCATAGCTTTTTCTTAAATATTTTCCTAAATGTATTAAATCTATTGATTGCCCTCCATATTGATTACTTGCAACTGTTGCAATAATTTGTGTTGTTACTATACATGCCACTTGAAAACTTTTTGGACTTTCTATTAATTTTCCGTTCATTACTGTACCATTGTCTAACATATCAGCAATATTAACTAAACAACAATTAAAAATTGGTTGTACAAAATAATCCGCATCATGAAAATGCAAAACTCCCTCTTCATCTGCTTTAACAATTTTTTCTGGCAATAATAACCTTTTTGTTAAATCTCTTGAAACTTCGCCTGCAATGTAATCTCTTTGGGTAGATGCAAGTATTGTATTTTTATTAGAGTTCTCTTCTGACAATTCTTTGTTTTCATTTCGAATAAGCCCTAAAATTGACTCATCTGTAGTATTTTGCTTTCTAACTAATGCCCTTGTATATCTGTATACAATATATTTTTTTGATAGTTCATATTTTCCAATTCCCATTAACTTTTCTTCTATAATGTCTTGAACATCTTCTACTAACATCCTTTTTTTGCCAAATTCCTCAATATATCCAATGATTTTATCTATATCTTCTTTAGTTGCTCTTTCGCTTTGCCTTACTTCTTTATTTGCTTTTTCAATAGCTATTTTAATCTTTTCTCTGTCATAATCAACTGCTCGTCCATTTCTTTTAATAATTTTCATTTTTCTTCCTTTCTCAGACACAAATCTAGTTGGAAAAGAATTTAATTATTTTTAACTTTTTCAACCTTAAACTTATTTCTTTCTACAATAACTATGGTTTGTTTTATTATATATTAAATATATCTATTTTCTGTTGCAAAAGCAACAATTCCTATACTCATTTTTTAACAATGCCTTGATGTAAGGTTTTGTCGATTATTACAATTTTGTTACAAATATAAAATAAATTTGATTACAGTCTATAATTTCCTGCTCTCCAAAATTGTGCATCATAGCAAATATTTAAACTTTTAGAAAATAAAAAGTATAAAAGAAGCAAAAATAAACGTCCTCAATTGTGCTTGTTGCATTTGCAACTTATTTTTGTTATAATATTTACTGAAAGGATTATAAAATGGATATTAATTTTGATATTAACCAATTTGTACAAAAATTTGAAAATTGCTGTCATAAGGTTCAGAAAAAAACTTTTTCTAAAAATGAAGTTATTACAAGTTACATCAAAAAAAGAAATCAATTTTGTATTTTAGTAAATGGCAACGCAGATTTAGTTCGCTATGATTTAAATGGTAATAGGACTATTGTTGAACATTTTTCTAAAAATGACGTTTTTGGTGAGGTTTTTTACACTATTACTACTAATAATGAATTACTTGTTGAAGCACGTGAGAAATGCATTGTGCTTTTTTATGGTTATAATGACATTAGGCACAAATGTAGAAATAATTGTAAGTTTCATCAAGATTTATCAGAGGATTTGCCAGAATTGATTTTAAGTAAGGTTACAGATTTGAATATGAGAATTGAGTTGCTTACTAAAAGGTCTATTAGAGATAAGTTAATTGGCTATTTTACTATGCTTTCTACTAGAAATTTAAATAAGACTTTTTCTTTGCCTTTCTCTTTAACTGATTTGGCTGATTATTTGAGTATTGATAGAAGTGCTATGATGCGTGAATTGAAGCTTTTGAAAGATGATGGGTTTATTGAAAAAAATGGGAATAAAATTACTTTGTTGTATAAATAGGAAACTATCTAAATTTTTTAATTTTGTGAGTACAAAGTAAAATTATAATATCTTTATTTAAAAAAATAAAGAACGTAGCTAAAATTGCCTTGCTACGTTCTGGAATATATATTACATCACAATTCTCATATTTTTACAACTTTCATTATTTCTTCAGCTTCCATTTTAACTTTTGTTTCTTCTCCTGTTTCCATATTTTTTACATTTACACAATTATTTTCAATTTCATCTTCTCCAATTACCACAACATATGGAATTTTTAATTTGTCAGCATATTTGAATTTTGCTTTTAGCTTTTTATTATTCAAATAAATTTCTGTTTTTATTCCAAGCTTTCTTAGATTAGTTGCTAAAGATATTGGTTTTTCTAAATCTTCTAACATTGGTATTACTAGCACTTGAGCTACTGATTTTTGTTCTGCCTTGATTAAGTTTAGTTCATTTAGTTTATAAAATAATCTAGTTAATCCAATTGAAATTCCAACACCTGGCAATTTTTTATCTGTATAATATTCTGCTAAATTTTCATATCTACCACCAGAACATACACTTCCGTACCTCTCTATAATCATTTAAAAATGTTTCATAAACTGTTCCTGTGTAGTAATCTAAACCTCTTGCAATAGTTAAATCTACTTTAAAATTGCTGTCTGGCACTCCAAATAATCTGATGTTTTTTACAACTTCTTTTAATTCTTCTACACCTTTTGTATATACTTCATTTTCAATTCCTAATTTTTCTAGCTTTTCTATTTTTTCGTCTGATACTCCATCTATTGCAATAAAGTTCATAATTTTTTCAATTTCATTTTCTTTTACATTTAGTTTAGTTAGTTCCTCTATAACTGCTTCTTTACCTATTTTGTCAATTTTATCAATAATCCTTAATATTGATGTTGCATTTTCTTTTTGACCCAAATTTTCAAAAAGTCCATTTAAAATTTTACGGTTATTTATGCAAATAGTGAATTCTTTAAATCCAAATTCTCTAAATATAGTGTAAATAATACTTGGAAGTTCTGCATCATTTATGATGTCTAGTTCTTCGTCTCCTATAATGTCAATGTCACATTGATAAAATTCACGAAATCTTCCTTTTTGTGTCTTTTCTCCACGATATACTTTTCCAATTTGATATCTTCTAAATGGAAAACTTAAATTTCCATAGTTTTTGGCTACATATTTTGAAAGAGGTACTGTTAGGTCAAATCGTAAAGATAGGTCTGTTTCTCCTTTGTTAAAACGATATATTTGCTTTTCTGTTTCTCCACCTGCTTTTGCAAGTAGTACTTCTGATAGTTCTATAATTGGTGTGTCTAATGGTAAAAATCCATATCTTTGATATGTATTTTCTATTGTGTTTTTCATTTGTTCAAATAATATTTGCTCATTTGGCAATAATTCCATAAATCCTGCTAATGTTCTTGGCTCTGTTTTATTCATTTTTATCACTTTCTTTCTTTTTTATTTTTAATATACGAGGCATCGGAAAAGTTCCAATGCCTCGTGGATGAGTTAGTTTCTTATAGAATAGATACATTATTTCTCCTCCTCATTTTTAACTCTTTTTTTTGACTTTTGCATCTTTCCCGTCTCCCTAACTTAATATTGTGTTCTGCTGCTTGCTTTCTTTGTGCTGCTGCTCTGTTGCGAAACTTTCCCATTGTATGTCCTCCTTTTACTTAAGCATTTACTTTTGTTACTCGACTATTATACTATTATTTTACATAATTATCAAGTTTATTTCTAATATATTTGTAAAATCTCTAACATAATTACTTAAATTATCAACAACAATGAACAGAAAAAAGTAAATACCCAACAAAGGCTAACATATTCAATTTTCAATTTACCACATTTCTTGCATTAAAATCCTATGAAACTTCCATTTTCACTACCCTAAGCAAGACATAAATCAAAAACAAAATTTCATCTATACAAGAAACCTTTTTCTAAAACAACTTTGGCTTTAATTCCAAATAAATTGGCTTTTCATCCTTTAGCATTGCCATCATGCCATGACCTGGATACAAAATAGTATCATCTGGCAAAACCATAATCTTTTCTTCAATTGACTTTATAATATCAACTCTACTAGAAGTTGGCAAATCAGTTCTTCCCCAAGTACCTCTAAAAATAGTATCACCAGAAAACAAGCAATTTTCCTTTTCACAATAAAGGCAAGTTCCACCTTTTGTATGACCTGGTGTATGAAAAACCTTAAATTCCAAATTTCCCAAATGAATTAAATCCCCATCATCTATTCGAGAATCTGCTTCTAATTCAATATCTCCAATTCCAATATATGGTGTAAGATTAACTTGTGAATTGTTTAACCCATCGCTATCTTCTCTATGAATCAAAACTTTTCCACCACATCTATTTTTAAGTTCTGTTACTCCAAAAATATGGTCACCATGGCAATGCGTCAAATAAATATATTTAAGCTTTCCTTCCATAATGCCGATTAACTCTTCTATTTTATCCACATCTCCTGCTGGGTCAATTACCATAGTTTCTTTAGACTTTTCATCTACCACAATATAACAATTAGTTGGATCTCCTATCCAAGTATCAATCTTTAGTTCTTTTAATATCATTTATCTTACTTCCTTTCTTATGCTTTATGGATGTTTCATTTTCACATTTTTGTAAATTTTGGGACACATCTACTTAATTTTTTATTACTTATATTATATCTAAAAATATTGATATATAAATATTATGCTGTATCGAATGTGATTGGAACAAATTTAAAAATTCTTTGAAATATATGGAGTAATGTTCATGTCGAGCTTTAGCTCGGACTAAGTGAAAGAGGCTCCATATATTTCATTAGAATTTTTTGATTTATGAAATGAACCAAGATACAAAAAATATTTATATATCAGTATTTTTAAATCATAAAAAAGTTACAATATAGATGAGATGTGTACCAAATTTCACAAAAATGTCCCAAAAGAAACGTCCCCAACGCGACATTATTTCTTTCTTTGAACTTCATATACTCCATCTACTTTTCTTATTGCCTTTTGAGCTTTATTTAGTTCTTCTAGGTTCTCTACTTCAAGTGTTACTTCAATTATGGCAATTTGTTGCTTTGTTGTTTTTGTATTTACTCCTAATATTTTTGCCTTTGTTGTTCCAATTTCTTTTAAAATATCCATCAATAAACCACTTCTGTCATTTGCATATGCCTCTATGTCTACTTGATAAGATGATTCGTTTTCCTTATACCATTCTACTTCAATCATTCTATTTTCTTCTGATATTAATTCTTCTACATTTACACAGTCTTTTCTATGAACTGAAACTCCTCTTCCTTTTGTTATATAGCCAACAATTTCATCTCCTGGAAGTGGATTACAACATTTTGATAGTTTGACTAAACAGTTATCTATTCCTTTTACAATAATTCCTGAACTTGATGGTTTTGTTTTTTTCTGTCTTGCTTTGGCTAATTCTTCTATTTTAGCTTCGATGTTTTCTTCCTCATGTTCTTTTCTATATTCTTGTAGCATTCTAGCAATTACTTTTACAGCAGAATTTGCTCCAAACCCGACTGCTGCATGCATTTCATCTAAGTTTTTATATTTATATTTGTCTAGCATTGGTTCTATATATTCATTTTTGAATAAATCTGTATGTGTAAAACCAATTCTTTTGACTTCTTTTTCGATTAGTTCTTTTCCTTTTTCAATGTTTTCTGCCCTTTGTGCTTTTTTAAACCAACCTAAGATTTTATTTTTTGCACTTGTGCTTTTAACAAATTTTAGCCAGTCTCTACTAGGTCCTTTAGAATTTTCAGATGTGATTATTTCAACAATGTCTCCTGTTTTTAATTTTGTAATAATTGGCATCATCTTACTATTTATTTTGCAACCTGTCATATGATGCCCAATTTCTGCATGAATGGCATATGCAAAGTCAATTGGAGTAGCTCCTCTAGGTAAAACCTTAATTGCTCCTTTAGGTGTAAACACATATGCTTCATCTTCAAATAATTCAGTTTTTAGAGTATTTAAAAATTCTTGTGGGTCTTGCATCTCTTTTTGCCACTCTAAAGTTTCACGAAGCCAAGCTAATTTATCTTCTTCAACTTTTACAGATGTCTTTTTCCCAAAGTAATTTGCCTCTTTATATGCCCAATGTGCAGCAATACCAAATTCAGCAATTCGGTGCATGTCTGCTGTACGAATTTGTACTTCAAAAGGTGTTCCTTTATCTCCTAATAAAGTAGTATGAATAGACTGATACATATTAGGTTTTGGCACTGCTATATAGTCTTTAAATCTACCAGGCATTGGGTTATACATTTCATGTACAACTCCTAAAGCTGAATAGCATTCCTTAATAGAATGAACTAAAATACGTAATGCAAATAAGTCATAAATTTGGTCTAAAGTTTTATTATCTCTTTTCATTTTTCGATATATACTATACAGGTGCTTTGCTCTTCCTGTAACTTCTGCTTCTATTTTCTGCTTTTTTAGTTGAGTACGAATGTCATCCATAATTTTTTCAATAAATTGTAGTCTTTCTTCTCTCTTTTTGTTAATTCCTTCTACTAATTCGTGATATTCTTCTGGATATAGATATTTGAAACCTAAATCTTCTAATTCCCATTTTATAGAATATAATCCTAAACGGTTTGCAAGTGGTGCATATAATTCCATTGTTTCTTTGGCATTTGCAATTTGTCTATCTCTTTTTAAAAATTTAAGTGTCCTCATATTGTGAAGTCTGTCAGCTAATTTTATTAGGATAACCCTAATGTCTTTTCCCATAGCTAAAAACATCTTTCGATAATCTTCTACTTGTTGTTCTTCGATAGATGCAAATTGTACTGTTCCAAGCTTTGTAACACCCTCAACCATTTCTGCAACTTCTATTCCAAATTCATGCCTAATGTCTGCATCTGTTACTTCTGTATCTTCTACAACATCATGTAAAAGTGCAGCACAAATTGTGCTATCATCTAATCCTATGTCTGCTAAAATGTATGCAACATTAAGTGGATGTATTATATATGGCTCTCCTGAATGCCTGCATTGATCTCCATGATTAGATTTAGCATAGTTGTATGCTTTCATGATTAGTTTTGTGTCTATTTTTCTTGTATGTTGTTTTCTTTTATTTATTACATCTTGAATTGTTATTTCTTTTTCTTCTTGCACTTGTTTCACCTCTTTATACAATTTGATATTTTTATGTAACTGTGTTATAATGACCTCATTACATCTTTCATATTTATTTGCAAACTATCTACTCCATTAAAACTATTTATCTCTAAGACACCCACTACATCAATCTTATCTCCAATTCGATATTCTTCTGCTAAATTTCCTAAATTAAAGCCAATTGCACTAATAATTGTATTATTATCTTTTAATGTTAGTTTTAGATGTTTTCCTTCAGATAATGCACGAATTGAATCAATTTTTAGATTTTTAAAAGCAAATATTGGCATCCTGTTTCCCTCGCCAAAAGGTTCTAATTCTTTTAAACTTTCAACCATTTCTTTATTAATATCTTTTACATCAATTTTGCTATCAATTTGGATTACTGGTATAATTTCATCAATTTGAGCATTAGAAGCAATTTCTTCAAACTTTTCTTTGAATTTTGAAAAGTTTTCTTTTTTTACACTAATACCAACTGCCATGCTATGTCCACCAAATTTTTCAATTATATCTGTACATTGCATTAGGCTATCATGTAAATCAAATCCAGGGATACTTCTTCCGTGAACCTTTTCCTATACCATCTTCTTCAAAACTAAGTAAAATACTTGGTTTAAAATACATTTCTGTAATTTTAGATGATACAATTCCAATAACACCATGATGCCAATTTTCTCCACCTACTATGATAGTATTTTTTTCATTTAAGTGTTCGTTTTTTATTTGTTCCATTGCACTTTCAAAAATATTTTTTTCTGTTTCTTGTCTTAATTGATTATGTTCATTTAGATTTTTTGTTAGTTCACTTACCTTATTATAATTTTTGGATAGCAATAATTCTAATGCTTCTTCTGCTTTTCCCATTCTTCCACAAGCGTTAATTCTAGGTGCAATTCCAAAAGAAATACTAGTTGAATCTATTTTGCTATATCCAGAAGAATTTATGATAGAACGTAAACCAATATTTCTTGTTTGACGAATTAATAATAATCCTAATTTTGCAATTACTCTATTTTCATTTATTAATGGCACAATGTCTGATATAGTTCCAACACACACTATATCCAAATATTTTAAATATTCTTCTGCTTTTAGTTCTAATGTTATACTAATTGCTTGTATTAATTTAAAAACAACTCCTACTCCTGCAAGTTCACGAAAAGGATATTTACTGTCTTTTCTTTTGTTATCAACTACTGCATAAGATTTTGGCAATGTATTTCCTGGCTCATGGTGGTCAGTTACAATTGTTTCAATTCCAAGTGAATTTGCATAATCAATTTCTTCTATTGCAGAAATTCCACAATCAACAGTAATCATAAGTTCACAACCATCATTTGCAATTCTTTCGATTGCTTCTTTGTTTAGACCATATCCCTCTTCTAATCTATTTGGAATATAGCTTTCTACTTCTAAACCTCTGTCATTTAAAAAACTTTTTAAAACAGTTATACTTGTAATTCCATCAACATCATAATCTCCATAAATTGTTACTTTCTCTTGATTTTTAATGGCTTTGATTATTCTTTCTACTGCTACTTTCATGTCTGTAATTAAAAATGGGTCATGAAAATCGTTTCTAGTTGGTTCTAAAAATAATCTTATGTCTTCTTTTTTAGTGATATTTCTATTTACTAATATTGTGGCTAATAGTTTGTTTATCTTATATTTTTCTTGTATTTCATTAATTTTATTCTCATCTGTTTCATAAATTTGCCATTTTTTGTTCATATTCCTCTCCTAATAATATATTTTTTATCATTTTATACTATTTTCTTGTTTTTTTAAAGACTTTTGGCAAAATTTGAATAAAAAAATGTTACAATTTAGCAATTTATGTTATGCTAAACTATAACATTTAACTTAATTAGAATTATTTTTGAATTTTAAGACATTTGAAAATGTTTTTCGTTTCGTAAATTCATTTCTGTTTGCTTTTTTAAAATTTTAGCAATATTAGAACTATCTATTGCACGTTGTCTCTTAATTTCAGACAATTCGACATTTTCAATATTTCTTACTGATGCTTTTATTTCTGGCAATTCTTTATTAACAATATTATCTAATAGTAGATTGATTTTATATAACTCTTTGTTAATAATATCATTAAACATTTGTCTTAAACTTTTTTGCTCTTTTTGTAAATTATTTTGCCCTTCTTCTAAAGTATTTTGTTTTTCTTCTAATCTTGCTTGATTTTCTTCTAGTATAGTTTGTCTTTCTTCCAGTTTTGTTTGTCTTTCTTCTAGTCTTGCTTGACCTTCTTCCAACCTTGTTTGTTTTTCTTCTAATCTTGCTTGACCTTCTTCTAGTCTATGTACTGATTCTTTTAGGTCATTTTGTCCTAATTCTAAGGTTTTCATTTGTTGTTTCATTTCTAAAAGAATATCTAAAATTTGTTGTTCCATAGGAAATTCACCTCCTTTGTTTTGAATTTACGTAAAAAACTATTCGAACTAAATACCATTTTGAATGTTGCCTAAGTTGTTTGAAATAATATAACAAATATGTTATAACAGGATTTAAAATATCATAATAGAATTAATACGTAAAAGTATATTATCATATTCTTCTAAAAATTTCAATAGTTTTTTAAAATTTTTTATGTTATAGGAAAAATCTCTGATTTTCCTATAACATAAATACATTCTAATAAAATTGTATACAATTTGTTTTATATTTCCAAAGTTAGATAATATATATAAAAATGCAAAAAAAAGAGCAAATCTGTAAGCCGGGTTCTGTCTTTTAAAATAGTCATTTATCTAGGATATATATTACTATATACCTCAAGCCACGCAAGTTAGAAGGTGCCGAGCAGGCTTAATCTTCTATTTAGGTGTTGCTTCAGATGGGGTTTACACTGACCCATTATGTCACCATAATGGCGGTGAGCTCTTACCTCACCTTTTCACCCTTACCTCAAATATATATAATCAAAAACTTTTCTATATTTAAAAAGGCGGTTATTTTCTGTTGCACTTTCCTTAAGGTTACCCTCACTAGACGTTATCTAGCATCTTTGCTCTATGAAGCCCGGACTTTCCTCTCGTAATTCCTTTCGGAGATTTACCAGCGACTATTCAATTTACTCTAGTTTTTATTATAACACATTAAATATAACATTTCAATTTCTTATGTTATATTTACTATATATTATTAATTTCTTCTATCAAATTTTTGTATTTTATCAAAAATACAGAACTATCTTGTATAGTCACTGCTTTTTGCAATTCATTTAGCATAATATAAGTTTTACTCACATTATATTGCTTGCTACTATCTACCTCTGTGCTTGTTAATAACCTCGAATAACTGTCAATTCCACTTTTCACATCATTTGAAATTTCTTGCCAATTTTGACCATCTAGCTTTGAATATGCTTTTAATATATTGTTTTTTGTTTCAACTAACGTAATATACAACTCATCTTGTCCAGTAGCACGTAAAAATTTTGGTAAATTTTCATATAATTTTGTTAATTGCATCAATGTTTCTTCTTTCTTCTCAGCTTTTACCATTGCAGTTAATTTGTCATATTCTGTATTAAAACCTAAAACATCTTCTTGATTAACATTTAATTGATATAATTCCATAGTAATTGTTGGCAATGATAAATATAAATTTTCTATTTCACTTTTTATACTATTCCAATTAATTTCATCTGAATTTGTTAAAACTCCATTTGATTTCATTCCAAATTTCTTTTTACTTTCTTGATTTTCTTCAGAAGAACTCTTTTCTCCACTTTCAGAAGAATTACCTCCGCGATGCACCACTTCCGCCTCCAGAACTTCCACCTTGTTCAGATTCTCCACCACCGCTGCTTGATTTTTCTGTTGTTTCTATTGTTTCTTTAGAAAATTCGCTTGTTGTAACCTTATAATTTCTTGTATCTATACTATTCATTGTATTAAACAAATTAACTAATTTTGTTTCTAGAAACTTAATTTCCGAAAAAACTTTTTCTTTTTGACTATTTTCATCTTTTTTACTTGCATTTGTATAAATAGTTAATGACATAACTAACACAATTACAAAAAGTATAATATATCCTATTTTTTTCATTCTTTTCAAATTGAAAACCTACCTTTCTTTTTCTATTTTTTCTAGTATTTACATTTTTTATTTACTTTATTCTATGTATAAATTTAATTAATTTTTTAATACTAAAAAAGAAAGAAAATTTTAAGATAGTAGGCGATTTTATGGTAGTTTCTGTAAATTTATATAGTAAAGAAAAAGATGAAATAAGTCGATTTTTAAGTCATTTCTATAATACTAGTCTCGATTTAGAAGGCAGTTTAAATTGGGAAAAAAACTATGAAAATCCTGTTGAATTAGCTGAAATTATTGGTACATTTATTGATAATTGTGATGATTATGATTTAACTATGTGGATTTCTTTAGATAAAAATGTATTTATTAATGTTACTTCTCAAAATGCAAATGATATAATTAAATATCTTTATGAGCGTTTTCCTTACTAAGGACAATAATGATTTATATTATAGGAAGTCGGAGACTTTCCTATAATATAGCAAAATAACTAAAACATTCCCAATTGCCCTTTCAAAAAAATTACTTTTCTATTATAATTGTTACTGGTCCATCATTTATAAGTGATACTTTCATATCAGCTCCGAATATTCCTTTTTCAACATGAATTTCATTATTTTCACATTGTTTACAAAAATATTCATATAATTCATTTGCTTGGTCTGGCTTTGCCGCTTCTGTAAAAGATGGTCTATTACCATTGCTACAATCTGCATATAAAGTAAATTGGGAAACAATCAACAATTGTCCATTAACATCTTTTATAGATAAATTCATTTTATCATTTTCATCAGTAAAAACTCGCAAATTACAAAGTTTTTTTACTAAATAGTCAGCTTGCTCTTTGGTGTCTCCATGTGTTACCCCAAGTAACACCAAAAAGCCAACTCCTATTTTTCCTACTGTGTTTCCCTCTACATCTACTTGTGCATTTTTTACTCTTTGTACAACAATTTTCATTTACTTTTTCTCCTATATATGTTACTGTTCGTCATCTTCTTCTAAGTCTACATTAGATTCTATTTCTACTGTTCTTTCTAAGTTAGTCTTTTCTTCTATTTCTGAACTTTCTTCATTGTCTGTGCTTACCTCTGTTTGTTCTATATCTTCTTGCTTTTCTTTACTTTCAATATTTTGCTCTAAATTCTCTATTACTATTTGTTTTTCTATAGTATCATCTTCTTCAACTTCTGTATTTTCTAAATCTTCTAAAATTTCAACCTCTTTAATTGGTTCTTCTATTTGCTTTTCACCACAGTTTGGACAAAATTTAGCATTTCTTTCAATTTCTTTATAACATTTTTGACATTGCTTTTTATCTTTTAACAATAAGCATTCTTTTAAGATACTATCAATTTCATCACTTAATACATCGATTTTGGTACATTGTTCTTCTAAATCCTTTTTAATACATAATTCTTCTTCTCTTATATGTTTTTCATAAACTTTTTTACCAATTTCTTCGTATATATTATTAATTTGACTTTTAAGCTCACCAATCCTAAATTTAAGCTTAGTCTCTTTTGCTATCTTGCCAGTCTTATCTGCTGTTACTTTATATGCTTCTGATGCTTTTTTACCTAATTTATCAAAAAATTCCATTTTCATCTTCCTTTCCTCTTAAGAATTAGACAATGAGAGCAGGGACAAATCTTTTGTGTAACCTTACAAGATTGATGTGTCCCAGATTTCACAAAAATGTGAAAAAAGAAACGTCCCTATTTCACATTGTCGCTTTCTTAGTATTTGATTTTTGTATATTTATTATTCACTTTTTTTGTTTCTTGTCATTAATTTTTTTACAGCTTCTTGTGGGTCTAAATTTTCGTAAATCACTTGATAAACTGCTTCTACAATTGGCATATCAATTTTATGAATTTTACATAATTGATATGCAACTTCGATATTGTCAATGCTTTCAATTACCATTCCAACTTCTTTTTTGGTTTCTTCTAATGTTTTTCCCTGTCCAATCAACTTTCCAGCCTTTCTATTTCTACTATGTTCACTCAGACATGTTACTATTAAATCTCCTAATCCACTTAAACCATAAAACGTTTCTTTTTCGCCACCTAATTTTACTCCTAACCTAGTTAGCTCATTTAATCCTCTTGTTATCAAAGCTGCAAAACTATTGTCTCCTAATCCTATTCCTGCTGCTACACCTGCACAAAAAGCAATAATATTTTTTAAAGCTCCACCTAGTTCTACTCCTCTTACATCTTCTGATGTATAAATTCTCATTTCATCACACATAAAAGAATTTTGTATCATTGTTAATATTTCATCATGTTTAGATGCAATTACCAAAACAGTAGGAACAGCAATTGACACTTCTTCTGCATGGCTAGGCCCTGAAAGTACCCCTACTTTTGCTATTGGTAATTCTTCTAAAATGACTTCATCTAATGTTTTTAAACTTTCTTTTTCAAAACCTTTTGAGCAAATAATAACAGGTTTATCTCCTACATATTGTTTATATTGCTTAAATGTATCTCTTGTAAATTTTGATGGTGTTACATGCAAAATAAACTCAGCCCCTTGTATTACTTCTTCAAAATTAGTTGAGCAAGTTATATTTTCATGTATAACTAAGTCTGGTAAAAATTTGCATTTTCTTTCTTTATTAATTTGTTCTTTTTCTTGTTCTGAAAATGACCATATATTAACTTTATTTCCACATCTTGCCAAATGTGTGGCTAAAGCCACTCCCCAGCTTCCACTTCCAATAATTGCTATCTTTTTCAATTTAATACCTCCTCTATTTAAAGTTGCAATTGTTTGTTTTAACTTAAAATTATGTTATAGAAAAATCAGATACTTTCCTATAACCTCAACACATTCCACACAAATTTGCTAAGCAAATTTGGAGGCGAACAAAGATGGAACATTAAAATAATATAAAAAGTCACAAATTTTTATCATACTCCTTTTGTTCATTTTTTAAGTAGGATTTTGGGGCCGTCCCCAAATCTTATTTTTTAAAACTTAATTTGTTTTCAGTTCCATTTAGTAATCTTTTTATATTACTTCTATGATTATATAATACAATTATAGCTAAAATGACACTATAAATTAAATATGTGCTCCCTTTTTTACCATCTGTTAAAACTGTGTAGCTATCATTAATAAATAATGTTAGTACTGGAAATAGTACAGCTGCAGCACAAGATCCTAATGATACCATTTTAGTTAATGCCATTAATACTAAAGCAAATACTAAACAAATTAGACCTATTTTCCAATTGCTCATTAATAAAATCCCTAAAGATGTTGCAACTCCTTTTCCTCCTTTAAAGCCAAAGAATATTGGAAATGTGTGTCCAATTACTACTGCAATTCCTGCAATTTGAAGTAATAATTCTTTGTTAATTCCATCTATTAAATTTCCAATTATTATAGAAATTACTATTGATACAACTCCTTTTAAAATATCACATAGTAAAGTAATTGCTGCTGCTTTTTTTCCTACTGAACGTAACATATTTGTGCTTCCTGCATTTCCACTTCCTTTTTCTCTTACATCAAAACCTGCAACTTTTTTACTAATAATAACAGAAAAATTTATACTTCCTATACAATAGGCAATTATTGCCATAATAACATACTCAATCATTTTTTCCCCTTCCTTTGCTTAATTTAACTTGGTTGAACAAATCAGAAAGACTTATATTAGCATAATTTTAACTTTTTGCGTTGGCTTTACATGAATTTGTTCTGCGTGTTACAAATTTATGAAATAAATTAAGTGTATATACACAAGTATGAACTACATTTTTAATGAATTTCGTCACTGTGTATAACCAAAATTATAATTATTTTTCAACCCTCTCTCTTACTATAATTCTAACTGGTGTCCCCTCTAAGCCAAATTCTTTTCTAATTTGATTTACTAGATATCTTTCATACGAAAAATGGAATAATTCTTTATTATTCACAAATATTACAAATGTTGGTGGTTTTGTAGATGCCTGTGTTCCATAATAAATTTTTAGTCTTTTTCCTTTATCTGTTGGTGGTTGGACAATTGCAATTGCTTCATTTATAACTTGATTTAAAATTGATGTTGATACTCTCATTGCATTTTGCTGTGCTACATGGTTGATTAGCTCAAATAACTTTTCTACTCTTTGCCCTGTTTTTGCTGATATAAATATCATTGGGGCATAAGATAAATATTTTAATTTTTCATATACTTCTTTTTTATATCTTTCTAATGTACCTGTTTCTTTTTCAATTTCATCCCATTTATTTACAACAATAATAACACCTTTTCCTGCCTCATGTGCTTCTCCTGCAATTTTAGTATCTTGGTCTGTAACTCCTTCTGTTGCATCAATTAGCATTAAGCATACATCTGCTCTTTCAACTGCTAAAAGTGTTCTCATAATACTAAACTTCTCAATAGATTCTTTTACTTTACTTTTTCTACGAATTCCTGCTGTATCAATGAAAACATATTTCCCTTTATCATTTTCAAACTCTGTATCTATTGCATCACGTGTAGTTCCTGCTATATCACTTACAATTGCTCTTTTTTCTCCTAATATTTTATTAATTAAAGATGATTTTCCTACATTTGGTTTTCCAATAACTGCAACTTTTATAACATTTTCTTCATCTTCATTATCTGTTTTAGGTGGAAAACTCTCATAAATCTTATCTAATACATCTCCAATTCCAATCGCATTACTACTAGAAATTGGATATGGCTCCCCAATACCTAAATTATAAAACTCATAAGCTTCTTGCTTATCTTTTTCAAAATTATCTGCTTTGTTACATACTAAAACAATTGGCTTTCCTGCTTTTTTAAGCATTAAAGCAATTTCTTTGTCTGCTGCTGTTACACCTTGCTTAATATCAGTTAAAAATAAAATAACATCTGCCATTGCTATTGCAAGATTTGCTTGTTCCCTCATTTGTGATAAAATAATATCTTCACCATCTATCTCTATTCCTCCTGTATCAATCAAAGTAAAATTTCTTCCTCTCCAGTTCGTTTCTGCATAAACCCTGTCTCTTGTTACACCTGGAGTATCTTGCACTATTGAAATTCTACTTCCCACTAAGTAATTAAAAAAGGTAGATTTCCCTACATTTGGCTTTCCGAATAATTGCTACAATTGGCTTCATTTCTTTTCTCTTTCCTTCCACCTAAAATCTATAAATTTAGCTAGTTTCTACTTCTATATTTTGTTTAACTTTTGCATTTTTTCTTGATAGCTATAATATATCATCTTTATGCTATTTTGTAAAGTAAATTTTGTGTGATAATCTTGTGGACGTTTGGGCATATTTGGGACAGGCACTGAGTAGCCCTTTTTTCACTTTGGGCATATCTGGGACAGGCACTGAGTAGCCCAAAATATCTTTGTGGTGAACAATATAGGCATAATTTAAAATTCTCGACCTTTTAAATTACCTCTCATGCTTTGTTTTTGTTTGCTACCAAATTTGCTTTTGCAAATTTGTGTCGATTGTGTTGATATTATAAGAAAATCGAAGATTTTTCTTATAATAGAACAAAAGGATCATGATTAAAATTCTTAACCTCTTAGATTCTTTTCATGCTTCGTTTTTGTTTGCTACCAAATTTGCTTTTGCAAATTTGTGTGGATTGTGTTGATGTTATAAGAAAATCGAAGATTTTTCTTATACAACAAAAAAGAAGAAGTAGAACTTAAGTTTTTTAAGTTTTACCTCTTTTAGGATTGTTTATATAATATTACTTTTAAAGCTTTATGTTGTACTATGGATTTTCAGGTTTTATTGTAATATAAATCGGTGTACTTATACGTGTAGTTTCTCCACAGTCTATTGTTACTCCGCCATTTTTACCTGCTTCTACTCTACCTACACTTGCTTCATCATCTGGAAGTTTTAAAGCTATCCCTATTGCATCAATTGGTCCTCCTGTAGCGATTGTATAAGTTAATTTATGTGTAGTTGGATCTTCTTTTATTGTATATGCTATATAGTCAATATCATTTGGTCTAACTTGTTGATTTTTAGGGTCTACTGTAATTGAAACTTTTCCATCTTGATTGTTTGTTGCTGTATTAGTAATTATACTATCAGTTAAATTTTCTTTTGTTATTGGTGTAATATCATTTTCACTGTCTATCAATTTAACTGGTATTATTGTATAAGCCTTATTATCATATTTATGTATGTATTCATTATTAATCTTATACATTGTTCCTATACCATTTGTATTAACATCTTCACATTCTACTTCAGTACTTGGAATACTTTTATATAAATTAATATTTATTTTTTCGGCTTTACTTGTTTCATTTGTTGTAACTCCTACTATTTCTGCTTTTGCTGTAACATCTAAATTTAATGTTACTTCTTTATTGTCTACTTTTATTGTTACAGTATCTCCTGTTCCTTCAGTAAGTCCTTTTACTTCAATATATCCAAGATGTACCTCTGAACCTCCTGTAAGTTTACCATCTGCACTTACATTAATTAGAGTTTTATTGGCATCATTTCCTCTAAAGTTTACTTGGGCATTATTTCCAGTCTTTTCTCTTGAAATATTAGTGATTACTACTTGACTTGTGATATCTGGTTTTACTGTTGATGTATATTCATGATATAATTTTATAGCAAATTCTTTTGTTTTTCCTTCACTTACTGTAACTCTATTAGAAATTCCTACTATTTCTATATCTGTTACTTCAAGATTTTCTTCAACTGATATTGTAATGTTCTTCTCTGTTTTTTCAATTAGCCCATCTTTTCCTTGTACACATGGTGTTATTGTATATGTTCCTTTTTCTGTTGCATAAAATTCAATATTAAATGTTCCTTTTTCTGTTTCATTTTCTTTATATGTTAAAATATTAGATACATCGGCACCATCTTTTTTTACTTTGTATTTTATATATTTTGATTCTAATTTTGCATCATCTGATGATTTTACTGTCCCTATAATAACTTTACTATCATAACGATGATAGGTATCTAAGTCTGCTGTTAAATCTACTGGTATAAAATCTACTATTTTGTTTGTTTCTGTTGGAGGTGGTGTTGGTGTTGGTGTTTCTGTTTGTTCTTTTTCTGGTACTTTATCAGGAATTGTATCTCTAAATTCTCCACTATATTGTTGGATTGCTAAAGCATCAAAAACATCCATATCTGAACCATCTGCTATTATTACATTAGCTGCTACTTTTTGAGTATCACTTAAATTACTTTCAAATACATTCTCTTGAATTGTTAAGGCATCAAAAACATCTATGTAACCATCTTGATTAACGTCTCCATAGATAAGTATTGTATAAGTTGTTCCATCTACTTTAAAAGTATCTCCTGTATGTAACATTGTGTCTTCTTTTACTTCTCTGTCAAATAATACTGTTTTGTTTTTAAATTCATCACTTTCTTCAATGTCTTTTTTTGAAATGTAGTCTTCTCTATTTGTTAAAATAAATGGAACTACATTTTTTGTATCTGTTACCAATTTATTGAAAATTCCAATTGGTTCTGTTTTTACATCCTTGTTTTCTGTATCAGCATAAACTACTGTTCCTAAAATACTTGTTGCTAACATACCTGTTAATGCTAATGATTTTAAAAATCTAAAATCTTTTTTCACTTTTATTCCTCCTAATTTTTAAATTTAAGGTTTAAAACCTTCTTTGTGCTTTTATAGTAAGTTTTATTAATCTTTTCAGATTAGATTTTTTCAATTTTAATTATTATATCATTTTCTTATTTTTTTGTAAATGATTTTTTTCATTTTTTGTCGATTTCCATATTTTGTTAATATTTTGATTTAAAATTCTAAATATTAATTTATCACTATGGTTTAATATGTAAGTCTTTGATTTCCTATTAAGAACAAAAGAGGCATGATTAAAATTTTATAACTTTTTAGATTACTCTTTATGCCTCGTCTTTGTTCGCCCGCGAAAATTGCAAAGCAATTTTCTGTGGAACGCTTGATATTATAGGAATTTCGAAGAACTTTCCTATAATATAACAAAAGAGGCATGATTAAAATTTTATAACTTTTTAGATTACTCTTTATGCCTCGTCTTTGTTCGCCTGCGAAAATTGCTTTATTGTGTAGAATGTATTGATGTTATGGAAAATCAGAGATTTTTCCTATAACATCAAAAAAAATGAGACAGAGCAAAATTGCTTTATCTCATTTTTTGTTGTCTAAGAAAAGTTAGTTATTATTAATAGATAGTTACTTTTCCGTTTTCAATTGTAAATGAAAGTTTAGTAGTTATACCATTTGTAGCTGTTATTACAATATTGTAATCTCCATCTATACTAAATTGTTGTCCGTTTTGTACTTCTACTTCATTAGTATCCCAATTTTCAAAGTCAGTTATACTTGCTATAATTTTATCAACTTTACTTATAGAACTATCAATAATAAGAGTAGCTTTTCCATTTCCGTCATCTTGTATATGAGCTTCTACTTGTGTCTTGTCAATTGTAAATCTTTTTACTACTAAGTTTGGTCTTTTTGCTGTTCCTATTATTAATTCATATTCATCTTTTTGTCCTATATTAGTATTTACTAGTTGGTTGCTAACAATTGGTTTTCCATTAAGTGTTGCTATATATCCCTCTGACCATAATATTGTTATATTATTATAGAATATAGATATATCGCCAAATATGTTCTCAACTCCATTTTCTATGTATGAAATAGTAGGTCCTAATACTTCTACATTAGCTGTTGTTGTTAATGTTTCTCCTGTTGTTTTTTCTACATAAGTTATTGTTACTGGAACAATATTTGGAATGCTTGTATCTACTCTACTTATAGTAAAGTCACTTGATGGTATAGTTTTTGTAGTTCCATCTGACATAACTCCTACAAGTTTGATTGTTGATTTATCGAATTCATCGTTAATATAACATTCTAACTTGTTATTTGTTACTTTAATAGATTTTACATAAACTTCAGGTTTTTCAATCTTTGTTGCTGTTGCTTCTACAACTGTGTCTTGTTCCATTGTAAATGTATATGTTCCATTTGTCATTTCTACAACTTCTCCATTTACTTTTAGTTCTGCTGTGTATCCGTTTGCTGGTGTTACCGTTAATGTAATTTGTGTTCCAGCTACTACTTTTCCAGACTCAGCTCCTGTTACAGTTACATTAGCTCCTTGATTAATTGTTAGGTTGTATTCGGTTTCTGTTGTAACTGGTGTATATATGAATGTTATTACATTATTTCCTGTTGTTATTGTTGTTGTTTTTGTTTCTTCAT
>CAOKGO010000006.1 GCA_948468045.1 uncultured Clostridium sp. | reverse complement strand
ATTTCCTATTTTTATTTTTTACATTTGGGTGTGACATATCTATTGTAAACCTATAAAAACAAATTATTTTATTTTTTTACAATTAATTGTATTAATATAAATTATTAAACAAATGTTGACATAACTGAATTAAATGCTTAAGATAAAATAAAAATAGGAAGACAATATTTAATATGAAGAACATAAATTTGTAATGCGTTATGCAGAAAAATATATGATAATAAAATTAAGAATAAAAATAGGAGAAATTATAGTAGAAGACTCTTTTGAAGGATATATACAAATTGGTGGAGCATTAGGGTGTACACAAAGAAATTCAGTAGTTAATAATATATGGTGTTTAGATAAGTACACAAAATGTATAGGACTTTTACATGGAAATCAAGGAAGCACAACAAATTATGGAATTAAAAATTCAGATAAGCTAAAAAATATGGTATCAATTTTAGGAAATGAATGGAAAGAAGATACAAATAACATAAATGATGGATATCCAATTTTAAAATGGCAATAATAATAACTCATAAAAAATGCAAACAAAAGTGAAAAAACTATTGTAAATAAAGAAAAAATATGATAGAATACAAAATATAAATAAAATAAAGTCAAATAAAAAGCAAAGTAAATATATAAAAAAACATATTAAAAGAGAAAATGGTCAAGGCTGGAAACCATTAATATGTCTAATATATTGAAATTTCACTTTTTAGACCTTTTTCTGAAATAAAAGTAGGGAAAAGCGGTTGAACCGTTAAAACAATAATGAGGTTAGAAAATAATTGCAAATAAAATATAGTATAGGAAAACCGAAAATTCTTCTATAACATAAAAAAGCAATTATAAAACTAATAAATTTAGGTGGTACCACGAAAAACAAGCCATTTCGTCCTAATAACTAGGAAGAATGGCTTTTTTGATGATTTTGAAACGAAATAAAAAAAGAAAGGAATGATTCTAAAATGAAAGAAGAAATTGCTAAAATCAAAGAAAATTCGACAAAAGAAATCACGAATTGTAAAGATGAAAAAGAATTGAATGATTTAAAAGTAAAATACTTAGGAAAAAAAGGAGAGCTAACAGTTGTATTAAGAGGAATGGGCAATTTATCTCCAGAAGAAAGACCAAAGATTGGAAGTTTGGTAAATCAAGTAAGAGATGAACTAGAAGTTCTAGTTAAAAACAAAGAAAAAGAATTTAAAAGAAAAGAGTTAGAAAAAAAATTACAAACTGAAAATATAGATGTTACAGAACCAAGTAAAAAAATCAATTTAGGTTCATTACATCCAATTACACAAATAATTGAAGAAGTTGAAGAAATATTTTTAGGAATGGGATACCAAATAGCAGACGGTCCAGAAGTGGAAAAAGCAATTTACAATTTTGATAAATTAAATACACCACCTGACCATCCAGCAAGAGATATACAAGACACTTTTTATATAACAGAAGACATTGTACTAAGAAGTCAGACATCTCCTGTTCAAGCAAGAGTTATGGAAAACCAAAAGCCACCTATAAAAATTATTTGTCCAGGTGCAGTTTATCGTTCAGATAGTGTTGATGCTACACATTCACCTGTTTTCCATCAAATAGAGGGGTTAGTAGTAGATAAAAACATATCAATGACAGATTTAAAAGGAACATTAGAAATGTTTGCAAAAAAATGTCTAGGAGAAAATACAAAAATTAGATTTAGACCACATCATTTTCCATTTACAGAGCCAAGTGCTGAAGCTGATGTATCTTGCTTTGTTTGTGGTGGAAAAGGATGTAGAGTATGTAAAGGCGAAGGATGGATAGAATTACTACGGTTGTGGAATGGTACATCCAAATGTCCTAAAAAATTGTGGGATAGACCCAGAAGAATATTCAGGTTTTGCTTTTGGATTTGGAGTAGAAAGAATAGCAATGGCAAAATTTGGGATAGAGGACATGAGATTATTATTTGAAAATGATATTAGATTTTTAAAACAATTTTAGGAGGAATTTTATGAAAGCAAGTATAGAATGGTTAAAAGAATATACTAACATAGATGTAGATGCTGTTAAATTAGGAGATATTTTAACAATGACAGGTTCTAAAGTAGAAACAATAGAACAAAAAGGAAATGATATTAAAAACGTAGTAGTTGGAAAGATTTTAGAAATTGAAAAACATCCAGATGCTGATAAATTAGTAGTAACAAAAGTAGATGTTGGAAATGAAAAGATACAAATTGTTACAGGTGCAAAAAATATTAAAGAAGGAGACATCGTTCCAATTGCAAAAGATGGTTCAGAATTGCCAGGTGGAGTTAAAATCAAAAAAGGTAGTTTAAGAGGTGTTGACTCATATGGAATGATGTGTTCAATAGGAGAATTAAATTTAGGTCTAGCAGATTATCCAAACCAAATTGAAGATGGAATTATGATTTTGGATAAAAGTCTTGAAAAAGATATTGGAAAAGATATTGTAGATGTTTTAAACTTAAAAGAGGATATTATTGATTTTGAAATTACATCTAATAGACCTGATTGTTTTTCAATTGAAGGATTAGGAAGAGAAACAGCAGCTTCATTAAATGAACCTTTTAAAAATCCAAGAAAAAATATTGATGAATTAAATGTAGAAACTAAAGAACAATTAGAGGGATTAAAAGTTGATATTGAAGCACCTGATTTATGTTATAGATATATAGCAAGAATAGTTAAAAATGTAAAAGTTGGTCCATCACCAGAATGGATGGTAAGACGTTTAAAAGCTTGTGGAATTAGAAGTATAAATAATATAGTTGACATTACAAATTATGTTATGTTAGAAATGGGTCAACCAATGCATGCTTTTGATATTAATTCAATAGAGGGAAAACATATTACAATAAGACGTGCTAAAAAAGGTGAAAAAATTACAACACTTGATGAACAAGAAAGAGAATTAGACGAAAATAATCTTGTAATAGCAGATGACAAAAAGGCAGTTGCTATTGCAGGTGTTATGGGTGGTCTAAATTCCGAAATAGAAGATGATACTACAACTGTTGTATTTGAATCAGCAGTATTTTATGGAGGAAGTGTAAGAAAAACTGCTAAAAAAGTGGCTTTAAGAACTGAAAGTTCATCTCGTTTTGAAAAAGGATTATCTGCTGAAAATGCTCTAAGAGCTGCCAATAGAGCAGTAGAATTAATAGAATTATTAGGAGCAGGAGAAGCAATTAATGGAAAAATTGACGTTTATCCAACAAAACAAAAAATCAATAAAATAAAATTTGATGTCGAAAAAATCAACAATTTGCTAGGTACTAATTTGTCAAAACAAGAAATGGTTGCTATTTTAGAAAAATTAGATATAAAGGTTGAAGAAGATACAGTAATTAGTCCTTATTTTAGAATGGATTTAGAATTTTTAGCAGACATTGCTGAAGAAATCGGTCGTTTTTATGGTTATGACAAATTAGATTCTACACTAATTAAGGCAGACACAACTTTAGGAATTAGAAATAAAGAACAAAATATCAAAAAGAAAGTAAGAGATGTGCTAGTAAACAACGGACTTTCAGAAATTTATACTTATGGATTTGTAAGCCAAAAAGATTTAGAAATGTCAAACATTAATGAAGAAACTGTAAAATATGCAATCACAATACAAAATCCACTAAGTGATGAATATAAATTAATGAGACCAACAACAATTCCTAGTATGATGCAAATACTTGCAACTAATGCAAACAAAAAAAATCAAAATGTTAAATTATTTGATTTATCAAGAAATTATAAAAATATAAAACAAGAAGTTCAAAATGGGGAAGTTCCTTTACAAGAAGAAATTTTGACAATTGGTATGTATGGAAAAGATGTAGACTTTTACACATTAAAAGGATTGTTAGAAAATGTTTTAGAGGCTATTTCAATTAATCATTATGAGGTAGAAAAAGAAACAAAAAATGCTTCTTACCATCCAGGAAGATGTGCGAATATAGCTATTGGAAAAGATATTGTTGCATCTTTTGGAGAAGTTCATCCAGAAGTACTAGACAATTATATGATTTCAAAAAGAGCTTATTTGTTAGAAGCAAACATAACAAAACTTGTAAAATATGCAAAACAAAACAAAAAATATGTAGAAGTACCTAAATTCCCAGCAGTAGAAAGAGATATTGCAGTAATTATTGATGAAACAGTTGAAGTTGGTCAAATTGAAAAAATAGTTACCAAAAAGGCAAAGAAATTATTAGAAAGTATTCAATTGTTTGATATTTATCGTAATGAAAAATTAGGAGAAAACAAAAAAAGTGTAGCTTATGCGTTAATTTTTAGAGATAAAAATAAAACTTTAAGTGATGAAGAAATTAACCAAATTATGGAAGACATAATTGCAGAATTAGAAAAACAATTAGGTGCAACTTTAAGAAAGTGAGACAGTAGGGACAGGTCTCATTTGTATCATAATAAAAAATATGGTAAGAAAATCTTTGTTGCTTGACAAATTGATTTAACAGATTTGTGTAGATTGTGTTTCTATTATAGGAAGTTCAGAGAACTTTCCTATAATAGAACAAAAGAGGCATGATTAAAATTTTATGACCTTTTAGACAACTTTTCATGCATCGTCTTTGTTCGCCTACGAAAATAGCAAAGTAATTTTTTGCGGAACGCTTTATATTATAGGAAAGTTCAGAGAACTTTCCCATAATATAAAAATAGTATTTGAGGGTTATCTCAAATACTAATAATAAATCATATAATCAATGTTTGGAAAAACACAGTCTTTTTTTGAAATGTCTTTTAAAAATTCTTCATCTATTTTATCTTCTTTTATTTGATAATATAGTTTTGTAAATCTTCCAATATGGTCTTTAATTCGTTTTTTTGCATAGTCAACCATAGTTCCATTAGTAATTATAAATAGCCAATCACTACTTTGAGCTAATAGTAATTCTCTAGCACATTGATTTAAGGCTTTTTTCTTTAAACCTTTTGCATTAGGATAAAGCCAAGCAAGTTCACACATTCTATCTCCTGCAACATGTAAATGCCTATGTGCATAATCATTTGTAGGATTTAACCATACTTCACTATAACCATTAGCACCCCAACTAGAACGGCATGGAGAAGCAATTTGAATATTTGGATATTTGTCAATATATTCAGATGGAGTAATAAGTTCAAAGTTGCAATCATCATAGTGTATTTTCTTAAATAAAACATAAAGCCAATAAGGTCCTTCATACCACCAATGACCATAAAGCTCGGCATCGTAAGGGCAAAGAATGATAGGAGGGGTTTCCATATAGTTAGATAGATTATTTATTTGAGAAGTTCTACTATCTAAGAAATGACCTGCTTGTTTTTCAGCAGAATCCATAGCCCACCTAGGGTTATAATAATCTTTAAAATCTGTATCACCTGTAATTCTATAATACTTAATTCCAGTATGAACTCTAACACCATTGTGAGCAATATAAGGTTTTATATAATCATAATCAGCTTCATATCCAATGTCACGATAAAATTCACGATAATTATAATCTCCAGGATAACCATTAATAGAACTCCAAACTTGCCTAGATGATTCTATATCACGTCCAAATGCAATTACACCATTTGGAGAGACAATTGGGGCAAAAGTACCATAAACAGGTGTTGGATCTGCATATAAAATTCCATGTGATTCTGTAATAATATAGTCAATTCCAAATTCTTTTAAATATTTGTCTGCCTCTGGTACATAACCACATTCTGGAAGCCAAATACCACGTGGCTTTTTGCCAAAGTATTGTTCATAAGTTTGAACACCAACAGCAATTTGGGCTTTCACAGTTTTTTCATTTACATATAGAATTGGAAAATATCCATGTGTTGCACCACATGTAATAATTTCCAAAACACCAATATCTTGGAAATGTTTAAAGGCTTCAATTAAATTACAGTTATAAACATCTTTAAATAAATGCAAATCATTTGAATATCTATCAAAATAATAATGAGAAAGATTATTTAATTTTTCATCTCCAGCCGTTCTTTTTATTTCTTTTTTCGATAGTTCAATTAATTGTTTTAAATATTTAATATATTTTTTTTGTAATAATTTGTTATCTAACATAGAAAGTAGAGGAGGTGTCATAGACATTGTAATTCTAAAATTGACATTTTCATCTACTAATTTTTGAAAATTTGTTAATAATGGAATATATGTTTCTGAAATTGCTTCATATAGCCAAGATTCTTCTAAATAATCGTCACTTTCAGGATGATGAATAAATGGAAGGTGGGCATGAAGAACAAAACTTACATATCCTTTTTTTTCTTGCATTTGAAATTCTCCTTTGTTTAAAATGAGACAGTAGGGACAGGTCTTAAATGTCTCATTTTGTATTTATGTTTTTTATATGAGACAATTCAGACCTGTCCCTACTGTCTCATAGAAGATGGATTTGATAAATTGTATAAATTTTCTACATTTTCATCTTGATAGAGTTCTTTGTATAAATCATATATATTATATATTTTTCCCATGTTACGAATAAAAGAAATAGATGTAAAGTCTTTTGTTGTTAATTTTCCACTTTTAACATTTTTAAAATAAACCATTTTTTGATTTTTATCAAATAAAATTCTATCATTAGGGGATTCTATTTCATTAGAAGTTGTAATATGGATGTAATCTATATTATTTATTTTTTCTGTTTTTTTTGTAGGACGTCTGCCAAGTTCAATACGATAATCACATTTACTGTCTGATACATGTAAATACCAACTATTAGCAAAATCATTAATTTCTACTTCAAAGCTATAACCTAAAGTGTCATTATGAACTATTAAAATAGGTTTAGTAGTTTGGAAAAAGTTGTCTCCATACTGTTTTTCAAAGTTTTTTCTGTCTTTATCAGAAATATCCCAATAGATAAATAAGTTTGTAGGAGTTTGAGCCAAGACTTTTACAATTGTTTGATTATAACGATATGGTAGATCGTAATATTCTACTATTTCTACTTTTTTTTTGGAAGTAGCTTTTTTCACAGTTGATTTAGTTGATTTCGAAGATGTTTTAGTAGTTTTTTTTGTAGTAGATGTAGATTTGTTATTTTTTGTAGCCATTCCTTTTGTAGCTTTTTTATTAGTTTCTTTTTTTGCTGTCTTTATTTCTTTTTTGTTAGATGTTTTTTTTGTCAAAGTTGTTGATTTTTTTATTTCATTTTCATTCTTTAATTTATTTTGTTCTTTTGTTTTTCTTGGCATTATATTCCTCCTATGTAATCTCATACTTTCTTTTCTATCTTATACTAAAAATAAAAGAAATTCAAGGGAAATTGACAAAGTTTTTAAATTTTTTGTGATATTATAGTAAAAATCTCTAATTTTCCTATAACATCAACATATCATACAAAAAGCAAATTTAGTGGCGAAAAAAATTGAGCATGAAAAGTAATCTAAAATGTTAGAAATTTTAATTATGCATTTTTTGTTTTAATGTTTAATAATACCAAAAAGTAGGGGGATAAGTATAAATATAGACTTTGAAAGGAAGTTAGACGTATTTATTTAAATAGAAGTTAAATAGTGGATATAAACAATAGAACTTTTTTGATAAAAAATTTTAAAGAACATTATCAGTTTTCAATTCTCTAATAAAATCATCTAATATTTCTTCAACAGGAACTTCAAAGATGTGAGATAATCCAAATAATTCATAATCTTTTAAAATCCTTTTTCCAGTTTCTAACTTGTGTAGAGATGGTTTTGAAATATCGATACCTATAAGTGCTAATTTTGTAGATAAATTTGAGAGTGATAAATGATTTTTTGTTCTTAGTTCTTTGATTTTATTACTAGAAACATTTAATTTTCCATTATAATTAGTAGCTTGATACATATTATATATCCTTTCTTATATTTTTTTTATTGTATAGGAAAATAAAACGATATGGTATCCACTTATGATACGAAAATGTAAAAAATTAAAATTTCTATAAAAACTAGCAATCTAAAGACAAATATAGTAAAATAAGAAAAAATAAAATATAGTAGTATTTTTTATATCAACAGAATATCTTAAATAATAACAAGATATAATTTAGGAGGTATGTTTTAGAAATGAAAGTTTTATTAGTTAATGGAAGTCCACATGAAAAAGGGTGTACATATACTGCGTTAAAAGAGGTAGAAAGTGCTTTAAATAAAAATGGAATAGAAACGCAAATTTTTTGGATAGGAAATAAGCCAGTATCTGGTTGCATTGGTTGTGGAAGTTGCTTAAAAACAGGACAATGTTTTATTAAAGATAAAGTAAATGAATTCTTAGAAAAAGTACCAAATACAGATGGGTTTATTTTTGGAACACCAGTACATTTTGCAGCAAGTTCTGGAATGTTATCATCTTTTATGGATAGAGTTTTTTATGGCAGAAGAAATTTATTTAGTAATAAACCAGCCTGTGGTGTAGCAAGTTGTAGAAGAGGTGGAGCAACGGCTACATTAGATGAAATTAACAAGTATTTTGGTATTAGCAATATGCCAATAGTATCATCACAATATTGGAATATGGTTCATGGAACAAAGCCAGAAGAAGTAAAAAAGGATGAAGAGGGTATGCAAACGATGAGAACTTTAGGAAATAATATGGCTTGGCTATTAAAATCCATAGAAGCAGGAGAAAAAGCAGGAATAAAAAAACCAAAAAATGAAGCAATAATATCAACAAATTACATTAGATGATTTTTGTAAAATTTTATGAGTTAATTATATCTTTTACATATAAAATTTTAATTGTGAATTTTAACAACAGCAATAAAATAAAATAATTTTTTGCAAAATCAGCTTGTCTTTTAAAATAAATAGATATATAATAATAAAAATTGAAAGGAATGAAATAATAAATGAAATTATTAAAAAAATGCTTAATTGTAGTATTTACGTTAAGTGTATTAGTATTTGTAATTAATGGACATGTACAAGCCAAAACATCTAAAGAATTATTAGAAGAACAACTTGAATATTATGCTAGAAACATTGATATAAATGATATTTCAAAAGAAGATATTTTGAAAGTATATGATGAAATAACAAAGCAATATTCAAATGAGGAAATTGCAAATATGATAGAGGAAAATAGTGAGCAATTACAAGAACAAGGAATAAATAAAGAAGCTATTTTAGCAGGTGCTAATTTTGTAAGGACAACAGATGAAGAAAGTATAAGAGATATAATAGAAAATGATATTGATATAGAAGATGTTAAGGAAAAGATAAATGATGGATATACAAGTAATGAAATTGTAACTAGTGTAATTTCTCAAACTCCAAATGAAAAACTATTTGAAATAATAATCAAAGTATTATTAGCAAATAAAATTGTAAAAGCAGTTTTAAAAGTTTTTGTTGTATTATTTATATATGGAACTGTTCTTCGTTGGATTATATATACAAAAGCAGGAAAACCAGGGTGGGCAGCAATTATACCATTATATAGACAAATAACAATGTATCAAGTTTGTGGATTATCACCTTTTCTTATGCTATTTTGGCTATTACCAGTTTTAGGTTGGTTTGCAATGATTGTCATTGCTATTATGAAAAGATTTTGTTTAGCAAAAGAATTTGGAAGAGGAGCATTGTTTGGTTTTGGGTTATTATTCTTTCCAACAATTTTCCAAAGTATAATAGCATTTAATCCTAATATACAGAAAATAGAGGAAAAATAATACATTAAAGAACTTTTCTATAACATAATAAAAGGGTCAAAAAGTGAAAAAATTATTTTCAAAAGAAAGAGAGAAAACAAATGAAACCAAAACGGAAAAATAGGGGTTTTTGATTCTGGAATTGGTGGAATAACAGTATTACGGAGAAATAATCAAGGTTTTACCAAATGAAGATTATATATATTATAGTGATTCTAAAAATAATCCTTATGGAGATAAAACAGATGAGCAAATACAAGAATTTTGTGATAATATTGTAAAATATTTTATACAAGAAGAGTGTAAAGCAATTGTTATTGCTTGTAATACTGCAAGCAGTAAGGCAGCAAACTTTTTAAGAAATAAATATAGAAATATACCATTTATTGCAATAGAACCAGCTTATAAAATGGTATATGATTATGCTTATGATAAACCAACTTTAGTAATGGCAACAAATGGGACAATCAAAAGTGAAAAATTCAATTTATTACTTGAAAAATATAATAATCATAAAACATATCTTCTAGCTTGTAGTGGTTTAGCAGATAGAATAGAAAATGGAAATATAGAGGAAATTAGAAAATATTTAAAAGAGCAATTAAGTGACTATAAGGGAAAAGTAGAAAATGTAGTACTAGGTTGTACACATTATCCATTAATTCAAAAAGAAATAGAAGAGATACTTGGAAAAGTTACTTTTTTTAATGGAGCACCTAATCTTGCTAAACATTTAAAAGAAGTATTGGAAGAAAATAAAATGCTAGATCAAGGAAATGGAAGCATAAAATTTAAGGATTCTAAAGTGATAAAAGAAAAAGAAGAAAGATTTTTTGAGTTGTTAAAAAAATATGAAGATAGGAGAGAAATAATATGAAAAACAAAGGAGAAAGAGGGTCTGTTACTTTATTTGTACTTGTAATATGTATGTTTGTAACTGTTATGCTTAGTGCATATATGATAAATATGCAAAACAAAAAACAAGCTCAAGAAAGAGAAATAGACAGAATAACTGAAAGCTATAATCAAAATGAACAACAAATGGAAGAAATATATAACAGAGCTTTAAATAGAATTTAGGTAGGATTATGGGGATGGCCCCAAAATCCTAGAAAGGTAGTTAGTATGTCTAAAATAGAATGTAAAGTTACAGTAGGATTACTGTTGCAAAAAGAAGATAAGGTGTTGCTAATAAAAAGGAAAAATACAGATTATGAAAATGGGAATTATGCTTTCCCATGTGGACATGTAGAGGAACACGAATCTTTAAAAAGGGCAATGGTAAGAGAAACAAAAGAAGAAATCGGAATTAATATAAAAGAGGAAGATTTAACGTTTTTAACTGTTATGTTTAAAAAAGCAGACAAAAAATATGTTAATTTCTTTTTCCAATGTAGTCACTATGAAGAAGAACCAATAAATGCAGAACCAGATAAATGTGAAGAGGTAAATTGGTTCAAAATAGAAAAATTACCAAAAAATATGGCAAAAATGGAAGAAAGAATTATATATGATTATAAAAATAATATTAATTTCGATGAATATGGGTGGTAAAAATGAAACAAGAACCTAATAAGTGGAAAAAACATCGTATATTAGTCGAATTTGGATTTAAAACACAAGATGAATTAGAAAATGAAGTAAAAAGGTATCAAAAAGAAGAAATTTTAGAAATGTCAAAATATTTAGAAAAAAATCTTACAAAACAAAATTTGCCAAGTGCATATATTGTGTCTTTAATTCCTAAAAAAGAATTTTTTAAATTACCAAATTATATAGTTAAAAATAAAGAAGATTTATCTGGAATTTCAGAATTTATAAAGAACAAAAAAGGTTCTTTTTCTGAGATTTGGTGTTTTGAAAAGAAGAAAAAAGAAGGAGTAAATCATGTTGTTGGAAGAATATTATTAAATACAGGTTTAGAATATAATTCCAACCCAGAGCATATTATAGAACAAGTTTGGAGTATAAATCATAGAGATATTGAACGTTATCATGTAATGTTAAAAATAAATTATATAAGAGCAAGTAGAGAAGGCTGGAACAGAAGATATAACTTAGATTGTGTTAGTATTATAAATGAAAATAATAAACAAGTAATGCTAGACGACTTTATTAGTGTTGTAAAAAATATTGAAAATAATAGGGATAAAATAGAAAACTTATTACAGTTTTTAAAAGGAATAAAAATACCAGAAATATCTTTGGAATATATGTTAGTAGGAGAAAAGTTCAAATTTATTGATTGGGATACTTTTGATGATAAAAGGGTGATAGATAGTATTTTTAAAAGAGATAAGGAGGAGAAAGAAAGATAATGACAAATATTTTTAATGAACCATTAAAATATATTTCTGAAATTTCAGATAATATTTCTATTACAAAGGACAAAAGAAAAGTATTTAGAGGAAAAACGATGGCTTTTGTTTTTTTGACAAAATTTTGTGATGTAGAGTGTGCACATTGCTTTTTTCGTTCTAAAAGGAGAAAAAAAGTAGAAAATATAAAAGAATATGAACTTTCACATACAGGACTAGAAAAGCTAATTGAATTTTTAAACCAATCTAACAATGGATATTTATCAATATTAGGTGGAGGAGAGCCATTTAATCGATTTGATTATATTATAGAAATTTTAGAAAAAGTAAGAACAGATAGAATTATTCTAGTTACAAGTGGAAATTGGGCAAAAGATTACCAAGAGGCAGAAGAAAAGATAGATAAAATAAATAAGACTATAAAAAAACGCAAAGAAGATATACAAGTTGTTTTAAGAATTAGTGTAGACAAATGGCATAGAAATAAAATATCAGTAGATACAATTTGTAATATTATAAAAATTATGAGTAGAAATAGAAATGATAAAAAAATGGAACTACAATTGCATGGAATTAATGGAGATAGTACATTAGAGGAAACATTAAAAAAATATGGGAATTTTAAAATAGAAAATAGGGGAAAATTAGTTTCAGACAATGAAGAAATTTTAAAAATTGGATATCAAAGATATGATGCTGTTTTTGAAGATGGAATGAAAGTAAAAGTTGGGTTTGCTCAGAAATTTTTATCTAATTTAAAAGTAGACTTAAATAAAAGACAGTCTAATTTAAAGGATATTATAAAAATTTTTGAAGATGATATTAATCTAAATTGTTTTGGAAATCCATCATTAGTAAAAAACAAAAAAGACATATATGGTTTGGATTTTTTGATTAGTTATAATGGAAATGTTTCTACATGGTGTAATGAACAAACATATGACTTAAATAATATTTATAAACACAGCTATAATGATGTTATTGAGCGTTCTTTTAATAATATAATTTCTTATTCATTTATAGATAAAGGATATAAATATAGAGAAAATATTTTTAAAGAGGTAAATCCATTAGCAGTTTTAAAATCAAAAGCTATTAATATTAGAGATTATTCATGTGCTTCTTTAATGGAAGAAAGAAATTCGGTATTATATTATGCAATTAGAGTTATAAAAGATTATTTAGAAGAGGGGATTTTAGAAAAGAATGACTTAAATCAACTTTCTCAAGAATTACAAGATGTTATAAAATTAGAAAAAAATGAAATCATTAAATTATATAATAACTCAAACTATACAATTTTTAATGAATATATAGAAAACAATAAGGTATCAAAGGAAGACTGGAGAGATTTATTTAATTTAGTTGACTTAGGACATTATAATGTGTCAAAAAATTGCATAAATCAAGCAATAAACTATTTTAATTTAAAATATAATGAGAGAATAAAAAATATAGAAGAATTTAAAGAAAATTCAATGGAACAATATGAAAGACTACTAAATAGAGTATCATATATGAGAGAAGATGTGAGAATTTAAACTAGGATTTGGGGACGGCCCCAAATCCTACAAATATTTTTTTAGTTGTTCGACAGTGTTTTCTTGAAACTGAACAAATTCAGTTAAAATATTTTTAATAGGTTCATCTGTATTTGGATTGTGATTTAGTAATTTGACACCTTTAATAATTCCCATATTTGTACCTTGTAGCATCATTTCTGCAATTTTAGAATTACTTTTATCATCTATTGTGTTAAATTCAACACTCATCCAACCCATAGTTTTTTGCATTGGGTTCAATTCTTTTGGAAAATCATCATATTTTGATAATTCATTATTAACTTTATTTAAAATGTCATTGTATTTATCATATTGAAATTTTAAATCTTGTTTAAAGTTATCGTCTTGTACTTTTTCTGAAACATTAGAAATAGAATCCATTCCCATTTTTATTCCTTTGTTAATTTCGTTTAAAATATATCCTGGACTATCCATAAATAAATCCTCCTTTGACTTTCTTTTAATGTAACCATAAAAATAAAAATTATTCGTTTTACTTTTTTGATTTTTATGTTAGAATGTATACAGAAATTTTGTAATAGGAGAAAAATCAATGGAAAGAAATGAAGTAGTAAAAGAAGTAGAAGAAAGAGATTTTGAGACTTTATTTGAATTATATAGAGATGTTTTTAATAAAGATTTAGACAAAAAAGATTATAAAAAATCTTTTGAAAAAATTAAAGACAGAGATATTTATATATTAGGTTATTATATAAATGATGAAATAGTAGGAAGTGTAACAGTTTATATCCTTGATATACCAACAGGAAAAGAAGCAATGATATGGAATTTTTTAGTAGAAGAAAGATACAGAAGACAAGGGATTGGAACTAAGCTAATGAAAGAAGCAGAAAAATTAGTAAAAGAAAAAATGAAAAAGGGTAAGATATGGTTATTTAGTAGATTTTCTAGGTTTCCAGCACATGAATTATATAGAAAACTAGGATATGATGAAAACAGAGATAAAGCATTTGTAAAAATATTATAGCAATAAAAGGAGTAAAAAAATGTGGTTATATTGGTGTATTTTATCTACAGTTGTTAATGGATTTACAGCAATAGCAATGAAAAAATGTTCAAATAATGACCCCAAAAGAATAGCAATTATGGGACTTATTTCATATCATTCAATTATGCTAATTACAAGTTTAATTATATGTCCATCATTCATAATAAAATTCAATTTGTTAGATATTGTAAAAATGTTGCCAGGAGTTATTTTGCAATCTATTGGATTTTATTGTTTTATTGCATCAACTAAATATGGAAAAGTAGCTATCACAACGTCAATACAAAAAGCAAAAGTTGTTGTTACATTTTTATTAGGAATTATTATTTTAAAAGAAGACTGTACTGCATTACAAGTAGTGGTTTCAGCAATATTAGTAATTCTATCTATATTAGTAGCAAAAGGAAAAGAAAAAAATAGCACAACAATAGATAAGAAATCAGAAAGGAAAGCAATTTTATTTTCTTATGGATTTTTATTATTTAATGGAACATCTAATTTTTTAAACAAGATATATGTTACACATTTTGAAAATCCGTTATATGTGATTTTTAATTATGCTGTAATAATTATTATAGGTGTACTAATATATTGTTTGATAACAAAAAATTGGAATTATATTGATATTAGAAAAATGAATAATAAAAAGTATTTTATAGTGCAATCTTTATTAGATTCTTCATCATCTATATTCAATAGATTTTCAATGTTAGATGGTAATATTTCTGTTATATCAGTTATAGAAACAAGTGGTATAGTAGTAACAATTTTGGCATCAAGATTTATTTTGAAAGAAAAAGTTACTTGGAAAAAATATATTATGATAGCAGGAATTGTTGTATGTACAACAGTTTTAGCAGTAATAAAATAATTGAGAATACTTATAATTAATAATTTAAAGGCATAACAAGATTTTAACCATGATTAATAGTGTTCACAAAAAATTCACAATAAAAATTAGCACTATCTATTGACAAGTGCTAAAAACGGGTATAATATATAAGCAGTTAGCAATCGAACTAAAAGAGTGCTAAAAGAGGTGAAAAAGTTGTTAGATGAAAGAAAAAAGCGAGTTTTGCAAGCCATTGTAGAAGAATATATAAGCACTGCAGAGCCAGTAAGTTCAAATGCACTAACAGAAAATCATGGATTACAATGTAGTAGTGCAACCATCAGGAACGAGATGTCTGAACTAGAAAAAAATGGTTTTTTAGATAAAACTCATACCTCAAGTGGAAGAATACCATCAGCCAAAGGATATAGATACTATGTAGATGAACTTATAAATGACAAAGACATAAGCTTAGAAGAAATAAAATATATTAGTTCTAAGTTAGAAACAAAAGTAAATGAAATAGAAGATTTAACAAAAATAACAGCAAATACCATATCAGAAGTAACACATTATACAACAGTATCAATAGGTCCAAAAACAAAAACACAATTAATTGAAGAAATAAAGTTTGTATTACTAGGCACAAGAATGATGATGGCAGTTATTTTAACAGACAGTCGGACTAATCAAAGAAACCATCATAAAATTTGATGAAGACATTAGCGAAAAACAAGTAGAAACAATGAACTATATGTTTAACAACAAATTAAAAAATCAACCAATTGAAACAATAGACAGACCTTTAGAAGAATATTTATATGATGAAATGACTTATAGTGTTAATGTTATAAAACCTATTATAGAGCAAATTAAAAAAGTATTAGAAGAAGATAACAAAATCTATTTAGAGGGAACTAATAAATCTTTTGATTTGCCAGAATTCAATAGTTTAGAGGTAGCCAAAAATTTTGTAAACATATTAGATACAAAAGAATTAGTAGCAGATATGTTAAACACTGGGTTTGCTGAAGACATCAATGTTTACATAGGAGAGGAAAACGAAAAACAAGAATTAAAAGATTTTAGCGTAGTTACTTTTAAACACAAAGTAAATGGCAAAGAATTAGGAACAATTGGAATTATTGGACCAAAAAGGATGGATTATTCAAAAGTAATATCTGTTATGAAATATATTAACAAAAAACTAAATGATAATTAAGGTTATTTGAAAACCTAAATAATTTGTAAGGAGGAAGTAATGGAAGAGGAAAACAAAGAAAAAGTAGAAGAAATGGAAGAAACTACAAATGGCGAAAATTGCAAAGATGTAGTACCAAAACAGGATTTTGAAGACTTAGAAGACAGGTACAAAAGGATTTTAGCAGAGTTTGAAAATTTTAAAAAAAGAAGTAGTAAAGAAAGAGATGGACTTTATAATTCTATTCTTTCAGATGTGGTTGAAGTTATTTTACCAGTATTGGATAATTTAGAAAATGCAGTTAAAGTTCAAACAGGAGATGAAGAATATAAAAAAGGAATAGAACTTGTATTAAAACAATTTCAAGATGTATTAAAATCTAAAGGTGTAGAAGAAATAAAGACTGTTGGGGAAACTTTTGATCCTGAACTTCATGAGGCAGTTAGTAGTGTTCAAGATGATACAAAAGGTGAAAAAGAGATAGTACAAGAATATAGAAAAGGATATAAAATAGGTTCGAGAGTTGTGCGTCACTCTATGGTTGTTGTAGCCAACTAAAACAAAGATATAGAACAATATGAAATAACAACACCAGTTGATAAAGTAACAAAACATATGAAAGAAAAGTATGGAACATTAAAAGATAAGATTCATGATGAAGAAAAATAGTATACAATTGTTATTAATTTTTAAGATGGCAATTTGGACGGAAAATGCCATTAAGTATAAAAATAAAATAGATACAAAATGATGATTTTTGTCTCCGTCCTAAAAATCATCAAAGGGAGGATTTTAAAATGGGAAAAATTATAGGAATTGACTTAGGAACAACAAATTCATGTGTAGCAGTTATGGAAGGTGGGGAACCAGTAGTTATACCAAATGCAGAAGGAAATAGAACTACACCATCTGTTGTAGCTTTTTCAAAAAATGGAGAAAGATTAGTTGGGCAAATTGCAAAACGTCAAGCTGTAACAAATCCAGATAATACTGTTATATCAATTAAAAGGAAAATGGGAACTAATGAAAAAGTAAATATAGAAGGTGATAAATTTTCACCACAAGAAATATCAGCTATGATTTTACAAAAATTGAAAACAGATGCTGAAAATTATTTAGGACAAAAAGTTACACAAGCAGTTATCACTGTTCCAGCTTACTTTAGTGATAGCCAAAGACAAGCAACTAAAGATGCTGGTAAAATTGCAGGTCTTGAAGTATTAAGAATTATAAATGAGCCAACAGCAGCATCACTTGCTTATGGAATGGATAAAGAACAAGACCAAAAAATTATGATTTACGATTTAGGTGGAGGAACTTTCGACGTTTCTATCCTAGATATTGGTGATGGTGTATTTGAAGTTTTAGCAACTAATGGTAATACAAAACTTGGAGGAGATGACTTTGATGAAGCAATTATCAATTATTTAGTAGATGAATTTAAAAAGTCAAATGGAATTGATTTAAAAACAGATAAAATGGCAATGCAAAGATTAAAAGAAGCAGCAGAAAAAGCAAAAATTGAATTATCAGGAGTACAACAAACACAAATTAATTTACCATTTATTACAGCAGATTCAACAGGACCAAAACACTTAGACATTAATTTGACAAGGTCAAAATTTGAAGAATTAATTCATGATTTAGTAGAAGCCACAGCGGGACCTGTTAATCAAGCGTTAAAAGATGCTGGTTTAACACCAAATGATATTCATAAAGTATTATTAGTTGGTGGTTCAACAAGAGTTCCAGCAGTTCAAGAAGCAGTAAAAAGAATTACAGGAAAAGAAGCTGATAAAGGTATAAACCCAGATGAATGTGTTGCAATTGGTGCAGCAATTCAAGGTGGTGTATTATCAGGAGATGTAAAAGACTTAGTATTATTAGATGTAACTCCACTTTCACTTGGAATTGAAACATATGGTGGTGTATTTACAAAATTAATTGAAAGAAACACAACAATACCAACTAAAAAATCACAAATATTCTCAACAGCAGCAGATGGTCAAACATCAGTTGAAGTTCACGTTTTACAAGGTGAAAGAGAAATGGCAGCATATAACAAAACACTTGGAAGATTCCAATTAACAGGAATTCCAGCAGCACCAAGAGGAGTTCCACAAATAGAAGTAACTTTTGATATTGATGCAAATGGAATTGTTCATGTATCTGCTAAAGATACAGCAACAGGAAACAGCCAAGATGTATCAATTACAGCATCTACAAATCTTACAGATGAAGATATTGACAAAGCAGTAAAAGATGCTGAAGCTCATGCAGAAGAAGATAAAAAGAAAAAAGAAGAAATTGAAGTTAAAAATAATGCTGAAAGTTTAGTATATAACAGCGAAAAAACATTAAATGATTTAGGAGATAAAATTAGTAGTGAAGAAAAAGCAAAAGTAGAAACTGAAATAGAAAATACTAAAAAAGCTTTAGAAACAAATGATACAGAAAAAATTAAAGATGCAACAGAAAAACTAACAAAAGTATTTTATGAAATGTCAGAAAAACTATACAAAGCAGCAAACCCTAATGCTGGTGCAACAGATGCAGGGGCAGAAGAACAAGCTAATAATGATGGTAATGTATATGATGCAGATTACAAAGTAGAAGATGAAGATAATAAATAAGAAAGGGGATTTTATGAGTAGAAGAGTATTTTTCATTGATAACAATGAAAATAAGATATCTAATGACGAAATAGAATTTCATGAACCATTAATAGAACTGATATTTGAGAAATATCCAGAGTTGCAGAAAAAATTCAAACAAAGTGGAATTAATAGTAAATATGTCTTTTTATTAGAAGAAGGATATTTAGCTGGAACTGATAGTGAAAGATACAAAGAAATCACATTCTTAAAATCTAAGATTTCTGAAAGAGCAAAAGAAATATTGTTATATTATTATGAAGAAGGATATAATTTACATGATATATCTGAAGAAATAAAGTACGAATTAGAAAGATAACGTTTTCAGAAAGAAAGGAAAAACAATGGCAACCAAAAGAGATTATTATGAAGTGCTAGGAGTTAATAAAAATGCAACAGATGATGAGCTAAAAAAAGCTTATCGAAAACTTGCAAAAAAATATCATCCAGATGCTAATTTAGATAATAAAGCAGAAGCAGAAGCGAAATTCAAAGAAGTCAATGAAGCCTATGAAAACCTATCTGACCCGCAAAAAAGAAGAATGTATGACCAATTTGGAACTACTGACCCACAAGGATTTGGAGGAGCAGGTGGACCATTTGGTGGTCAAGGTGGCTACTATTCATATAGTAGCTCTGACTTTGGCGACTTCGGAGATTTAGGAGACATTTTTTCTTCTTTCTTTGGTGGTGGATTTGGTGGAAGAAATTCATCAAGAAGACAAAGTGGTCCTAGAAAAGGTAATGACCTAAATTTGAACATGGACATTACGTTTGAGCAAGCATTTTTAGGAGTGGAAAAAGAAGTAATAATTACAAGAGATGATACTTGTGAAATTTGTAATGGAAGTGGAGCAAAACCTGGAACTTCTAAAATGAAATGTCCTCAGTGTAATGGAACAGGTCAAGTAACACAAGTACAAAATACAATTTTAGGTCAAATGCAAACAAGAAGAACTTGTAATTCATGTCATGGTACAGGAGAAATTATTAAAGAGCCATGTGAGACTTGTCATGGCAAAGGAACAGTAAGAAAGCAACCTAAAATTAAAGTTAAAATCCCAGCTGGAATTGATGATAATCAAACAGTAGTATTAAGAGGAGAGGGCGAACCAGGAGAAAGAGGTGGACCAAAAGGAGATTTATATATAACAGTTCGTATTAAAAGGCATAGCATCTTTACAAGAAAAGGAAATAATGTTTTATGCGAAATACCAATTACTATTACACAAGCAACTTTAGGTGCTGAATTAGAAATACCAATGGTAGATGGCTCTAAAGAGAAATATAAAATTCCAGATGGAACTCAAACAGGTTCAAAATTTACTATTAAAAATAAAGGATTTAAATCAATAAATTCAAGTAGTGTAGGAGATTTTGTATTTACTGTAACTATTCAAACTCCAAAAAAACTAACAAAAGAACAAAGGGATTTATTAATGCAATTAGCAAAAACAATGAATGAACAACCACCAGTGAAAAAACGTGGATTGTTTGGTTAAAAATATATGGCATAACCAAAATAAGAAAAATTATTGGTTATGCTTATTTTATTGTATAGTAAAAATCGAAGATTTTACCTATACACAAAAATATATTCTACACAAATTTGCAAAAGCAAAATTGGCAGACAAACAAAGACAAGGAATTAAAAGTTATCTAAAAGGTTAAGAATTTTCAATTATAATTTAAAAATATTCTCAACATATTAACATAAATAATGTTTTGAAATATAATAAAAAAATAAATAATTACTTGACATTAAATTACATATAATATATTATTCTGTTATAAAATAAAAACATATACAAAAAGTTATAAAGTATAAAAAAACAATAATAGGAAAAACTAATGAAAAATATGGAGGAAAAAATGGCGAAGAAAAATATAAAAGGGATAACACTAATTGCATTAGTTATAACAATAGTAATTTTGTTAATTTTAGCAGGGGTTGCAATTGCAACTATTTCTCGGAGAAAATGGAATATTAAATAAAACAAAAGAGGCAAAAGATAATACAAGTGAAAAAACAGCAACTGAAATTATCAATTTAAAAATAACAAACATACAGATAGAAGCATATGCAAAGAAACAAAAAATGCCATCTTTACAAGAATTAGCAGATGGGCTATGTGAAGATAAAGAAGATGAAATAGAATATGTTATCACAAAAAAGGAACAAGCAAGTTTGGATAAAATAGAAGTAGGAGAAGCTACATCAATTTTTACAAAATTGAAACAATATCCTTATGAATTTGAAATAAATAGCAAATTACAATTAGCAAGTATAGATGGGGTAAAAACCGAAACTGATAATGACCAAGTAGCTATTTTACAAGAAAAAGTTGATAAATTATCAGTAAAAGTGGATGATTTGTCTAATACAGTTACTAATTTACAAGATTCAATAGATAATATAAAATCAATTGCTGAAACAGTTGGTGAAACACAAACCACACATAATACCATAACTGCAACAGCAAAGAATACTGCTACTATATGCTCTTTGAATTTAACAGAACGGAAAGTATATTTTGTTTGGAATGGTTATAGATGAAACACAAAGTGAAAACTATATAGATGTATATTTTGATAATGTAAATTTTAGTTCAGGAGCAACAAATACTTCTAAAACTACAAAAAGAGTAAATCCAACTGCTTTTGTTTCAGTAGATAAAGGACAAACCAAAACAGTTAGTTTAGGTGTATGGTCACTTAATACAAACCAAGTATTTGGACACTTCTGTGCATTAAAAATAAAATAAAACATAATCACTCGTTTTATGGGTGGTTATGTTTTTTTGTTGTATAGGAAAAATCAAAGATTTTCCGATACAACAAAAAACATTCTACACAAATTTGCAAAAGCAAATTTGGCAGGCGAACAAAGACGAGGCATGTAAAGCAATCTAAAAGGTTAAAAATTTTTATCATGCCTCTTTTGTATTGTTGTATTAGTGTTATTCAGAAGTGTACTTGAAAAAATTATATATTTATAATATAATTGCAAAAAAGTAAATTTTAAGAGGGAAAAAATGAAATTAAAGCTAATAAAAATAATTATACGGTATATTGTTAATCTTAATAGCAATAGCATTGTCAATTATTGCATATTACATGATAGTAGATATACAAAGCAAAGTACCAAAAGAAATAGAAAAAAACTGTAAAATTACAACAGAGCAATTTATGGGAAGAAACATATTTATAATAACACCAAAAAACAAAGAAAAAACCAATATCAAAATATTGTATTTCCATGGTGGTTCTTATGTAGCAGAAGCAACAAGGAAACATTGGGAATTTGTAGAGAAATTAGCAAATGACACAGGAGCAACAGTTATTTTACCAGATTATCCATTAACACCCAAATATACATATAAAGATGTATTCAAAATGGTAGTACCACTATACAAAGAAATAATAGAAAAAGTAGATACCAAAAATTTAATATTAATGGGAGATTCAGCAGGAGCAGGGTTAGGATTAGCATTAGAAGAAAAAATTGGACAAGAAAATTTAGAAATGCCAGCAAAAACAATCCTTATATCACCATGGTTAGATGTAAGACTAACAAATCCAAAAATAGATGAAGTTCAAAAAAATGACAAATATCTAAATAAAGACACATTAAAAATAGCAGGGGTGGCCTATGCAGGAGAAGATGGGATTGATAATCATTTAGTAAATCCAATAGATGGAGAGTTATCAAAATTAAAAAATATAATCATATTAACAGGAACATATGACATATTAAATCCGGATGTGCACAAACTAAAAGAAAAAGCAGAAAAAGAAAATGTAGAAAATGAAATAACCATAAAAGAATATGAACAAGCAAATCATATATGGATAATAGAAAAAAACAGTAGTCAAGAACTAATAGAAAAAGGCTACAAAGACATCATAGAGCAGATTTTGAACTAAGAGAAAAACGAGAACCATTCCCTAAAAAATCATTTGGGCTATTCAGTGCCTGTCCCAGATATGCCCAAAGTGAAAAAAGGGCTATTCAGTGCCTGTCCCAATTATGCCCAAATAAAGAGAGGTTTTTTATGAAGAGTAAAAAAGTTAATAAGTTAAGTTGGAGAAGATTAGATAATTCGGCAAAGATTTTTCCTATGTCAACAGGTAAAAAGTATAGTACAATATTTCGCTTATCTGTTGTATTAAAAGAAAGTGTAGAGCCTAAAGTGTTAGAAGAGGCTGTAAAGCAAGCTTTACAAAAGTACGAGTTTTTTAAGGTGAGGATGAAGTCAGGATTTTTTTGGTATTATTTAGAGCATAATCCAAAGGCTCCTATTGTGGAAGAAGAACAAGATTATCCTTGTCAATATATTGATAGCAGACGTAATAATGATTATTTATTTAAAGTTACTTATTTTAAAAATAAGATTAATATTGATATTTTTCATTCTTTGACAGATGGTAATAGTGGTACTACTTTTTTTAAGGAGATTATTTATAGTTATTTAGAGTTGATGCATCCCAAAATACTAAGTGAAGAGGAAAGAAAGCTTAGAAAAATAGAGTATGATACTGAAGATAGCTATATGAAGAATTATGATAAAAAGGCAAAATCTAATGCTTCAGGGAATAAAGCTTTTATTTTAAATGGAAAGAAGATAAAATTAGGGGCAATTAGTACAATTCATGAGATTATGGATTTAGAGGCATTAAAAACAGAAAGCAAAAAGAATGGGGCTACTATAACCCAATATTTGACTGCTGTTTTAATGTACAGTATTTATCAAGAAAATTATATTAAAGCAAAAGGAAAAAGGCCTATAAAGATATGTATACCTGTTAATTTGAAAAAATATTTTCAATCTAAGACAATGTCTAATTTCTTTTCTTATATTACAGTTGAGGCACAAATGAAAAAAGATAAATTAGATACATTTGAAAAGATGTTGCATTTTGTAAAAAAAGATTTTAACCAAAAATTGACAGAAGAAGAAATAATAAAAACAATGTCAACAAATGTAAAAATAGGAATTAATCCATTTATTAGAACAATTCCTTTGGCTATAAAAAAAGCACTTGTTCGCATAAGCTATATGGAAATCAGAAAATATACAACAACAACTTTTTCAAATATTGGAAGAATTGGTATGATAGGAAAATATAAAGATTATATTGACTACTTTTTGATGTTGATTGCACCAGAACCAATAGAAAAAATAAAGTGTTCTAGTTGTACTTTTGAAAACAAAATGGTATTTACTTTTACATCTGTTTTACAAAGTAATAGGATAGAAAAAAGATTTTATGAATTTTTAAAAGAAAAAGGAATTAAAATTCAAATAGAAAGTAATGGTGTTTTAGATGATATATCCTGAAAAAATCAAAGCAAAGAAAAGTGATAAAATTATAAAAATATTAGTAAGTTGTTCAATTTTAATTGCAGTTATATTAGTTGCAATTAACAAATTAACAACACCTGAAATTCATTGGGCAGGGATTGTAAATGCAGGTATTTTATATACATGGATTGTTGTTATTTATGCTATTAAAAAAAATATTAATATAGCAGGGCATGTACTATTACAAACTATTGCAATTTCAATATTAGTAATTTATATGGATTATAAATTGGGAAATCAAGGCTGGTCAATAAATATAGTAGTTCCAATAATAATTATGATTGCTAATTTAACAATGTTAGTTTTAACAATTGTTAGCCATAAAAAATATATCAAATATGGAATTTATCAATTGATTATTATATTATTTAGTATGTTGCCAGTTATTTTTATCACAGAACATATTGTACAAAACAAAACTTTAAGTATTATTGCAAGTGGGATTTCTATTTTAAATTTTATTTTTTGTTTAGCATTATGTGCAAAAGATGTAAAAGAAGTAATTGTAAGAAAATTTCATATGTGATGTAACAAAACGTGAAAAAATGGATAAAATAAAATTGACAACTTAGCAAAATTATGCTATTATAGTAATAACAAATACGTTTCGCTAATTAGGGTGCGAATAACAAAAAGCCTAATGAACAAATATGTTTCGCTAATTAGGGTGCGAATAACAAAAAGCCTAATGAACAAATAATGGGGGTTATTTTTTTAAAGATAACTCTCTTTTTCTATAAAATAAAAGGATGTGAAATATGAAAGTAGAACAGGGAAAATTCTATTTTATAAAAGATGAATTTTTTGAATTTATAAAAGATAAAGAATTGTGTAAAAACAAAGAAAATGGAAATAAAAGGCCATGTTTTTATTGTTTTAATGACAAAAAATATGAAAATTTAATATGGTTTATACCAATTAGTAGTAAGTTAGAAAAATATGAAAAAATATATAACAAAAAAATTGAAAGAACACGAGTAGTAGATACAATTGCTTTTGGATATGTAGAAGGAGAAAAAAAGGCTTTTTTAATACAAAATATGTTTCCAACAACGGAACAATATATAATGCAAAAATACATAAAGCAAAACAGAGATGTAATAGTAAATGAAAAATTTAATAAAGAAATACAAATGAAAGCAAATAAAGTATTGAATTTAGTAGAAAAAGGATATAATAAAATTGTTTTTCCAGATATTATTTCAATTAAAAATCAGCTATTAAAAAATAAGAATTAAGTAATATCAATATGTAAAAGTTCTCAAACGGTTGTCATAAAAATTTGACAATTTTTAATAATTATGTTACATTATGTTCATATCATTGTAATAAGGTAATATGGTATTCATAATCGCAAAAGGAGGACATATTTATGGAAAGATACTTATTCAAAACGCCAATGATGATGATTCCAATGGAAGAGTTGGAATATCAATTCTATTCTGGCTGTGAAAATCGGCAAAAGAATATAAAGGAGATTTCTAAGAAGTATGTAGAGCAACATGTAAAATGTGCTCCTTATAAGGAGCATTACAAAACAGTTATGGTTGCTTCACGTATAAAAATCCATCTATATTCAAAATATCCTCTTTCTAATGAGGAAATATATGCTATTTCATCATCCTATCAACACATGTCTCAATTTGAAAGTTGCCTTTTGAAAGATGATTTCTTGGGCTATCTTACATGGTGTTATAGTGAATTTGAGGATATTAGGAATATCGAAAATAGAATCCAGTTATATGAGTACTGGGAAGACTATCTACTTATTATTTTAGACGTTGAACCTGAAAATCTTGGGTTTGATGCGAATATAATAAAATGGACGAAGTATTTTAATGTAAAAAAAGATGGAAAATATAAAACCTTAATAAAGGTATATACTGATTTTGACATTATTGTTACGTCAGTCAAGCCACTTTTAATTAAAGAAGTTGTAGCAATTGCAAAAGCACACAAAAAGGCTCAAAGCTGTGGACTTCAAGGAGAAAGTGGTGCAACTTGTAGTGAATTTTCAAGTGCTTTGAAAGACACAGGGGTTTCCAGAGAAATCGAATCATATGAGTACCATTATAGCTTTTTAGCAATTGAGATTAAATAATTTTTATTGATTTAAAGTTGTATTCAAAGAAGATGTCTAATTTAATGACATCTTCTTTGAATTGATTATATTAGATTAAAATTTTTTTAAGTGATTGCCCTAGAATATTTGACAGGTAATGTCTTAAATTATATAATATAGTAAATATTCTAAGAACAGGAAAGTAAAAAATGAAAAATATTAAAGACTATAATATAGAAATGCTAAAAAAAGAACTAGAAAATTTAGGAGAAAAGCCATTTAGAGCAGAGCAGATATTTAAGTGGCTATATGAAGAAAAAATAAAATCATTTGATGAAATGACAAACATTTCGCTTGCTTTAAGAGAGAAATTAAAAGAAAATTACACTATATGCAATTTTAATATCATAAAAAAACAAGAATCAAAAGATGGAACAATAAAATATCTATTTGATGTATTAGACGGAAATGCGATAGAAACAGTATTAATGAGATATCATCATGGAAATAGCATTTGTGTATCTTCACAAATTGGATGCAAAATGGGATGTAAATTTTGTGCATCTACTGGAATAAAATTTATTAGAAACTTAAGTAGTGGAGAAATAGTAGAGCAAATTATCAAAGTAGAACAAGATACAGGAGAAAGAATTTCAAATGTAGTATTTATGGGAATTGGAGAACCATTAGACAATTATGAAAATACAGTAAATGCAATAAGAATAATCAACAACCCTAAAGGTCTAAACATAGGAGCAAGACATATTAGTATTTCAACAAGTGGTTTAGTACCCAAAATTCATAAATTAGCTGGAGAAAATATTCAATGTACACTTTCTATTTCACTGCATGCAACCAACAACAAAAAAAGAAGTAGTATGATGCCAGTGAACGAAACTTATCCAATTGAAGAATTACTCCAAGCTTGCAAAGATTATATAGAAAAAACAAACAGAAGAATATCTTTTGAATATGCTTTAGCAAAAGATAACAATGACAATTTAGAAGATGCAAAAGAATTAGTAAAACTATTACATGGAATGATTTGCCATGTAAACTTAATACCAATAAATAAAATAGAAAATGGACAATTTGATAAAAGTTCAAATGAAAATATAATGAAATTTAGAGACTATTTAAATGACCATGGAATTGTGGCAACAATCAGACGTGAACTAGGTTCAGACATTGATGCAGCCTGTCGGTCAACTTAGAAGAAAAAATTTGAGACAATAGGGACAGGTCTTGTTTGTCTCATACTTTTTGTCGGTTTTTGTCAACTTTTCTATTAATTTTATTTAATTTAAATTTATGAGACAAACAAGACCTGTCCCTATTGTCTCAAAAAGGAGAAGAGATGAATTTAAAAGATATAAAAGAAATATTTCCAATTAATAAAATAAAAGTATATGCTTTTGTAGGACCATCTGGAACAGGGAAAAGTTATAGAGCCCAAATGGTTGCAAGTGAAAAGGACACACATTTTATTATAGATGATGGATTATTAATTAAAGATAATGAAGTTGTAGCAGGAGAATCAGCAAAAAAAGCTCAAACAAAGGTTGCAACTGTAAAACATGCACTTTTTTATGAAGAAAGTGAAAAATTAGAAATTATAAAAGCATTAAAAAAATATAAACCACAAAGTATTTTGATTTTAGGGACATCTGATGGAATGGTGCAAAAAATCGCTGCAAATTTAGGATTGCCAGAAATTTCTGAAACTGTTTATATTACAGATGTTGCAACTCAAACGGAAATGGAAACAGCAAGAAAGATTCGTGTGACTGAGGGTAAACATGTTATACCAGTACCAACTTTTGAAATAAAAAAGGATTTTTCAGGATATTTATTAGACCCATTACAAATTTTTAAGTCAAAAGGAAAAGGACAAAAGCCATATATTTCAGAAAAATCAATAATAAGACCAACATTTAGTTATATGGGAAAATTTACAATTTCAGATTTGGTATTTAGGCAAATTTTAGAATATTTATCAATTCAGACTCCAGCTATCTACAAAATTTTAAAGACAAGAGTAGAAAACTATGGAGAAGGTGCTAAAATTTATATGGAAGTTACAATTTTATACGGCTATAATGTTATGGAAGGGTTAAAACAATTTAAGTCTAAGGCACAAAAAGAAATAGAAAAATTGACTGCTATGAATGTAGTAGAATTAGATGTAGTAGCAAAAAATATATATGTTCCAGAAAAATAAAGATTTCGAGGAGAGAAGAAAAATCATCATAAGTAAATTATGTTAAAAAATGTATTTTATTTTTTAAATAATTTGTGTGTTACAACATTTTGAAAGAAAAATAGAAAAGAGGAAGAAAAATGTCATTTGTTGTTGCAATAGATGGACCAGCAGGTTCTGGCAAAGGTACAGTTACAAAGAAAGTAGGAGAAAAATTAGGTTTAGTGAATATTGACACAGGTGCAATGTTTAGGTGCGTCACTTTAAATATGATTGAGGAGAATATTAATTTAGAGGACGAAGCAAAAATAGAAGAAATTTTAAATAAAATAGAAATTGACATGAAAGAAAATGGGCAAATTTTTTTGAATGGTAAAGAAGTAACTAATCGAATCAGAGAAAATGATATAAACAAATTTGTTTCTCCAGTGTCTATTATTCCTGATGTAAGGAAAAAGTTACTAGATTTACAAAGAAAAGTAGCACAAGGTAAAAAAGTAATTATGGAGGGCAGAGACATTGGTACAGTTGTATTTCCAAACGCAAATGTCAAAATTTATTTGGATGCAACACCAGAAGAACGAGCAAAAAGAAGAATGAAGCAAAATCAAGAAAATGGAATTTTTGGTTCTTATGAAGAAATATTAGAGAGTATAATTAATAGAGATAAAAAAGATATGACAAGAGAAGTTGCACCACTAAAAAGGGCAGAAGATGCCATATATATCGATTCAAGCAATATGTCAATAGAAGAAACTGTAGAAGAAATTATAAAAATTATAAAAAATGTTCTTTAATAAACTAAAGAGTTATTTTAGAGAAATTTGTATTTTCAGGAAAGGATAGTTATAAAATGAAAAATGCAATTAGAGTTGTTATTAAAAAAATTGTAAGAGGAGCTATATATTTATGGTGTAAAATTTATTATAAAGCAGAAGTTAAAGGACTAGAAAATATTCCGAAAGATGGACCACTTATATTTTGTGGCAATCATAGAACTTATTTAGATCCACCATTAATTGTTGCTACTGCTAAAAGAGATATGCGTTTTTTAGCTAAAGAAGAATTGGCAAAAAATCCATTTTTAAATACTTTGAAATGGGTTTTTGAAGCCATTTTGGTAAAAAGAGATGAAAAAGATGTCACAGCTATAAAGGAAACATTAAAGACGTTAAAAGATGGTAAATGTATTGCCTTATTTCCTGAAGGGACAAGAAATGGACTGGAAAAAGGAGAGAAAGTAAAAGACGGAGTAGCATTTTTTGCTGTAAGGACTGGAGCACAAATTGTTCCTTGTGGTATAAAAGGTGGAACAAAAGAAAATAGAAAAGTTACTATTACATATGGAAAACCATTAGATTATAGTAAGTATAAAGGAAATAAAGATAAAGAAGTTCTAGAAAAAATAACTCAAGAGGTTATGGAAAATATAATAGAACTCGCAAAATAGCAAAAGAGGCATGATTAAAATTTTATGACCTTTTAGAGAACTTTTCATGCCACGTCTTTGTTCTGTTATAGGAAAAATCAAAGATTTTCCCTATAACATCAAACATTCTACACAAATTTGCTAAAGCAAATTTGGCAGACGAACAATTAAACGTGGGCTGAACACTACATATAAAAATTAGAGAATATCAATCAGCCCACTATTGTTCTCTCGCGTAAATTGCAAAGCAATTTTCTGTGGAACGTTTCTATTATAGGAAGTTCAGAGAACTTTCTTATAATAGAACAAATTGGGTCATTCAGTGCCTGTCCCAATTATGCCCAAAAGGGCTACTCAGTGCCTGTCCCAATTATGCCCAAATGCAATTTGACAAATTTGATTTATAGGTGTATAATTTTTAGGTTATAAAAAAAGGGGTAATTAAAATGAACAATCAAAAAATAAGAAATATTGCAATTATTGCACACGTAGACCATGGTAAAACAACTTTAGTTGATGCTTTATTAAGACAAAGCCATGTATTTAGAGAAAATGAACAAGTAGCAGAAAGAATAATGGATTCTAATGACCAAGAGAAGGAAAGAGGTATTACAATACTTTCTAAAAATACATCTGTTATGCATGATGATATTAAAATTAATATTGTTGATACACCAGGTCATGCTGATTTTGGAGGAGAAGTTGAAAGGGTACTAAAAACAGTTGATGGAGTACTTCTTTTAGTTGATGCTTTTGAGGGAGCTATGCCTCAGACAAGAGAAGTTTTGAAAAAGTCTTTAGCTTTAGGATTAAAACCAATTGTTGTTATAAATAAAATTGATAGACCAGGTGCAACACCTGAAAAAGTCGTAGACCAAGTTATTGAACTATTTATTGAATTAGATGCAAGTGATGAACAATTAGATTTCCCAGTAGTATATGCATCTGCTAAAAACGGAATTGCTAAAAAAGATTTAAGTGAAGAAACAACAGATTTAACTTGTCTTTTTGAAACTATTATTGATACAATTCAAGCACCTGATTGTGATGAAGATGGACCAGCTCAAATGCTAGTTTCTAACATTGATTATGATGACTATGTTGGAAGAATTGCAGTAGGAAGAATTGAAAGAGGTATTATTAAAACAGGAATGCCTGTTTCTATTTGTGGTAAAGACGAAAAAATCACACAAGGAAGAATTGCAAAAGTTTATACACATGTTGGACTAAACAAAGTAGAAGTTGAAGAGGGAAAAGCAGGAGATATTATAGAACTTGCAGGGCTTGCTGATATAAACATTGGAGATACTGTTTGTGATTTTGAGCATCCAGAAAAAATTCCATTTGTAGATATTGATGAACCAACTGTTTCTATGACATTTAGTGTTAATAATGGACCATTTGCTGGAAAAGAGGGACAATTTATTACATCAAGACACATAAGAGATAGACTATTTAAAGAACTAGAAAGAAATGTATCTTTAAGAGTTAAAGAAACAGAAACACCAGATTCATTTGAGGTATCTGGAAGAGGAGAACTACATTTATCAGTATTAATAGAAACAATGAGAAGAGAGGGATTTGAACTATTAGTATCTCGTCCAAAAGTTATATATAAAGAAATAGATGGGGTAAAATGTGAGCCAATTGAACAATTAGTTGTAAATGTTCCAGATGATTGTGTAGGAAATGTTATAGAAAAGCTAGGTAGAAGAAAAGCAGAAATGGTAAATATGGAACCAGCAGAAATTGGACATACAAAAATTGAATTTAAAATCCCAGCAAGAGGATTAATTGGTTATAGAACAGAGTTTTTAACAGACACAAAAGGAGAAGGAACAATGAATCATATATTTGATTCATATGACCCATTCAAAGGAGATATTCAAGCAAGAGTAAGAGGAACAATAGTAGCTTTTGAAAATGGAAAATCTGTAACATATGGTCTATATAATGCACAAGACAAAGGAGAATTATTTATTGGACCAGGTGTAGAAGTTTATGAAGGAATGATAGTTGGGTTAAATTCAAGAGGAGAAGACTTAGCAATTAACGTATGTAAAGAAAAACATTTAACAAATACAAGAGCATCTGGTTCAGATGATGCTTTACGTTTAGTTCCACCAATTCAAATGTCATTAGAAAAGGCAATAGAGTTTATACAAGATGATGAATTAGTAGAAATAACGCCAAAATCTATTCGTTTAAGAAAGAAAATATTAGATAGCAAAGAAAGAGAAAGAGCAAACAGGAATAAATAAGAGTGAGACAGTAGGGACAGGTCTTAATTGTCTCATAAATACAAATCAAATAAAAATTGATAAATGTTACAAAAATCGACAAAAAACATGAGACAAATAAGACCTGTCCCTATTGTCTCAAAAGAGGGAAAAGATGAATGAACAGGAGTTAGAAAATATAAAAGTAAAAGCACTTGAAGAGCATATTCCAATTATAATGGATGATACTTTGGTGGTTATGGAAAAATATTTAAATACAAAAAAACCTGAAAAAATACTAGAAATTGGTACTGCTGTTGGGTATTCTGCTATGTGTTTTACAAGGTTTTTGGCTGATAATCGGAAGAATTGATACAATAGAAAGAGAGCAAGATAGGGTAAAACAAGCAAAGGAAAATATAAAAAAAGTTGGCGTAGAGGATAAAATTCATATTTATGTGGGGGATGCTATTGAAATTCTACCAACTTTGCAGGAAGAGTATGATGTGGTTTTTATTGATGCTGCTAAAGGAAAGTATCCATTTTTCTTAAAAGAAGCTCTACGTATGCTTAAAACAGATGGGATTATTTTTGCAGATAATATTTTGTACAAAGGTTATGTTTTAAGTGATTATAATAAACATAAACAACGTACAGCAGTTAGAAATTTAAGAGAATATTTAAAAGAAGTAAATGAAAATCCTAATTTAAAAACAGAGGTTTTAGAGGTTGGAGATGGATTAGCAATTAGCCAAAAAATTTAGAAAGTTTATATAAAAATTCAAAAAGCTGTCAACAAGGCAAATGTTGACAGCTAAAATTATCTTTCATATTGTTTTTCTTCTTGACGTTTTCTAATATGAGTAACATCATTTGTATAAGGTAATTCAATTTTTTGTGATTGACTTAATGCACTAGATAATATAAATTCTATTTTGTCATTTGAAATTTTATTTACAGGAAAACTTAAACAGCTAGAAACTTCAGTAGGGAAACTTGTTTGTAAATGTTTTTTTAATTTCTTTTGCATAGCTGGAGAAATTTGAAAATCATCTTTTATTTTTACAAAAAGTTCATATAATTCAAAAAGAGAAGAAGAATTGAATTTATTAATTAAAAATTCATCTTCTGATGGTATGATTTTAACATTTTTTAAATATTCATTAAATTCTTCTCGAGATTTTAATTTATATGTCATAAAATCACCTCTAATTTATTATACCACAAATTCACATAAATTACCAACACTTGAAAAATAAACAAAAAAATCGTATAATACAAAGTGTTGATTTATAGAAAAATAACTTTTAGAGGAGTATAGATATGCCAAAGTTTTTTGTAACAAGTCAAAATATTGACAATAATGAAATAAAAATCACAGGTGAAGATGTTAATCACATAAAAAATGTATTAAGGAAAAAGAAAGGCAATCAAATAACAGTGTGTAATAAAGACATGTCAATAGATTATTTATGTACAATAAGCCAATTAAATGAAGATGTAATAAAATGTGATATAATAGAAAAATTAAAAACTAATGCAGAGCCTAACATAGAAGTATCAATTCTTCAAGGGCTTCCAAAAGCAGATAAAATGGAACTTGTCATTCAAAAATCAATAGAATTAGGAGCATATGACATTATACCAGTAGAAATGGCAAGATGTATTGTTAAATTAAATGAAAAAGATAAAATAAAGAAAATACAAAGATGGCAAAAAATCGCAGAAGTTGCAAGCAAACAAAGTGGAAGAAACAAAATTCCACAAATTAAACCTATAATTTCTCTTAAAAGTATTTGTAATTTGTGTACAGAATATGATATAGTAATAGTAGCTTATGAAAATGAAAAAGAAAACAAATTAAAATATGAATTACAAAAGTTGAAACAAAGCGAAAAAAGCAATCTAAAAATTGCAATTTTAATTGGGCCAGAAGGTCGGAATAGATGATACAGAAATAGAATTACTAAAAGAAAACAATTGCAAAATTGTTACATTAGGTAATAGAATTTTAAGAACGGAAACAGTAGCATTAAATATGTTAAGTGTCATAATGTATGAATTCGAATAAATCATTTGATTACTTAGAGTAACTACATCATTTGAGAGAAAGGAAAGAAATATGGAAAAAGAGTTAGTAGAAGAAGAAAAAGTTAAAGATTTAGAAAAAGATGATAAAAAAGCAAAAAAACTACCAAAGGAAATATCTCAAGAAATTTTAAAAAAGATGTTTAAGGATTTGCTAAAGGCAGTTTGTATTATGCTATATTTTATTATTTTAAATTTAGCATATTCTACAATAAAGCAAGAAAGGCTTGTAGGAGATATAGAAATATTTGCAGGGGCATTTTTGGTGGTTGGAATTGTGTTTTTGGAAAGGGCTTATAAAAAAGATAGTGGAAGTATTGCCTTAACTGGAATAGAATTTTTGGTTTTATCATTACATAGTTTGTCTATTATGCATATAATTACATTGTTTAAATATGATTTTAGATTTTATTTATTGACATCTTCTTATATTTTTTCCATTTACTATGTGTTAAAAGCAATTTTATTATATACAAAAGGAAGAAAAGCTTATTTAGATAGTTTGAGTGATATTTCAGAAATTGTTAAAAAAGATGAGCCTATTAAAAAGGAGGCAAAAAAGAGAAATGATTAAAAGTATGACTGGATATGGTAAAGCTAATTTATCAAAAGATAAAAAAGAATACCAAGTAGAAATTAAAAGCGTAAATCACAGATATTTAGATATTTGCGTAAAAATGCCAAGAGTTTTAAGTTATTTAGAAGATGAAGTAAAAAAACAAATATCTTCACAAATAAAAAGAGGAAAAGTTGATGTCTTTATTACTTTTGAAAATAATTCTATAAAAGATAAAGAAATTAAGATAAATACTGAAATTGCTAAGATTTATATTGATGAATTAAAAAAATTAGCTAAACAGGAAAATATTTTAGATAATATAGAAGTTACAGAAATATCAAAGTTACCTGATGTTTTAACAATTCAAAATAATCAAGAAGATGAAACTATAAAAGATGCTTTATTAGAGGCAGTAAGTAATGCCACAGAAAATTTAGTACAAATGAGAAGTATAGAAGGAAATAAAATGGCAGATGATTTAGTTGCTAGAATACAGGGAATTAAAGAAAAAGTAGAAGAAATATCTTCACTTTCTACTGGACTTATTGAAGAATATGTAGTAAAATTAGAGGGTAGAATAAAAGAAATACTAAAAAATCAAGATATTGATGAAGCAAGATTAGCACAAGAAGTAGTAATCTATGCAGATAAATGCTCAATAGAAGAAGTAACAAGATTAAAAAGTCATATATCACAATTTGAAAAGCTAATAAAAACAGATGAAGCAATTGGCAAAAAATTGGATTTTATTATTCAAGAAATGAACAGGGAAACCAACACAATTGGCTCAAAAGCAAACAATTTAGAAATTACAAATGGTGTTATTGATATAAAAACAGAGCTTGAAAATATTAGAGAACAAGTACAAAATATAGAATAATGTTTTATTAGTGTATATGAGCAGATTTATCTTCTCATATATGATAAAAAGAAAGTGAGGAAAGAATTATGCAATTAGTTAATATTGGATTTGGAAATATAGTTTCAGCAGAAAGAATTGTAGCAATTGTAAGCCCAGAGTCAGCACCAATAAAAAGAATGGTTCAAGAGGCAAAAGATAATAAAACTGCTGTTGATGCAACATATGGAAGAAGAACTAGAGCAGTGTTAATTATGGATTCAGGTCATATTATTTTATCAGCTGTTCAACCAGAAACAGTAGGAGGAAGAATTGACAAAACAATATCTCAAGAGGATGTAAAATAAAAAAGTTAAATGTTTATAAAATTTTGATAAAATATAGTTATAGTTTAGCGAAAATATTTATATCTAATATATTTAGATTAATTGATGTTTTACTGAACCATAACAAAATTAAAAAATAGGAGGAGTTTAAAATGATAGTTAAACCAACAGTAGGTGAATTATTAACAAAAGCTAAAAACAGATATGAATTAGTAATTGCAACAGCAAGAAGAGCTAGACAAATTTCAGCAGGTGATGAAGCAAGAACTAATGTAAAGGAAGAATCACCAGTTACATTAGCAGCAAATGAAATAGCAGAGGGGAAGGTAACGATATGTTAGTCATATTATCAGGAGTAGCAGGAGCAGGAAAAGATACAATAAAAAAAGAACTAATAAAAAGGATGGAAAATGTAGAATCACTTCCATCTTTTACTTCTAGGCCAATACGTGAAGGAGACATAGAAGGTCAAACTTACAATTTTGTAAGTAGAGAAGAATTTGAAAACATGATAGAAAAACAAGAATTTTATGAATATGATATTCACCATAATCAATATTATGGAACATCTAGGAAATTGCTAAATGACAGAATAAAAAGTGGTAAAATAATTGTAAAAGATATTGATGTAAATGGAACAGAGCATCTAAAAGAATTATTAAAACAAGATACTAAAGTAGTTACTGTCTTTTTAAGAGTACCAAAAGAGGAATTGAGAAAAAGACTTGAAGAAAGAGTGGACAAGCCTAGTCCAGCTGAAATTGTACTAAGATTAAATAGGTTTGATTATGAAGAATCTAAAATCAGTTCATATGATTACGTTTTAAAAAATGACGATTTAGAAAAAACAGTACAAATAATAAGAACAATAATTGAAAATGAACAAGAAATGGAGAATAAAAACTAGTATGGAAGAACAAAAAGAAGAAAGACTTTTACATAGAATGGTAAGAGAATTGTGCCAAGAGATGGACATCAAGTTTGAAAAACTATCATTTGACTGGATTTTGCAATTATCAAAAAATGGACAAGTAAGGCATATTACAGATAATATGTTTGATAATAATATGTTAGCATCTGGTACAATTGTATCTGATAAATATGCAACATATGAGGTGCTAAAATCTCAAAATATTCCAATAATAGAACACAAAATGGTATTCAATCCAGCAACTAGAAGCATACTTATTCCAGAAGAAAGTAATTGTAAATTAATAGAAAATGAATTTTTAAAGTATGGTAGATTAGTAGTTAAGCCAAATAATGATTGTCAAGGAAATGGAATAGAACTTTGTAATAGTTTAAGGGAAACAGAAATTGCAATTCAAAAACTATTTAATAAAAACAATGCATCTGTTAGTATTTGCCCTTTTTATGATATAAAAAATGAATATAGAACTTTTTACTTAAATGGAGAAGTATTACTAATTTACAGCAAAACAAAGCCTTTTGTAATAGGTGACGGAAAGTCAACACTTGGAGAATTGGCATCAAATTTGCAATTGCCAAATAAGTTGGTAGTAGCAAAAAACTTAAGTAAACTTGATTTGGAATATATACCAAGTGAAGGGGAAAGCGTAGAGATTTCTTGGAAATTTAATTTAAGTGGTGGAGCAATTCCAAATATTTTGGAAAAAGGTGAATTATATAATAAAATTGAAAAGTTGGCAATTAATGCAGGTAAGGCAGTTAATATGAATTTTGCTACAATTGATATTATTCAAACAATGGATAATAATTTGTTTGTAATGGAAATAAATTCAGGTGTTTGTGGAAAGATTTTTACAGAATTAGTAGAACGGTGGATATGAAAAACTAAAAGATATATACAGAAAAGCATTGCAGGATATGTTTACATAAAAATGTCGCAAAAGAAACGTCCCCAATAGGACAAGGAGGCAAAAATGGAAGAAGACAATAAATTTAAAAGTGAAGTATTTGATTATTTAGCTCAAATATCTCGGTATTGCTACTAATGGAATAATGTTATATAAAAGGACTACTAATAGAGATATTCCAAATATTGGTATTATAACAAACAATAAATTGGTTGAATTGCAAAATCAATTTCAAGAAGCAGGTATATCTATATATTCTCAAGAATCAATTGTAGGAGAGGCAATTATATATGATTTAGTGGAAATGACTAAAAAAGGTGGTATAGATTTCTTAACATATTTGAATACAGTAGAACAAATTGATGAAAAAAAGAATGGACAAATAAATTCATTAGAGAAAGTTACACCAGTAAGAAAAATTTTTGCAAGAATAAGAAAAATTTTTAAGCCAAAGCAACTAGAAGTTATACCATATACAGATGAGGAACAAGAAGAAATTGATGCTTGTCTATCAAAATATATAGATACTGCTAATCAAGTATTACAGTATAATTTAAGTGATAATTTAGTTGTTCCTATATTAAAAAAATTTCTAAGAGAAAATTATGAGGTAAATAATATACTAGAATTACTTGAAGGAACAATCATTCCAGATTTACAAAAACTTGGTCTGTCAGATAAAATTGAAGAATTCAAACAAACGCTAATAAAGGATTATCAGTCTAGTGAAGAAATATCTGAAGATAGTGGAATAAAATTAGAAGAATCAAAAATAATAGAACAACCAGTTGAAGTTTCTGATAAACAAATAGAAATAAAACATATTCAATCAGAATCAAAGAAACAAACAGAATACAAAAAAGCTATTGATGATAGTGATATTTGTTTAGAATAATAACTTTAATATATAAAATAAAGTGAAAAGCTACAAAGTTACATAAAAATGTCCCGAAAGAAACGTCCCCAATAGGACATCCCCAATAGGACAAGGAGGCAAAATGAAATGATAGCAGAGGTAATTATTAATAGAGCTGCTAAGAAATTGAATAGAACTTTTGATTATCAGGTCCCAAAAGTGTTAGAGGGGCTTATTTTTGTTGGTAGCAAAGTTTTAGTTCCTTTTGGCAGAGGAGAGAAGCTAGAAGAAGCTTTTGTTGTGGGGTTAAAGGAAAAGACAAATTATCAATATGAGATTAAAGAGATTGCTAAATTAGAAGAACAGTTAAAAGATGAACAAATTGAACTTGCAAAGTGGATGGCAAAACGTTATTTTTGTAATGTTTCAGATTGTATTAAGCTAATGCTGACACCAGGAACTAGGACTAAAAATAAGGAAAATAGAGTGCAAGATAAAACAATTAATTGTGTTTATCTTGCAAAAAGTATGGAAGAAATAGAGTTAGATATACACTTAGGGAAAATTAAGTCAGAGAAGCAAAAAAAAGTAGTTTCTTTTGTTAAAGATAATGAGGGAGTAACTATATCAGAAATAGAGATGTTTACAGATTGTTCAAGGGCTATTGTGAATACTTTGATTAAAAATGAGTATTTAGAAATTGTGGAAGAAAAAGTTGAAAGAAATCCATTAAAGTTAAAGGATTTAGAAAAAATTAAGCAAACAGAGAAAGTACAAAATTTGGAATTGACTGAAGAGCAAGAAGATGCATACAAAAAAGTGAAAGATAAAATGGATGAAAGTGAGTATAAGTCTTTTTTATTATTTGGTGTAACAGGTTCTGGCAAAACTGAAATTTATTTACAATTAATAGGTACAGCACTAGAGAAGCAAAAAACTGCAATTCTTTTAGTTCCTGAAATTTCTTTGACACCTCAGATGTTAAATAGATTTATGGCAAGGTTTGGAAAAGAAGAAATAGCAGTTTTACATAGCAAATTATCAATTGGAGAAAGGCATGATGAATGGGAAAGAATAAGACAAGGAAATGCAAAAATAGTGATTGGTGCAAGGTCAGCAATATTTGCACCTGTAGAAAATTTGGGACTTATAATTATTGATGAAGAACATGACAGCTCATATAAGTCAGAGTCAAGCCCTAAGTATGATGCAAAAGAAGTTGCAAAACAAATTGCAAAACAAAATAAATGTCCATTAGTGTTAGGTAGTGCAACACCAGATCTAAGAAACTATTATGTTGCTATTAAAGAAAATGACAAAGAAATGGAATTATTAAAATTAACAAAAAGAGCAAATAAATCTTCTTTACCAACAGTTCAGATTATAGACTTAAAGCAGGAATTAATAAATGGAAATCATTCTATGCTTAGTATAGATTTATATAATAGCATTGAAGAAAATTTAAAACTTAAAAGACAAACTATTTTGTTTTTAAATAGAAGAGGTTATTCAACATTTATAATGTGCAGAAATTGTGGATATACTGTAAAATGCAAGAATTGTAATATTAGCTTAACATATCATAGCTATGAAAAGAAATTAAAATGTCATTATTGTGGTTATGAAGAAAATGTTGTAACAGTATGTCCTGAATGTCATAGTGATAAAATTCGCTATTTTGGAACAGGAACACAGAAATTAGAGCAAGAAGTACTAAAACAGTTTCCAAATGCAAAAACTATTAGAATGGATATAGATACAGTAACTAAGAAAAATTCACATGAACATATTTTGGAAAAATTTAAAAATGAAAATATCGATATTTTAATAGGAACACAGATGGTAGTTAAAGGACATCATTTTCCAAATGTCACATTAGTAGGTGTAATTGCAGCAGATAGCTCTTTGAATTTAGATGATTATAGGGCAAATGAAAGAACATTTCAAATTTTAACACAAGTAGCAGGACGTGCAGGACGAGAAAATTTGCCAGGAAAAGTAATTATACAAAGTTACAATCCAGAAAACTTTAGTATTCAATGTAGTAAAGAACAAAACTATGAAAAATTTTATGAAACTGAAACAACTTTACGTAAACAGTTGAAATATCCACCATTTTGTGATATAATAGTGGTGAATTTTAGCAGTTTACAAGAGCTAGAAATAAGAAATGCAAGTAATTGGATTTATGAACATCTAAAAAAACAATTAGAAAAAGAACAATTTAAAGTATTTAAGCCAATGCCATCACCAATAGATAAAATACAAAATAGGTTACGCTTTAGAATAATTATTAAAGGAAATATGAATGTTAAAGCAAATGATGTTTTAAATGAGCTTTTGAAGCAAGCTTATGAAAAAGATTGGAAATATACTAAAATATCAATAGATGTAAATCCTAATAATATGATGTAAGTTGGATTATTATTTTACAACTAAAAGTTTATATATTTTTATTTGTAACATCCAATTGTATAATAATTGTAATAAGGAGAATTAAAAATGGCAATTAGAAATTTGAGGTTTGAAAAAGATGAGATTTTAAAAAAGAAATCAAGGGAAGTTGATATAATTGATGAAAAGTTACAAATTTTAATTGATGATATGATAGAAACTATGCATAAATATAATGGCGTAGGTCTAGCAGCAGTACAAGTTGGAATTTTAAAAAGGGTAATTGTTATTGACTTATATGATGATAAAGGCCCAATTGTTATGATAAATCCTGTTATAATTAAAACAAAAGGAGAACATGAAATGGATGAGGGTTGCTTAAGTTTTCCTAATCAATTTGCAAAAGTAATAAGACCAGAGGAAGTTGTTGCAGAATATACTAATAGAGAAGGAAAAAGAATGAGAGTGAAAGCCAAAGAATTGTTAGCACAGGCAATTTGTCATGAAGTAGACCATTTAAATGGAGCGGTATTTATGGATAAAATAATACCAGGAACTTTGGAATATATAGAGCTAGAAAATAATAACTAAAAATTAATATAATATATAATTAAATTAAGGATGTGAAATTATGAAAAAAGTACAGTTAACTGAACAAGAAGAAAGAATGGAGATTGAAAAAAATCCACTTATACAAACAATTATAAGATTAGTGGAAGAAGAACAAATGACATCTTATACTATAGATAAATATAAAAAATCAGAAGTTCCAATAAGCACTTCAACAATACTTAAAATTATAAAAAGATGTGAAAAATATGGGTATATAGATAAAGAAAAAAGAGAAGAGGGAAAAAAATTAAGAAAAGCACAAAAAAAAGGAAAAAAAATAACTTATTGTAACTATATTCGAGATGATGAAAAAACTCCAGTTATGTACGAAGAAGATGAATCTTTACAACCACAAGAAAGAGTCGAAAAGTTAAAAGAAAATTTTCAAGATACAGATATTATTGAAGTTGTAAATCAATATATATCAGCAAAAGAATATGAAAAAGCATTAAAATTAATTAGAGCTAGACACCAGTTAAATAATATAACTGTTTCAAAAGATATGGAAGAAAAATTAAAAAGTTTAGAAATTTCTTTAGTAAGAGCTTGTAAAACAGAAACTGCAATTAGAATGCTAAGTGCAGGAAATAATAATATAAATGCTATTTCAGAGTTGACAGAATTATCAAAAGAAGCAGTAGCTATTTTAAAGATGAAACTAAATAAATCACATAAAAAAATTAAATTTGTAAGTTTAAATACAAGAGAAATGGCAATCAATGAATTTTTGAAATATAAGTCGACATATGAAATACAACAGCAATTTGGAATTGATGATGTAGAGATAATAGATATTGAGGAACAAGCAAGATATAGAAAATTATATAAAGCAAAAAAAGAAGATTTTCAAGTAAAACAAAAACAAGATAGTATAACAAGAATAATTGCACTTGCTACAAAATTAGGTATTAAGGAAAAAGCCATTGCTAAAGTATTGAAATTAGATACAGATACAGTTAAAGACTACTTAAATAATGCAGTGGAAGCTGATTTGATTAAAAAAAGCGAATTAAATGGAATAAACATATTAGATTATGGATTTTCAAGTAATGGAGAAAAAACTAGAGAGTAAAAAGTTAAGGAACGGAGGAAAAAATCATGAACATTGTTTTTATGGGAACACCAGATTTTGCTAAAGAAAGTTTAGAGGCAATTTATAAAGCTGGTCACAATATCATGGCAGTAGTAACAAATCCAGACAGACCAAAAGGGAGAGGTATGAAATTAATACCATCAGAAGTAAAAGAATATGCAATGAGAAAAGATTTAAAAATATATCAACCTTTAAAAATTAAAGAATTAACAGAAGAACTAAAAACAATAAATCCAGATGTTATTTGTGTGGTAGCATATGGAAAAATACTGCCTAGAAAAATATTAGAAATTCCTAAGTTTGGTTGTATAAATGTTCATGCTTCTTTACTTCCAAAATACAGAGGAGCAGCCCCAATTCAATGGGCAGTTTTAAATGGAGATAAAGTAACAGGAGTTAGCACTATGTATATGGACAAAGGAATGGACACAGGAGATATAATTTTAAAAGAAGAAGTTACAATAGGAGAAGATGAAACAACAGGAGAGCTATGGGAAAGACTTTCTAAAATAGGTGGAGAACTTTTAGTACAAACTTTAGAAAAATTAGAAAAAGGTACAGCACCAAGGGAAAAACAAAGTGAAGATTTTACAGTTGCACCAATGCTTTCTAAGGAAATGTCAAAAATTGATTGGGAAACAAAAACAGCACAAGAAATCAAAAATTTAGTAAGAGGTTTAAACCCTATTATGGGTGCATTTACTTACTTAAATGGGAAAAAAATAAAATTTTGGAAAGTTGCAATAGCAAGTAAAGAAGAAATTGAAATTGAAAATATGAACATTATAAGAAATGGAACAGTTTTAGTTTCAGACACAAGGGATGGGCTTTTTATAAAAACAAAACAAGGAGTTTTAAAAGTATTAGAAATTCAAGGAGAAAATGCAAAAAAAATGTCAATACAAGATTTTTTAAGAGGAAACAAAATAGAAGAATTTGAAGTTTTTGAATAGGATTTGGGGACGGCCCCATAATCCTATATAGAGTTAGAAAGTAAATAAAAATAAGGTGCGTGAAGTTGTTATGACAAATGCGATAGAAATAACGGAAAAAACACTAGTAGGACAAAAAATTATAGAATTATATAATAATAAAGGAATGTCAGCTAATGAAATACATAAATATAACTTTGATGAAGTACCTTTTAGTGTTTTTATAATTGATAAATGTCTAAAAATATTTAGAGAAAAAGGATTGTTAAAAACGGAAGAAGAAATAAGAATAATAAAAAAACGAAGAAAATTAGAAAATAATCCTAATGTACAAAAAATTATAAAACTTGTTGGACAAGGAATAACAGCTAAAGAAATATACGAAGATAAAGAAAATGGTATATATTTTTGCCAAGATAGAATTATTAAAGGAAAATCCAATTAAACAAACAATTATAAAATTATATAACGATGGGATGAGACCTGGTGAAATATATAGGAAAAAATTAGTACCATTAAAAAGTGCACAAGCAATTGAGTTGTGTGTGAAAAAAGCCAAAGAGTATGGATTAATAAAATCAGATGAAGAAATACAAATTGCAAGACAAAAAAGAAGAAACGAAAAATCAACTGTAAAAAGAATTATAGAGCTAGTTAATGATGAGAAAATGACATCATATTCAATAAGCAAATATAAGTCAGACGAAATACCATTGTCGAGACAAAGAATAGACCAAATTATAAAAGAATGTGAAGAACAAGGATTGATAGTAAAAAAGAAGAAAAAAACTATAAAAATTGAAAAAGAAGAACAAGAGGAAATATCAGATATAAACAAATTTTTGAACGAAGTCAAAAAAATAGATGAAGGACAAGATAGAATAGAAGTTGTATGGAAATATATATCAATAAGAAAATATAAAGAAGCATTAGAGATAATTAGAAGTAGGTATCAATCAAAAAGTGGAATTTATTCAAAAGAAGAAAATGAAAATTTAATAAAATTAGAAAAATATTTAGTAAAAGCATGTAAAGTACAAACAGCAATTATGATGATAAAAGAAAAACATAAAAACATAAAAATAGAAGATATTAGTAATTCAACAGGTTTATCAAAAGAAATGATAGCAATAATAAAAATGAAATTAGAAAAGAAAAGAGTAAAAATGTTACCTATTTCAAGAAGAGAAATAGCTATTAGTGAATTACTAAAAGGTAAAAATTCAATTTATATACAAAATATGCTAAATATTAGTGACCTTGAAATGATAGATATTGAAAATCAATCAAAATATAGACAAATACCACCTAAAAAACGTGATTTTGAAGCACAAATAAAGCAAGATAGTGTAACAAGAGTAGTAGTGCTTGTTACTAAATTAGGTAAGAAACCGGAAATAATTGCTAAAGCTTTAAACTTAAAATTAGAGGTGGTAGAAGAATGCTTAAAAAATGCATTAAAGGTTGGATTGATTAAAGATAATGAATTACAAGGAATTGATTTATTGGATTATGGAATTTCAAATGATAAAGAAAGAGCACAATAAAATAGGATTTGGGGACGGCCCCATAATCCTATTTCTTGATTATATTAAAAATAATAAATAAAAAGTAGGATTATGGGGCCGTCCCCAAATCCTATTAAAAAATTATTAAAAATGGTTGTAAAAATGGCAAAAAATTGATATACTTGAAAAGAAGAATTTTCAAAGGAGGTTTGTTTATGAACGAAGAAAATCAAGTACAAGAAAAAGGTGAGATAATAGAATTAGAAGAGGAAATAAAAACAGAAAATGAGGGAATTCAAATATCTAATGATGTTGTAGCTGTAATTAGTGGTGTAGCAGTGTCAGAAGTTCCAGGAGTAGCTGGAATGGCTGGAGGATTTGCAGGAGGAATATCAGAGGTATTTAGTGGAAAGAAAAATTTAGCTAAAGGAATTAAAGTAGAAGTAACTGAAAATCATGCAAAAATTGATGTAAATATCATTGTAGAATATGGTTCAAGAATTCCAGATGTTGCTTTTGAAATTCAAAATAGAGTAAAAAAAGCAGTAGAGAGTATGACAGGTTTAAATGTAGAAGAAGTAAATGTTCATGTTCAAGGAGTTAATACAGATAGTGCAAAGGCAGAGAGTAAGGTAGAAGAATCAGAAAATGAACATTTGGAAAGTGAAGAATAGTACTAAATTTATGAAGCAAATTTTTAGAGCAAAGTATTTTATATATTGATATATTAGAACATGAAATTATTTTATCAAGTAGATATAAAAATTAAAAATAGGAGGAAATGGAATGAAAATTTTAGAAAAAATTACACTTATTATTTATTCAAATATCATATTAATATTATCTATCATCTTATGCTTATTAGTATTTGGGTGGTTAGATATTGGAGTAGTTGGAAATATAGTAACAAAAGTTGTTACAGGTGAAACATCAGGAACAATATTACTTGGAGTAAGTGTTATATTTATTTTATTATCTATAAAATGCATCTTTTTTGATAGTACATCAAAAGAGCAAATAAAAGAAAGGCAAGGTGTTCTTTTAGAAAACGAAAGTGGAAAATTGATGATTTCTAAAGAAACAATAGAAAATTTAGTGAATTCAGTAGCTTTAAATTTCCAAAGTGCAGAAAATGTAACAACAAGAGTAGAATTAGATAAAGAAAATAATGTAAAAGTATATGTTAATCTAATTATAAACGAAGAGGCAGTAATAAAAGATTTATCAGCAAACTTACAAGCAAAAATTAAAGAAAGAATAAAAACAGCAACAGATTTAGAAGTAAAAGAAGTAAATATAACTGTAAAAAAAGTTGCTCCAACACAACAACAAGATATAGAATAAAGTAGAAAGGAATGTGAGAAGAATGAATGTAAAAGACTTTTGGAATAATTATAAAGGAGCAATTATAGGAATTGTAGTTGCAATTTTAATTTTGGTAACAAGATTACATGATTTGATTTTAGCTATTGTAGTAATAGTTATTGGGGCATTTTTAGGAAACTATGTACAACAAAACAAAGAAGAAGTTAAAGCAAAACTTAAGGCTTTTATTGACAAAATGTAGAGGCTAAAAAATATAATTGGATTTAATTCTTTTTTAAACCAAGAAGGGAATGGAACATATTATGAACAGAACAGCTATTAGGGAGCAAACTTTTAAATTTATTTATAGCTTAGAGATACAAGAACAAGATAATTTAGAAGAAGCGATACGGATTATTTCAAGAAAGTAATCAAATTACAGATAAAAATGCAGAAAAATATATAAAAGATGCAACTTATGGAATTCAAGAAAATAAAGATGAAATAACAAACCAAATTGAAAAAAATTTGAAGGCAGAATGGAAATTAGAAAGAATTTCTAAAGTAAATATAGCTATTTTGAAACTTGCTATTTATGAACTAAACTATACTGATATACCTTTTAAAGTAGTTATTAATGAAGCAGTTGAATTAGCTAAAAAATATGGAGAAGAAACTTCTAAGACATTTGTAAATGGGATATTAGCAAGCATTGTAAAAAACAGAGAGGAATGTTAAAAAATATGAAATATGCTGATATGGCAATAACTGTATCTAGTTTAAATGAATATGTAAAAAATAAAATAGCAGATGATGAATACTTAAATAATATATTAGTAAAAGGAGAAATTTCCAATTTTAAAAATCATTATACAGGACACATGTATTTTACTTTAAAAGATGAAAACTCTTTAATAAAATGTATTATGTTTAAATCTTATGCCCAAAAATTACACTTTATGCCAAAAGATGGAATGAAAGTATTTGTTTTTGGTGGTGTATCTGTTTTTGAAAGAGATGGTGTTTATCAAATTTATGTAAAAGCTATGGAAGAAGATGGACTAGGCGATTTATACACAAAATATCAAAAACTTAAAAATGAGTTAGAGCAAAAAGGCTTATTTGATGAAGAACATAAAATGTCAATTCCTAAAATGCCTAAAGTAATTGGTGTATTAACATCTCAAACTGGTTCTGTTATCAAAGATATTATAAATGTATCAACAAGAAGAAATCCAAATGTAGTAATTCGTTTATTGCCAGTTCCAGTACAAGGAGAGGGTGCAGCTGAAAAAATAGCTGATGGAATTCAATATATGAATCATAATAAGTTGGCAGATGTATTGATAATAGCAAGAGGTGGTGGTTCTTTAGAAGATTTATGGCCTTTTAACGAAGAAATTGTGGCACATAGTATTTATAATTCAGAAATTCCAATTATATCAGCAGTAGGGCATGAAACAGATTTTACAATTAGTGATTTTGTAGCAGATTTAAGAGCACCAACACCATCTGCAGCAGCAGAATTAGCAGTTCCAAATATGTATGAAGTAAAACAAAAAATATTAGTTTATCAAAATAGATTAAGAATGGCTTTACTAAAAAAAGTAGAAGTAATGAAACTTCGATATGAAAAAACTTTGTCTAGTTTTGTATTTAAAGAGCCAACTAGAAAAATTCAGGAAAATTATATTCGAGTAGATAATCAAATAAAACAATTGCAAAATTTAATAACATCAAAAAAAGAAAAAGAACAGACACAATATATGAAATTAGTAGCGAAGTTAGATGCTTATAGCCCACTTAAAACCTTGGCAAGAGGTTATTCAATAACACAAAAGGATGGAAAAATTATAAAATCACAAGAAGAGCTAAAACAAGGAGATTTAATAGACATTAGATTATTAGATGGGGAAAGACAAGCTAAAATTATATAATATTATACTCAAAAAATTTAAAAGTATAATAAATTTTGAAGATAATTAGTAAAGGAAAAGGATGATAAGATGAGTAAGAGTTTTGAAGAACAAATGGAGCAATTAGAAGAAATTGTAGGAGAATTGGAAAAAGGGGATTTAAGCTTAGAAGATTCAGTTAAAAAGTTTGAAGAGGGTATTAAAATTTCTAATGAATGTAATAAAACTTTAGAAGAAGCAGAAAAGAAAATAACAATTTTAGTAAATAAAAATGGGGAAATGAAAGAAGAAGATTTTAACACAGAAAATAATTAGTAAAAAGTTGATTTTGAGCAAAAGGGGAGAATTTTAATAATGAATGATTTAATTACTTTTATACAAAACAAGTATATTTATGTACCATTTTTCCTATGGTTTGGTATACAATTGTTTAAATTGATTTATGATTTATGCACTACTAAAAAATTTAATTTTAAAAGAATTATGGGAGCAGGTGGAATGCCAAGTTCACATTCGGCAGTAGTTGCTGGTATAGCTACACTTATTGGAAAATATGAGGGTGTTGGAACACCAATATTTGCTTTAGCTTTAATTGTTGCTTTTGTTGTTATGTATGATGCATGTGGAGTAAGAAGAGCAGCAGGAAAGCAAGCAGTTTTATTAAATAAATTAATTGAAACACCTGGTTTAACAGGAATGCAAGTATCTGAGAGATTAGTTGAAGTATTAGGACATACACCAGTGCAAGTATTTGTAGGTGCATTAATAGGTGTAATTGCTGGATTGGTAGTATAAAAATAGAGGGAATTAGATATGGTAATAAAAGATTTTGAAGAAGAAAAATTAATAAAAAAAATGTATGCAGATGGCATGAGTGAAAGTGAAATAGCACAAAAACGAGGTGTTTCTCCTATAACAGTAAGAAATTATTTAGAAGAAGAAATGCTAGATAGGAAAGTACAAAAAATACAAAGTATAAAATTAGCACAAGAATGGAAAGGTATAGGAATAAGTAATACAGAGATATTGAAAAGGTTAAATCTAACATTAAAAACTACAAAAAAATATTTAGGGTATTCTGAAGAAGAAATACATAAAATGGAAGAAGACATACAAATAGAAAAAATAAAAATTCAACAAAAACGAGAAAGGCAAATAAAAAAATGGGAAAAAAGTAAAGAATTAGAAAAAAAAAGAGAAGAAATAAAAAAAAGAACAGCGTCAATAACAGAATTAAGGCAAAAACAAATGAATGATATAAAAGAATTATGCAATCAAGGAATAGTAAGTGTAACAGAATTGTCAAAAATACTAAATATGAGTATTACTACAGTACATAGATATAAAAAACAATTAATTGAAATGGATATGGAGAATTATAAAAAGAAATTTGAAGATAGACAAATAGAAATTAAAGATTTAGAAGATATAGAAAATACTGTATTAGCATCAGAAAATGTATATAAAAATAGTTTATGGTTTTTAAAAGTTTTAGTAACATTTAAACAATTTAAAAGAGCAGAAGAATTTATTGAACAACAATTTTTTAATAATAAATTAACAGAAGAAGAACAAATTAAAATACGACAACAAAAGGATAAACTTGTAAAGATTTTGAGAAGTTATCAAATAAAGAAAAAAGCAAAAATAATAGGAAATGGACAAAAAGCAGAAGAATTAACAGATTTAGAAACAGAAGAAGAACTGAAGATAAATAGAATGCAAAGAAACTCAAAACCAACAAAATCAGATGGACCTAGTTTATAAAAAATAATTATTTTAAGAGGATAGGAAAAATGGGATTATCATTAGAACAAAGAAAAATAATTGAAGAAAGAAGAAATGAAGTAGAAATACGAACAAAAGCTGGTGAAACAATTGAACAAATAGCAACTGCATTAAATATCACAGAAGGATTAGTAAGTAAAGATAGAACATTTTTAAGAAAAAATGGAAGATTGGAAATAGAAAATATAGAAGAAAAAGTTCAAGAACAAATGCAACAAATAAAGATATTAGCAGAAGCAGGAAAAACAGAACAAGAAATTGCAAAAGAAGTAGGACTTTCTAAAGCAAGTGTAGGCAAATATAAGAAGCGTTTAAGAGATGAAAGTAATTTAAATATATTAAGCAGTGAGCAAAAACAACAAATAGTAGAAGAAGAAACAAAAGCAAGAAAAACAGCAAAACAAATAGAAAAAGAAACAGGAATTTCTAAAACAGCTACAGTGAGATATAGGAAAAAGTTAAGAGAACAGGGAAAACTAACAGGAAAGGAAAAACCAGAAACCCAAGGTGAGAAACAAATAAAAAGAAGAACTAAAAAAATAAAAAAAATGATAGAAGATGAAAAAACAAACAAAGAGATGGAGGAAGAATTAGGAGTATCTAAATCTACAATAATTAGAGGAAAGAGAATTTTAAGAGAACAAGAAATAGCACAATTAAGTGAAAGAGTAAAAAAGTTATATGAAAACTTTTATGGACAAGATGATACAATAGAGAAATTTGAAGAATACTTAACACTTTGCAAAGAAAGATATGAACAAAAAATGATAGACGAAAAAGACTTAATAGCAATAAAATGTGCAGCAATATCAACGCAAAGGTATGAAAATATAGCCTTTTATCTAAAATTATGTATAAGATTTAATCAATTTGAAGAAGCAATAAGATTGGCTCATGATTATATAAATTATGAAACTTTTTCACAAGAAGAAAAGGAAAAAATAAAAAAATCTAAAGAAGAATGTCAAAAATATCTTAAAGCAATTAATATGATAAAGCAAAAAATTAACAACGAACAAATAATGAAAATATCAGGAGTATCAAAAGTAGAATTAGCAATATTAAAAAAGAAAGCAAAGGAACAAGATGACAAAGATAAAAAAATTGAAGGCAAAGAAGAAAATGACAATAGTGAGGAGCTAAGTTTATAATTAAAAATATAAAATAAAAGGAGGAATTAACATGACAGATATTGAAATAGCAAGAAGTACAAAACTAGAAAAAATAGTTGAGGTAGCTAAGAAAGTAGGAATTGAAGAAGAGGACTTAGAGCAATACGGAAAATATAAGGCAAAAATTTCTGAGAAAGTCTATGAAGAACGTAAAAACAAAAAAGACGGAAAATTGATATTAGTAACAGCAGTAAACCCAACACCATTGGGAGAGGGAAAAACTACAATATCAATAGCAGTAGCAGATGGACTAAGAACAATAGGCAAAAACTCAATACTAGCTTTAAGAGAGCCATCTTTAGGACCAGTATTTGGAATTAAAGGTGGAGCAACAGGTGGAGGAAAAGTACAAGTTGCACCAATGGAAGATATTAATTTACATTTTACAGGAGATATTCATGCAATTACAGCAGCTAACAACTTATTAGCAAGCTTAATTGACAACCACATTTATTTTGGAAATGAACTAGGTTTTGAAAAAATTGTATGGAAAAGATGTGTAGACTTAAATGATAGACAATTAAGAGAAGTAGAAACAGGTTTATCAGGAGAAAAGAAAATTGTCCCAAGACATGATAAATTTGATATAACAGTAGCGTCAGAAATTATGGCAATTGTATGTTTATCAACAGATATAAATGATTTAAAAGAAAAATTAGGAAATATTTTAGTAGGATACAATAAACAAGGGCAACCAATTTATGCAAAACAACTAAAAGCACAAGGGTCAATGGCAGTTTTATTAAAAGATGCATTAAAACCTAATTTAGTACAAACATTAGAACATACACCAGCAATAATACATGGAGGACCTTTTGCAAATATAGCACATGGATGTAACAGTATAATGGCAACAAAATTGGCTTTAAAATTAGGTGATTATGTAATAACAGAAGCAGGATTTGGAGCAGATTTGGGAGCAGAAAAATTCCTAGACATTAAATGTAGAAAAGCAGGAATTAAGCCAGATGCAGTTGTACTTGTTGCAACAATAAAAGCAATTAAATATCATGGCGGTGTAGAAAAAGACAAAATACAAGAAGAAAACATAGAAGGAATTGAAAAAGGAATAGACAATTTATATCGTCATATTGATAATTTAAAAAATAAATTTGGACTAAATGTTATTGTAGCTTTAAATCGTTATTTACAAGATACAGACAAAGAAATAGAATTCTTAAAAAATAAATTGCAAGAAAAAGGTGTTGAATTAAGCTTAGTAGAAGGATGGGCAAAAGGTGGAGAAGGTGCAAAAGACATTGCTGAAAAACTTGTAAAATTAACAGAACAAGAAGAAAACTTCAATTATATGTATGATTTAGAAGATTCTATTACAACAAAAATAGAAAAAATAGCAACTAAAATTTATGGAGCAAAAGGAGTAGATTTTTCAAAAGAAGCATTAGAAGAAATTAAGAAAATAGAAGAACTTCGGATATGGTGATTTTCCAGTTTGTATTGCTAAAACACAATATTCTTTCTCAGATGATGCTAAGAACCTAGAATGTAAAGGAGATTATAACATTACAATTAGAGATATTCAACTAAAAACTGGAGCAGGTTTTGTTGTGGCATTAGCAGGAAAAATAATGACTATGCCAGGACTTCCAAAAGTACCATCAGCAGAAAGCATTGATATAGACGAAAATGGAGAAATTGTAGGAATATTTTAATTTTTTTATAAACTTTTGAATAATAAAATAATAAAGTTAAGAGGACGAAGGAAGAAGCAATGGGAGAAAAGTTTGCACAATTAAAGGACGAAAATAAAATATTAGTAATGTTAGCTTTTTATAGTATATCAATAGGAATATGGGAGAACTTTAAACAGCTGTGGTTACAAGATAATTTATTAAATGTAGCTAGAATAAGCCAGATTTTAAGTATATCTGGTTTGTTTTGTATAATATCTCTAATACTAATTTCTAAAGGAATATCATTAAAAGATACAAAAAAAGTAATTGTAATAAGTTTATTTTTCAAAATAATTAATTTAATACTTTTAAGTTTTTTAAACCATACTGGGCAACAAATAATAATTGAAATATGTATTATTTTAGATAATGTTTTGGGAAATTTAATTACAATTAGTATTTATCCACTAATTTTAACAATAAAAAGAGAAAATAAATTATATAGTAAAAGAAAACTTACAGAATATTTATTTAAAGATGTAGGAATTTTAATTGGTGGTATAATAATAGGAAAAACAGTAGCAGGAATAGTTATGAGCTACAATATATGCTTAATAATATCAATGTTATTTTCAATATTAGCATATATTACTATTTTACAAATAAAAACAAAAGCAAAAACTCAAGAAAAAAAAGTAGAACTAAAACAAAGTCTAGTTTTTATGGTAAAAAATAAAATAGTTAGGGCATATTTTGGATATATTATGTTTTCAAATATAGCAATGAGTACAGGTCTAGGACTAAAAATGTTAATGCTAACAAATCTTTTAGATTTTTCAGATGCAGGAGCAACAGGATATTTACTAATTATTGGACTAATTGCAGATGGCATTGGAATAATAGTTTTAAAATATTTAACACCTAAAAATGACTATTTAACAGTAACAATAAAATTTGGTATTCGATTATGGCTCTATGTATTAGCATTTTTAACTAATAATGTAGTAAATGGACTAATTGCTATAACATGGTCTATTCTAATATCAACAGCTTATGAAAATGTAATAGATGCACCATATATAAATTATATTCCAGATGAATATCAACTTAAATTTACCAATTATAGATACATATTTCAGTTAATTGGTACATCAATAGGTTTGTATTTTGCAGGATTGATGTATCCACATCGGAATTCCTTATATACTTGGATTATCAGCATTTTTTATGCTTTTCCAAATTACATTATCATATTATCTAGTTTATTTAAAAAAGAGAGAGACTGGAAAATAATCACAATTTTGTGATTTGTAAGGGGTGAGACTAATTATAAAAAATGAAAGATAGTAAAATTTTTACAGACGAATTAAAAAGAACAATTCCAATTTACATATTGGGAATGTTTTTTCATAGTATAACTGTATACATACATTGTAAAATACCTAGTATATTAGGAAATATATTAGACCTATTACTACAAGGAGAAATACAAAAACAAATTATTATGGCAGAAGTATATGCATTAGTGTTATATTCTGTTATCTTAATTGTACCAAGAGTTATATATAGAGTATTAATATATAGGACAGCTAGAATTTCAGATACATATTTAAGAAAAAAGGTAGTAGAACACTTACAATATGTAAAACCTGAATATTATGACAAAGAAGATAAAGGTACATATTTAGCATATTTATCTAAAGAATTAGTAATGATTCGTAAATTTTTTGGTAATTTCTTTTTTAATATTTCAAAATTAGTTATTGCACCAATTATAGGAATTATAATGATTGGAAAAAATGTTAATTTAGGATTAGCATTAAGTGTTTTGCCAATTATCCCAATTTGTGTTATTTGGATTTTTAAACTATATAAAGAGTTAAACAAAAAAATTGAAGATGCAAGAAAAGTAGGTGTAGAATATTCAAAAATAATTGAACAAAATACATCTGGATTTTCTTTAATTAAGTTATATAACGAACAAGAAAATCAAAAAACAAAATTTGAGAAAATAAATGAACAAACATATGAAACAGATTATAAAATAGGAGTAGTAAAAAATAAAATAGCTAATGTAATGAATATTTTATATGCCATTTGTTATAGTTTGGGTTTTGCAATTGGTGTATTTCTAATTCAAAAAAACAGTATGACAGTTGGAGATTTAACAGTATATATTGCTTGCATAAGCTTAGTTCTTTCAGAAATTATTAAATCTATTGAACCATTGTTAGATGGTTGGGCTTATTTTAAACAAGCAAGAAGAAGATTTAATTATTTCTTTAGTTTGGAAAAATATAAAAGAGATGGAAAAGAATTAAAAAATATCGAAAAAATAGAAATTAATAATTTAAGCTATTATTATAGCAAAAGTGCAAAACCAGCATTAAGCAATATCACAATGCAAATATTCAAAGGAGAAAAAATAGGAATAGTTGGTCAAGTAGGAAGTGGAAAAACAACACTAATGAACATATTGGCAGGACTTTATGAAATACCAAATGACATAATAAATATAAATGGAATTGATATAAATCAATATAGTAGAGAAAGCATTTTTAAAAAGATAGGTTATAGCACACAAAAAGGAATTATATTAGATGAAAATATTAAAGACAATATAGATATGAAAAATGAAAAAAAAGAAGAAGATTTAAAAAGGGTCATTGATAAAGCACAATTATTAGAAGACATAGAAAAAATGGAAGAAAAGTTTGAAACACAAATAGGGGAAAATGGCTCTAAAGTTTCTGGTGGTCAAAAGCAAAGAATACAAATTGCAAGAACATTGCTAAATACAAGAGAAATTAATATTTATGATGATAGTTTATCTGCTTTAGATAGTGAAACTGAAAAAAAGGTATTAAAAGCTATTGAAAGCGAAGTTGGAAACAATACTTTAATTGTTGTTTCTAACAAAGTTAGTATGATGGAAAATATGGACAGAGTGTATTTAATAATTAATGGAAAAATAGAGGCTAGTGGAACACATGAACAATTATTAGAAATAAATGAGTTATATCAAGAATTAAACCAATATGAAAGAGAGGGTGAATTGTTATAAAAGATATTATAAAAAAATATACAAAATCTTATGTTATTATAATAGTATTATTAATTTTATGCAATATCTTTGGAACAATACATCCATTTATTATGAAACAAATTTTGGAGGTAGATTTCCAGGCAGTAGATGTTGAAGAAATTTTAGTAAAATTAGTTGTGGCTTATGTTTCAATTCATATTTTTTACGCATTTTTAAAAAACATAAAAAATATAAAATTTAACATACTAATGGCTAAATTTTTAAAAGATATTAGAATTAAAGCATTTGATAAATTATTAAAATTCAAAATGAAAACATTTGAAAAATATAATTCAGCACAGTTATATACAAGGCTTGTAAATGATGTAGGAGAGTTGTTTTCTTTATTTTTTGGTGTACTTAATGTTTTAATAGATGATGTACTATATATTGTATTTATGGTGATGATGATGTTTTTTGCAGATGTTCAATTGGCATTAATTGGACTTGCAACTATTGGGGTAATTGGTATTGTAACTACTAAATCAACAAATAAATTAGGAAAATTAATGCAACAAATATTAAGAAGAAGAGAAATAACAACAAAAGAACTTTCAGAATTCTATAATAAGAGTAAACTAACATATTTATATCAATTGCAAGAAAACAATATAGAAAAATCAAAATATGTATTTGGAGAAGAACTAAAAGCAAGAAAAAAATATATAAATTTTCATCATTTTCCTTATTGGCTAATAGGTGTACTAGAAGCAGTAGGAATTTATAGCGTATTGTATTATGCTTTAAATATTAAGTCTATATCAATTGGGAGTGTGTATTTAATTTTATTTTATATTAAAGAATGTAGAAATCCATTAAATAGTATATGTAATCAATTAGAGGAAATCCAAAATTGTATGGCATCTTATAGAAGGATAAAACAAATTTTACAAGAAAAACAAGAAGATAATTTAAGACAAGGTAAAGACATAGATGTGTTAAAAGGTGATATAGAATTTCAAAATGTTAGTATGAAATATGATAAAGAAACTGTTTTGAAAAATATTTCTTTTACAATAAAAGAGGGAAATAAAGTTACAATTGCAGGAAGAACAGGAGCAGGAAAAACAACATTGGTTAATGTATTAATGAAATTGTATGATATACAAAGTGGAAAAATTTTAATAGGAAATCAAGATATAAGTGAAATAAGTAACCAAAGTTTGAGGAAAAATATTTCTTATATTTCACAAAATCCATATATTTTTACAGATAACTTAAGAAATAATATTTGCCTAGGAAACCAAGAGATAACAGATGATCAAATAGAAGATATAGCTGAAAAGATTGGAGCAGTTCAGCTACTTAAACGTTTGCCAAATGGATTGAATACAATAATAAAAGCAAATGAATTATCTTATGGGGAATTGCAAATGATAGCTTTTATACGTGCTATTTTGCATAAAGCAAATATTTATATTTTTGATGAACCAACTTCTAATATTGATTTAAAAACAGAAAAGATGATACAAAAAATGATAGACCATATATCAACAACAAGTACAGTAATTATTGTTGCACATAGAAAGTCTACAATTGCAAATTCAGACGAAGTAATTTATTTGAAAGATGGACAAATAGATATGATTTTGGGGAGTTTATAGGAACTCTCCTTTTATATTATAGGAAAGTTCTCTGAACTTCCTATAATATAAAGCGTTCCACAGAAAATTGCAAAGCAATTTTCGCGGGCGAACAAAGACGTGGCATGAAAAGTTATTTAAAAGGTTATAAAATTTTAATCATGCCACTTTTGTTCTGTTATATCAAAATATAGTTTTAAGAACCAACAAAAAACGAAAAAATGTTCTTAAAATTATTGACTTTTTTATAAATAAACGATATAATGTTTGGGTAAAATAAATTAAAAGCAATTGTGCTTAGGAAAGAATGGGGTAAAAATGAATGACAAAATTATCATAAAAGGGGCAAAAGAACATAATTTAAAAAACATAAATTTAGAAATTCCAAGAGACAAATTAGTGGTAATAACAGGGCTTTCTGGTTCTGGAAAATCAAGTTTAGCATTTGATACATTATATGCAGAAGGACAAAGAAGATATGTAGAAAGCTTATCATCATATGCAAGGCAATTCTTAGGACTAATGGAAAAGCCAGATGTAGAAAGCATAGACGGCTTATCTCCAGCCATTTCTATTGACCAAAAAACCACATCTAAAAATCCACGTTCTACTGTTGGAACAGTAACAGAAATTTATGACTATATACGTTTGTTATATGCAAGAATTGGAGTACCATACTGTCCAAATTGTCATAAAAAAATAGAAAAGCAAAGTATAGACCAAATTATAGACAACATCATGAATTTACAAGAAGGTACAAAAATCCAAGTATTAGCACCAGTAGTAAGAGGAAGAAAAGGTGAATTTACCAAGCAATTAGAAGAATACCAAAAAGATGGTTTTGTAAGAGTAAGAATTGATGGAGAAATCTACGAACTTGGTCAAGACGACATTATATTAGATAGAAAGAAAAAGCATAATGTAGAACTAATAGTAGACAGACTAGTAATCAAATCAGATATTGTAAGCAGACTAACAGAATCAGTAGAAATAGCACTAAAACATGCTGAAAAAATGGTTTTAATTGATATTGTAGGACAAGAGCCAATTTTATACAGTTGTAACTATGCTTGTCCAGACTGTGGATTTAGTTTTCCAGAACTAACACCAAGGATGTTTTCATTTAACAACCCATTTGGTGCATGTCCAACCTGTACAGGAATAGGATATTTAATGAAAATTGACGAAGACCTAATAATACCAGACAAAAACAAAACATTGTATGATGGAGTAAAAGCCTTTGGAGCTAGTACTATGAAAAAAGGTGACACAATGGCAAAAATGTACTTTGAAAGCCTAGGAGAACATTATGGTGTAGAAATAAAAAACAAAAAAATAAAAGATTTACCAAGATGGTTTTTAGAAAAAATCTTATATGGTACAGGAGAAGAAGAAATAGACTTTGAATTTGAGTCATATGCAGGAACAAGGAAATTTAAAGCACCATTTGAGGGAGTTATACCAACATTAGACAGGCGTCATAATGAAACAAAATCACAAGGAATGAGAGATTTTTACGAAATGTATATGAGCAATTCTCCTTGTAATTCTTGCAATGGAGCAAGACTAAAGCCAGAGATTTTAGCCATAAAAATAGGAGATAAAAACATTAATGAATTAACTAATATGCCAATTAATAAAATAAAAAAACATCTAAATGGGCTTACATTAACAAAAACAGAAGCAATGATTTCAGAACTAATTTTAAAAGAAATAGACCAAAGATTACAATTTTTAATGGATGTTGGGTTAGAATACTTAACATTATCAAGAAGTGCTGGAACATTATCAGGAGGAGAAGCTCAAAGAATACGTCTAGCTACACAAATTGGTTCAGGATTAACAGGTGTTTTGTATATCTTAGATGAACCAAGTATTGGTTTACATCAAAGAGATAATGACAAACTATTAGCAACACTTAAAAAATTAAGAGATTTAGGCAACACTTTGTTAGTTGTAGAACATGATGAAGACACAATGTATGCAGCAGACCAAATTATTGATATTGGACCAGGGGCAGGAACACATGGTGGACAAGTTATGGCACAACGGAACAGCAGAAGAGATAAAAAAAGTAGAAAACTCAATTACAGGTCAATACTTAAGTGGAAGAAAACAAATAGCAGTACCTAAAAAAAGAAGAAAACATACTAAAACTAAAATAATTGAAGTTGTAAATGCAACAGAAAATAACTTGAAAAATGTTAGTATAAAATTCCCACTTGGAGTATTTAACTGTGTTACAGGAGTATCAGGTTCACGGAAAATCAACTTTAGTAAATGAAGTTTTATACAAAACAGTTGCAAAAGAATTAAATGGTTCAAATGAAAAGCCAGGAAAATGTAAAGAAGTAAAAGGTTTGCAAAATATAGACAAAATAATTAATATAGACCAATCTCCAATTGGAAGAACGCCTCGTTCTAATCCAGCAACTTATACAGGAGTATTTGACCTAATTCGTGATATTTTTGCAGCAACAGAAGAAGCTAAGATGCGTGGTTACCAAAAAGGTAGATTTAGCTTTAACGTTGCAGGGGGAAGATGTGAGAGCTGTAATGGTGACGGTGTTCACAAGATAGAAATGCATTTTTTGCCAGACATTTATGTACCATGTGAAGTATGTAAAGGAAAAAGATATAATCGTGAAACATTAGAAGTAAAATATAAAGGAAAAACAATTGCAGATGTCTTAGATATGACGGTAGAAGAAGCTTTAAGTTTTTTTGACAAAATACCAAAAATCAAACAAAAGATACAAACATTAAATGATGTAGGGCTTCGGTTATATTAAACTAGGACAACCATCTACAACATTATCTGGTGGAGAAGCACAAAGGGTAAAACTAGCTACTGAATTATCTAAAAGGGCAACTGGAAAAACGTTATATATATTAGATGAACCTACAACAGGACTTCATATTGCAGATGTTCATAGGTTAGTAGATATTTTACAAAGATTAGTAGATACTGGAAATACAATTATTGTAATAGAACACAACCTTGACCTAATAAAAACAAGTGATTATATTGTAGATTTAGGCCCAGAGGGTGGAGATAATGGTGGAGAAGTTGTTGCAGTTGGAACACCAGAACAAATATGTACAAATGAAAGAAGTTATACAGGTAAGTTTTTGAAAAAATATTTGGAATAAAGATATTAGAAGAATTGTTTTAATATTAAGGTATTAATACAATTCTTCTTTTTTTGTTCAAAATATAATAAAAACCACTCTTATAAACCATACTAAAGAAAAAGTTATTAAGGAGGATTTTATGTTTAATTTTAGAACTGATTTAGCATCTGAAAGAAGAGAAATCTACCAAAAAGCTAATAAATTAGAAGAAATTGATGGGATTGAATCAAATCAAGAGGAAATTGATGAAAATATTAGAGTTGAAAGAGTAAAAATAACTAGTGAAAAGGGAGAACAGGCAATAGGAAAGCCAATAGGAAATTATATAACAATTGATGTAAAAAAATTAAAAATTGCACAAGAAGAAGAAATTCAAAAGGCAGCTGAAACTTTAAGTAAAGAATTAAAAGAAGTGATTGGAAAGCATATTGATAGCCAAGGAGAAATTTTAATAGTAGGACTTGGAAATATTTATGTAACACCAGATGCTTTGGGGCCAAAAGTAATTAATGAAATAGAAGTAACTAGACATATAATAAATTATTTACCACAATATGTAGAAGAAGGAACTAGAATGGTAAGTGCTATATCACCAGGAGTTCTTGGCACAACAGGAATTGAAACAGTTGAAATTTTAAAAGGAATTGTAGATAATATAAAACCTAAAATGGTTATTGTAATTGATGCATTGGCTTCTCGAAGTATAGAAAGAATTAGTAGTACAGTACAATTATCAGATACTGGAATTGTTCCAGGAGCAGGTGTTGGAAATACTAGAAGTGAAATAAGTGAAAAAACATTGGGAATTCCAGTTATAGCTATTGGTATACCAACAGTTGTTGAAACAGCAGTATTAGTAAATGATAGTTTGGATTTATTTATTGAAAAGCTACAACAAGAAGCAAAGTCAAATGATTATTTGAATAAACTAAAAGAAGAAGATAACTATGAGGAAATAAAGGAAGCATTACTTCCAAAAGATTATAATTTAATTGTGACACCTAAAGAAATAGATGATTTAATTGAAAATATGAAAGAAATTGTTGCTCGGTGGAATTAATGGGGCAATGTAAAAATTTGCTGCTTTTAAATATTGCATTAATTTTTTTCTATTGTTATAATAAAGTAAAAAAGGGGAAAAAAGAATGGATGAAGCAAAAGAAGAAATAATACTGGAAGAAAGAACATTAGAACAATTACTAAAAGATTTAAGAGAAGAAAAACAGTGGACATATATACAAATGGTAGAAGAATTAAATAAAATAGGATTAGTGGTTGATGAGAAAAAAGTAAAAAAATGGGAAATAGGATTGGAATATCCAGAAATAAATGAAATTTATAAATTATCAGAATTGTATTTTATACCAAGCGATAATTTTGTTATGGCAAAAAGTAATAGTTATAAACAAGGTCTTGAATCTATTCATGCAACTATAATAAAATGGATCTGTTATCTAACAGGAATTTCATTAAAAGTAGGATATATATTTTCTTATGTAGTTATTGTTGGAGGGTTGATATGGGCTCTTTGGTTTTTTTGTTATAATTCAAGTTTATTGATAGAAGTAAGAAGAGAAAATTTTTAATTATTTGTCTAAAATCGTTGCAAAAAGTATTTAATTGGGATATAATCAACATGAAATAAAAATAATAGGAGGATAAATATCATGGATGAAGAAAACAAAGAAGCAAAAAAACAAGATATAGAGCTAGAAGATAAAAAAATAAATGAAAGTGTAGAAAACAAAAAAGAAGAAGTTTTAGAAGAGAAAAACAAAAAAGGTGAGAAAGAAGAATCAATAGAAACAAAAAAAGAAGAACAACAAATTGAACAACCAAAAGAAATTAAGAAAGATGAAACTTCAAAAGAAATAAAAAATGAGACTAAAAAAGAACAAAATAAAAATACTGCAAAAAAGGCAACAACAAAGACTTTTGAAAAATCAAAGGTAGAAAATAAAAAGGCAAATAAAGGAATAATAGCAACAATTGCAATTGTAGGTATAGTAATTATTGCAATTTTAGCTTATGTATTTATGTCAGATTCACCAAAAAAAGTAGTAGAAAAAATATTCCAAGATTTAAAATCAGGTAATACAAGTCAATCTGTATTAGCAGATGAATTTAAACAAGAAAATTTTGACGAAGAAACTAAAAAGCTACTTTTTGATAAATTAGAATGGAAAATTAAAGAAGTAAAAGAAAATGGAGATACAGCAACAGTAAAAGTAGAAGTTACAAACAAGGATTTTAAAACAGCAATAAATAATTATATGCAAAAAGCAATAAAAGCAGCGTTTAGTGGTGGTATCTCAAATGAAGAAGATGCAACAAATTATTTGATGGAAGAATTAAGTAGTGAAGATTTACAAACAATAAGTTCTGAACAGATAATAAATCTAAAGAAACAAGATGGAGAATGGCAAATATCTGAAGATAATGATTTTGTAAATATTTTATTACCAGGATTTGGAGAAGCATTAAGTGCTTTTAATTAAAAAATAGATTATAAAAATTGAGAGGTGTGAATAATAATCTAAAATGTTAAAAAAATTAGATTATATTCATACCTATTTATTTAAAATTGGTTGACTAAATTAAAAAAAAATGATATAACATAGAAAGTATTAACAAGGCCCCTTGGTCAAGCGGTTAAGACGCCACCCTCTCAAGGTGGAATCATGGGTTCGATTCCCGTAGGGGTCACCAAAACTTTTATCAAATGATGAAAAATAGGGAGAAAATTGCAAGATATGTATTAATCAACATTACAGGAAAACTTTAAGGCAAAATTGTATTTTGGAATAGATAAATAATTTAAAAGGGAGTAGCTTTTTATTACTAATCAACAGTCGCGATATATTAAATATATCTGGTTAGTAAGGCTAAAATTTAGTTAAGCGAGACTTTTAAAGGGAAATAAAATTTCCTTTTAAAAGTTTTTTTATATTATAGGAAAGTTCTCCGAACTTCCTATAATATAAAGCGTTCCACGCAAAAATTGTAAAGCAATTTTCGCGGGCGAACAAAGACGTGGCATGAAAAGTTATCTAAAAGGTTATAAAATTTTAATCATGCCACTTTTGTTATATATTTTACACAAATATTGTTCATAATAAGAAAAGGAGTTGATTTTAAGGTGGAAAATAAAAAATGGTTTAATCAAGAAATTAAGGAAGTAGAAACAAAATTACAAACAAATCAAGAAAAAGGGTTAAGCTCAGAAGAAGTCTTAAAAAGACAAGAACAATATGGAGCAAATCAATTACAATCATCTAAAAAGAAAAGCCTGTTACAAAGATTTGCAGACCAATTTAAAGATTTTTCAATTATTGTTTTAATTATAGCAGCTATTGTGTCTGGTGTAGTAGGAGTCGCAGAAGGAGAACGGAATAACAGATACAATTATTATTTTAATTGTTGTAATTGTTAATGCTATTATTGGAGTAACACAAGAAGCAAAAGCCGAAAAATCTTTAGAAGCATTGCAGAAATTAACAGACCATGCATCTAAAGTAATTAGAAATGGAGAAGTAATAATTGTAGCAGCTAAAGAATTAGTACCAGGAGATATTGTTGTATTAGATACAGGAGATTATATCCCAGCAGATTTAAGAATAATAGAGGCAGTTAATTTAAAAGTGCAAGAATCTTCTTTAACTGGAGAATCTGTACCAGTGGAAAAAGATATTAAAAAAATTGATGAGGAAGACATTGGTATTGGTGATAGAATAAATATGCTATTTTCTTCTAGTTTAGTTACTTATGGTAGAGGAAAAGGAATTGTTGTAGAAACAGGAATGAATACAGAAGTAGGAAAAATTGCAGGCATGATAAATAATACACAAAAACAAGAAACACCTTTGCAACAAAAATTAAATAAATTAGGTAAAACTTTAGGAATTGCAGCACTAGCCATTTGTGTATTTATATTTATAATAGGATTAATACAAGGAAAAGAGCCAATCCATATGTTTATGACGGCAGTAAGTCTTGCAGTTGCAGCTATTCCAGAGGGGTTAGTCGCAGTATCAACAATTGTTCTAGCAATAGGTGTACAAAAAATGGTTAAGAAAAATGCGATTGTAAAAAGGCTTCCAGCAGTAGAAACATTAGGTAGTAGCACAGTTATTTGCTCAGATAAAACAGGAACATTAACACAAAATAAGATGACAGTAGAAAAAATATTTATTAATGATAAAACTCAGGATTTAGAAAAATTAAAAGAAAAAACTCAAACAGACCAAGATTTAAAAAAATTAGTATATGCAAATATGCTTTGTAATGATACAAAAATATCTAATAATGGAGAATTAACAGGAGATCCAACAGAAACAGCTTTAGTAGATATGGCATTCAAATTAGATTTTGACCCAAGTATTTATGATAGAACACCTCGTATAGGAGAAGTTCCATTTGATTCAGATAGAAAATTAATGACAACTATTAATAATCAAGATGGAAAATATATTGTATATACAAAAGGTGGAGTAGATGAATTATTAAAAAAATGTAATTCTTACTTATTAAATGGAGAAATTAAACAAGATTTAGAAAATTATGCAATTACAATTAGGAAACACAATGAAGAAATGGCAAAAGAAGCTTTAAGAGTTTTGGCTTGTGGATATAAAGAAATAGACCATGAACCTACAAAAGAAGAAATAGAAACAATTGAAAGTGATTTAATATTTATTGGTATGGTAGGAATGATTGACCCACCAAGAGAAGAAGCGAAAAAAGCAGTAGAAAAATGTAAAACAGCAGGAATTAAAACTGTTATGATTACAGGAGACCATAAAATAACAGCAACAGCAATTGCTAAAAAATTAGGGATTTTAGAAAATGAAGAAGAAGCAATTACAGGTCAAGAATTGGAAAAAATGACTGATGATGAACTTGAAAAAAATGTTAGAAAATATAGTGTTTATGCTAGAGTTTCACCAGAGCATAAAGTAAGAATTGTAAGAGCTTGGCAAAAAAATGGTGAAATAGTTGCCATGACAGGAGATGGAGTGAATGATAGCCCAGCACTAAAAACATCTGATATTGGTTGTGCAATGGGAATTGTTGGAACAGATGTAGCTAAAGAAGCAGCAGATGTTATTTTAACAGATGATAATTTTGCAACTATTGTTTCAGCAGTTGAAGAGGGGAGAAGAATTTATGATAATATATTAAAAGTAATACAATTCTTGCTATCTAGCAATGTAGGAGAAATTGTGGTGTTATTTTTAGCAACACTTTGTACACCATTATTTGCAAATTGGTTTGGTATTAGTGACATTTCGCATTTAGAAATTTTATTGCCAATTCATATTTTGTGGATAAACCTAGTTACAGATTCTCTTCCAGCATTAGCCTTAGCTTTTGATCCAGCAAATCAAGACATTATGAAACGCAAACCTATAAAACCAGGAAAAGGTGTATTTACTAAAGGAATGACTTGGCGTGTGATTTATCAAGGAGCAATGATTGGTTTACTTACATTAGCAGCTTTTATGATAGGTCTTGGAACTACTAATGCTCCAATTGATGGATTGAGTTTAGATGAATCTAAAATAGAGGTTGGGCAAACAATGGCATTTGTTACACTTGCTTTATCAGAATTAGTTCATGTATTTAATGTAAGAAATAATAAAAAGTCATTGTTTAAAACAAATATATTTAACAATAGTAAGTTGGTTTGGGCAATTATTGCTTCTGCTGCTCTGATGTTTGTTATTTTATTAGTTCCAGCTTTAAGAACGATATTTAGTATACCACTACTTCCAACACAAAATATTATAGAATTAGTTTGTTTGATTTTTGCACCAATTGTAATTGTTGAAACATTTAAATTGTTGAAAATAAATACAACAAAAGACGAATAATTACAATTCATATTTTATTACAGTTCAGTGAAAATGTAATTACTACTTAAATATTTATATATTAAATGTTTAGATAGATTGCTTGTTTTGCTGAACTGTAACCATATTTTAAGTAATTAATAACAAAATTGTTTGCTATTTTCTTCCTTTTATGATAAGATAATATCGAAAAAATGAGATAGGAGTAAATATGGAAAGCCAAACTTTATTAGAAAAAAAGAATTTTACAATAAATATAAATCAAAATTAAGTAAAGAAATTTTAGAAAAAATAGAAAAAGCATTTGATATAGATTTTACTTACCATTCTACAACAATAGAAGGAAACACATTATACAAATGATTACAGAATTAGAAGAAAATAGACTAGATGAAATAAATAAAATTATTAAACAAGAAATGGAAAACAAAGGAGATGCTTTTAATGAATAATAAATTTTATATTACAACACCAATTTATTATCCAAGTGGAAGATTTCATATTGGAACTGCATATACAACAGTTTTAGCAGATAGTATGAAACAATATCATAAATTAAAAGGTGAAGATGCCTATTTATTAACAGGAACTGATGAGCATGGTCAAAAAATAGAGCAAAAAGCTAAAGAAGCAGGAAAAACACCAAAACAATATGTTGATGAAATGGCAGATATAGCAAAAGAGTTATGGAGCAAAATGGAAATAGAATATAATGACTATATACAAACAACTGAGGAAAGGCATGAAAAAATTGTACAAAAGATTTTTGACCGTTTTATGGAGCAAGGAGACATCTATAAAGGAGAATATGAGGGGTGGTACTGTATCCCTTGTGAAACTTTTTTTACACAAACACAATTAGTTGATGGAAAATGTCCAGACTGTGGTAGAGAAGTAAAACTTACAAAAGAAGAAGCTTATTTCTTTAATATGAAAAAATATACTGATAGGCTTTTAAAATATTATGACGAAAATCCAGATTTTATAAAACCAGAATACAGAAAAAATGAAATGATAAACAACTTTATAAAACCAGGATTAGAAGATTTATGTGTAACTAGAACTTCTTTTGACTGGGGAATCAAAGTACTAAAAGACCCAAAACATGTTATTTATGTATGGCTAGATGCTTTAACAAATTATATAACAGCATTAGGATATTTATCAGAAGATGAAACTTTATTTAAAAAATACTGGCCAGCAGATTTACAAATTGTAGGGAAAGATATAGCAAGATTTCATTTAATTTATTGGCCAATTTTCTTAATGGCATTAGATTTACCATTGCCAAAAACGATATTAGTTCACAACTGGATAATGATGAAAGATGGAAAAATGTCAAAATCAAAAGGAAATGTAATATATCCAGAAACTCTAATGGAAAGGTATGGATTAGATAGTGTCAGATACTTTTTATTAAGAGAAATGCCAGTTTCACAAGATGGAATATTCTCACCAGAAGCATTTGTTGAAAGATATAATTTTGACTTATGTAATGACTTAAGTAATTTATTAAATAGAACAGTATCAATGGTAAATAAATATTTTGGAGGAAATGTACCAAATTATAATGGAACACCAAATGAAGTTGATATACAAATGGAAGAATATGCATTAGAGCAAATCGAGAAATTTGATAAAAAATGGAATAATTATGAAATAGCAACAAGTATTCAAGAAATTTGGAACTTAATTGCTAGAACAAACAAATATATTGATGAAACTATGCCATGGCTATTGGCAAAAGAAGAACAAACAGAAAAACTAGAATCTTGTATGTATCATTTAATCGAAAACTTAAGAAAAATTGCAATTTTAATAAGTCCATTTATGAAAGAAACAGCAAACAATATTTTTAGACAAATCGGAATAGATAAAGAGGAAATGAAAAATTGGGAAAACTTAAAAGAATACGATAAAATACAAGAAACAAAAGTAATTGAAAAGGGCGAACCTATTTTTATGAGACTAAATGCAGAAGAAGAAGTAGAATTTTTAAAAAATATAATGAAAGGTTAAAATGGGAGAAAGGGATGGTTTTAAAACTCCATCCCTAAGTTTTTATATTATAGGAAAGTTCTCTGAACTTCCTATAATATAAAGCGTTCCACAGAAAATTGCAAAGCAATTTTCGCGGGCGAACAAAGACGTGGCATGAAAAGTTATCTAAAAAGTTATAAAATTTTAATCATGCCACTTTTGTTATATTATAGGAAAGTTCTCCGAACTTCCTATAATATAAAGCGTTCCACGAAAAAATTGCAAAGCAATTTTCGCGGGCGAACAAAGACGTGGCATGAAAAGTTATCT
>CAOKGO010000005.1 GCA_948468045.1 uncultured Clostridium sp. | reverse complement strand
TCCTATTTTTATTTTTTACATTTGGGTGTGACATATCTATTGTAAACCTATATTTATATTGCTCCCATTCTGCAACTTCTCTTACTTTTATCATATAATATTTTAATTTACTAGATACATTATGCTGAAAGAAAATCTCCTCCTTTCAAATTACAATTATAGCAGACTTATGTAAACATGCCAAGAAATTATTTACATTCTTGTTAATATGTGCTAAAATATATACTAAGGGTGGTAATTATGTTATATCTAACACTAATTATAGTAATCATAATATTAATAATAGAAAAATTAATAAATAAAAAAGAAAATGAGAATAAAACTAATATAATATCAAATTACAGTGAAATATATGAAAAAAAAGAATATCTCTTAACTCAAACAGAACTAAAATTTTATAAATTATTAAAGAATATCACTGATAAATTAGAATTATCATTATTTATTCAAGTATCACTATATGAAATTATAAAAAATAAAAACTTTAAAGACTTTAATAAAATAAAGAGTAAAAGTATTGACTTTGTTATAACCGAAAAGAATTGTAAAATAAAACTATGCATTGAACTTGATGACAAGACACACAATAATAAAAAAAGATTAGAAAGAGACCATTTTATTAACAAACTATTTAATGACCTAAATATAGAACTATTAAGAATAAAAGTAGAAAATTATTATAATATTGAAAAATTAGAACAAAAAATCAAAGAGAGCTTATAACTCTCTTTTTAAATTGTATTGTTTATAATCACAACTACCTAAAATATCAGTATCGTAATTTGACTCATAAACAGGCTTTAATACACTTAAATTATATTTAGACAATAGTTTATCTTCTAATTTATCAAAATCCTTTAAATCGTGATTAATAATTATTTCTAGTCGTTTTAAATTTCGACTAAACAAATAAGCTTTTAAACCTTGTCTAGGTAAAAAAATAAACTTAAGAAACTTCTTAAGTCTTAATTTTATTTAAATCTTTTTAAATAGCTTTCCATTTGTTCAATAAATTCATCATTATTTTTTGATTGAGTCATATGGCTAATAACTTGTTCTGTAACATCTGCAACTGGCATACTATTCATTGCTTTTCTCAAAGCAAATACTGTTTCTTTTTCTTTTGGAGTTAGCAATAGGTCTTCTCTTCTTGTTCCCGATTTATTAATATCAATAGCAGGGAAAATTCTTCTTTCAGATAATTTTCTGTCTAGATGTACTTCCATATTACCTGTTCCCTTAAATTCTTCAAAAATGACATCATCCATTCTGCTTCCTGTATCAATTAATGCTGTTGCTAAAATAGTTAGACTTCCTCCAAATTCAATATTTCTAGCTGCTCCAAAGAATTTTTTTGGTTTATGTAAGGCTGCTGGATCAATACCACCTGATAATGTTCTTCCAGAAGAAGGAATAACTAAGTTATAAGCTCTTGTAAGCCTTGTGATACTATCTAATAAAATAACAACATCTTTCTTTTGTTCTACAAGTCTTTTAGCACGTTCTAATACCATTTCAGCAACTTTTACATGATGTTCTGGTAGTTCATCAAATGTAGAATGAATAACTTGACCTTTTATAGAACGTTTCATGTCTGTTACTTCCTCTGGCCTTTCATCTATTAATAATACAATTAGTTCTGATTCTGGATTATTTTTTGTGATACTATTTGCAACTTTTTTTAATAATGTTGTTTTTCCAACTTTGGGTGGTGCTACAATCATTCCTCTTTGCCCTTTTCCAATTGGAGACATTAAATCAATAATTCTTGTTGCATAATCATTTGATATTGTTTCTAATTTTAATCTTTCATTTGGAAAAATTGGAATTAATTCATCAAATCTTTTTCTTTTCATAGCTTTTTCAGGATGTTCACCATTTACTTCACCAACGAAAATTAAAGATGGAAATTTTTCTCCTTCTCTAAATCTAGAAATACCTTTTATTATATCTCCTGTATCTAAGTGAAATCTTCTAATTTGTACCATAGAAATATAAACATCTTTTTCACTTGATAGGAAATTATCTCCTCTTAAGAAACCATATCCATCTGGTAATATGTCTAATATTCCTTCAACTATTGCATCACCATCACTAGTTAGTTTGTAATCTACAATTGGTTCTCCATTGGAATCATATTGCCTTTTGTTACTTTCTTCTGCTTCTTCTATTATTTCAGTACTATGTGCTTCTAATTCATTAGATTGACTTGTAATTTGTTTTAATACTGTAATTAATTCGTCTTTTTTTAATTTAGAAATATTTCTAATATTATATTCTTTTGCTACTTCTTTTAATTCTATTAGTGTCATGGCTTCTATATCTAACATATATGTCCTCCTTATATTTTAATCGTGTCTATTTTTATATTAAAGATAAATCTTAAAATAACTTCATACATATTATAGCACAAGTTTTAAGAAAATGAAATGTTTTTTCCAAAAAAAGGAATATAATTTAAAAATTACATTCCTCCATCTATATATACTCTCTCATTTGGATAATACATATCTAACATTTCTCTTGCTTTTTGTTCAATAAAGTCAAGTGATGTAACATCTTCTTTTTTCTTTGCTAGTTGTTCTTTATACTCTTTTTGTTCCTCTATTTTAGCTGATAACTCTTTACTTTCTTGACTGTATTGATTTAAAGTTTGTTGTTGATTGAATAATGTAAAAATTACATATATGGCTATTGCCAATATCAGTAATTTTATATATATTTTTTTTGTTTTCTTCATCTGTAATCTCTCCATCTTCTTTGCGTTATTATTAATATTCATATATATATTCTACATATTATATAAAAAATCCTTCTTTTCTTATCAATTTTTTACAATATTTTTTGTCTTTTGGGGTATTTTGACAAAATTTGTAAAACTTTTTCTTATATTTATAATTAAAAATGTAATTGGCTTGAAAATAATTTTGTGCATTAAATGATAAATTATTTTAAATGGAATAAGTATTGTGTTTATTATTTTTACATTAATTTTTATAATATAAGAGCTTAAAGTTAATAGATATATAAAAGCCCCCAAAATAATGCCTAAAAACATGAATAAACGCATTTCACCATTATTGAAAACAAATATAGAGTATAAAATACTTGCTCCTGTTAAAATCCAAAATAAGATGTCTTCTATATAAGTTGCTATATCATTTGTAGGAATTACTTTTCTTATAATTCTAAAAAAATCAAATAATAGTCCAATAATTATTCCATTAACTATAAAAATTAAAAACAAATATGCTTGATTTGTAACCATTATTTGACTCCTCTTCTCTTTAATTTTAATTTACATAAAAATGTCGCAAAAGAAACGTCCCCAACACGACATTATTTAAAAATTTTGCTCATAAAATTTCCTTTTACTTTATCTGTCTCTTTATCACTATAAGCTAAATACGAAATGTCACCCTCTACTATTACTTCTGATGTGTCTATACTTAATTTATTAATACGAAGATTTTCGCCTTTTACAGTTAGTAAACCTAATTCTGTTTCAACCATTACTACTTGGTCATCAAAACTAAGTACATCTAAAACACCTGATATGCTTAATTTTCCTCTGTTTTCTAAAATTAGATTTTGTATTACACTTGTACTTATTGTTTTTCTTTCATCTATTGTCATATGTATCATCTCCTTTACCACTTTATCTTACTAAATTATATATATTCACCTTTTGCACTATTTAGAACCTTTATTATTTAGTAATTCGTTTTTATTGATAATAGAACAAAAGGGGCATGATTAAGATTTTATGACCTTTTAGATAACTTTTCATGCCTCGTCTTTGTTCGCCCACGAAAATTGCTTCACAATTTTTTTTGTGGAATGCTTTATATTATAGGAAGTTCAGAGAAACTCTCATATAATAAAAGTGACATATAAAATTATGCCACTTTAATCATTATATACTAATTTTTCATGTATTTTTTCTAAAATATCGTCTGATATTTTTTCCTTGAAAGTAATAGAAACTTTTGATTCTGTTACATGAAATTCTAACATATCTAGTTTGTTTTCTTCAATTATATTTAAAATTAATTTAAGATTATGAAAATTCCTTGTCATTCCATTTCCTATTATAGAAAGTCTTGAAACTTCTTTTTTTACAATACTTTTTATTGTATTTTCTTCTATTATATCTGAAATAACAGTTCCTGGTTTATTATTAAAAGTTGATTTTGTAATAATTGGTACTTTGAATTTTTCTCCAATTTCTACACATCTATTGTGTAGTACTTTTGCTCCTTCAGATGATATTTCTAGCATTTCTTCATAAGAAAGTGCTGAAAGTTTTTTTGCTTGTGGTAATCGATTTGGGTCTGTTGTATATACCCCATCTACATCTGAGAAAATATAACAATTTTTTGCTCCTAAGCTTGCTGAAATAGCAACTGCTGTTGTGTCTGATCCTCCTCTTCCAAGTGTTGTGATGTCCATGTTTTCATTTATCCCTTGAAATCCTGCAACTACTACAATTTTACCATCTTCTAGTTCTTCTCTTATTCTTCCAGTATTTATTCCCTTTATTAATGCATTTTGGTTTGTGTTGTTTGTATAAATTCCAGCTTGCCATCCTGTTAAAGAAATTGCTGGATATCCCATTTTATTTAATAATAAACTTAGTTTTGAGCTTGATACTTGTTCACCACTACTTAGAAGTACATCTAATTCTCTATTATTAGGCTTTTCAGAAATTTCTTTGGCATCTTCAATTAATTTATCAGTTGTTTTTCCTTGGGCAGATACGACAACTACGATATTGTGATTTTTTTCATATAAACTTATTATTTTTTGAGCTACTAGTTTTAATTTTTCATTATCAGCAACAGAACTACCTCCAAATTTTAAAACAATTGTGTCCACCTTTATCATCGCCTTTTGTAAAAATAATGTAGAGAGGATTTAATTTAAAATCTCCTCTCTACATTGTATGCAAGTTTATATTTATTGTTTCATTTTTAAGTAGCTTTCCATAAAACTGTCAATTTCTCCATCCATTACTGCTTGTACATTTCCTACTTCAAAATTGGTTCTATGGTCTTTTACCATAGTATATGGGCAAAAGACATAAGAACGGATTTGGCTTCCCCATGCAATATCCATTTGTATTCCTTTTAAATCTTCTATTTTTTCTTTTTGTTCTTTATCCTTTAAATCTAATAATTTGGATTTTAGCATTTTCATTGCTGTTTCTCTGTTTTGAATTTGAGAACGTTCAGATTGACATGCAACTACTATGTTTGTTGGCAAGTGGGTGATTCTTACAGCTGATGATGTTTTATTTATATGTTGTCCGACCTGCACCTGAAGCACGATATGTGTCTATTCTTAAATCATCTGAATTTATTTCTAATTCAATATCATCTGTAATTTCTGGCAAGACTTCTACTGATGCAAAAGATGTGTGCCTTCTTCCCCCACTATCAAATGGTGAAATTCTAACCAAGCGATGTACACCTTTTTCTGATTTCATGTAACCATATGCATTTTCTCCTACAATCTCAAATGTTACACTTTTTAATCCTGCCTCTTCCCCCTCTAAATAATCTAATTCTTTTACTTCATAACCGTTTTTGTTTGCCCACCTTGTGTACATTCGGTACAACATTTCTGCCCAGTCTTGAGATTCTGTTCCACCTGCTCCTGGATGTATTGTAACAATACTGTTATTGCTATCATATTTTTCAGATAAAAAAGTTGTTATTTCAAATTTTTCAATGTCTTTTTGTACCTTATTTGTGTTTTTTAATATATCTTTCCCTATTTCTTCATCTGGTTCTAATTCTAATAGTTCTGTTAATTCTTGCAAATTCTTTATTTCATTTTCTATTCTTCTATATTCTACTACTTTATTTTTTATTACTTTAATTTGACTTAATACCTTGCTGGAATTTTTACTGTCATTCCAAAAGTTTTCTTCTACTGTTTTATTTTCTAATTCTTGTAATTCGGTTTCAAGTTTAGCTATGTCAAAGAGAGTCACCCAAACTTTTTAAGTTTACTTTTAATGTTTGAAGTAGTCTTGTATTTTCTTCTAATTCTAACATTTTAATCATTCCTTTCACTTGTTTTTTATATCATATATTATTTTTGAATAAAATGCAATATGTCTATATTTCTATAAATATCATTTAATTATACAATATTTATAGAAATCTTTATAAAAATGTAATAGAACTGTAATATTTTTTGTCATTTTTTCTGATATAATAGAATTAGATTTTATTATAATTATACAAAAGATAGGAGTGTTTTTAATGTTTTTTTATAAATTTAATTTATTAGACAACTTTATTGAAGATAATTTAATAATACAATTAAAATCAGAAAAAGATTATATTAGACAGATATTAATATTATATAACAATAAAAAATCCAGTCTTTTGGCAATTACTAATAATATGATGGAAATGACATATGGAATTGAGGAAAATAAATTAGACTATTTTCATGAAATGGTTGATTCTATAAAACAATCTTTTGAAAATATCAATAATATAGAAAATTTAGCAAATACATTAACAACAATACTGAAAGAAACTATTTCCTTATATGACAAAAGTTTAGATAATAACAAAGAAGAAATAAAAGCAAATCTAGTAGAATATAACAAAATAAAAGATGAACTATCTAATAAAATAATAACATTTGAAAATAAAAATACTGATGTTTTAAATTCTGCTATTACCTTGTCATTAGATATTCAAAGCAAAAAAATCAAAAAATCAAAAATTTCTCTAAAAGATAATTTAGTAGAAAATACAAATAAAATTGATGTAGAAATAGAGCCAAGAGATAATAACACTTTAATTGTGTCAGAAAAAGACCAAAAAGCCTATCTTCCTTTTTTCTACTCAGATATAAAAAATATTTATAATAATTCAAATAATAAATATGAAACAATACAAGATATAGTAGATAATCTATATATTGTTCCTTTACAAAAATTTAAAAACTCTTCTATTGCTAGATTTAGGGAAAGTTACTATTTAATTAAAAATAAAGAAAAAGGTTCTATTACAAAAGCTTTAGAATTAGGATTAGAATTAATGTTTCGTTATGAACTTAACCCTATTGTGATAGCAGCTTGTAGAAATTTAGATGAATTAGATATTTATTTAGACTGTTTAGAAGAAAATGAATTAAAAGATTTTTCTTGTTTCGAAATAAAATTTGAAATAATGCCACAATTAGTAAAACAAAATAAAATGTTTTAAGTTTTTATTTAAAATGTATCTTTGCAACAATTTTTGAGTAAACTAAATTTATTATGAATCAAATTTTAAATACAAAACTAAAAGGTGATTTTGAGAACAAACAAAAAAATCACCCTCAATTTAATTTAAAAGAAAAGAAAAGTTGGTTTAGATTTCAATTTATCTTTTCTATTTTAATTATGTCTATATCTATATTATGTGGAAGTTTTTATTTGTATCAATTAGCAAGAAAAGAAGATTTTTCAAATAGCTTAATTGCAAATTATAATATTTATAGATTATATCAAAATAATAATAGTAATGAACTAGAAGAAATTAATACAAATGAAACTAATAGTATATTTCGGAGTAATTCAAATACCTAAAATTGACTTATATTATCCTGTATTTTCAAATCTAACTGAAGAATTATTAAAAGTATCGCCTTGTAAATTTTATGGAGATACTCCAAATGTAAATGGAAACATTTGCATTGCAGGACATAATTATGATAATCGACTATTTTTTAGCAAAATTTCTTCTCTTTCTTCTAATGATATAATTTATATATTTGATAATAATGGTTTTAAATATATGTATCTAATCTATAATATTTATGAAGTTCCTAGTTCAGACCTTTCCCCTGTTTTAAATTATGAACAAAATGAAAAAATATTAACACTTGTTACTTGTAATAATTTTAATAATAATCGTATTATTGTACGAGCAAAACAAAAGTAGGATTATGGGACCGTCCCTAAATCCTACTAAAAAGTTTTATATATTTCTATAATCTTTTACTTTTTTATAAGCATATACTGCTGATATTCCAAATATTACAATCAACATAGCTACTGGAATAGAATCACCAATACCTGTTTTTGGTAAATTGTTATTATTATATACAGAATTGTTATTACTATTGTTGTTATTAGTATTTGCATTGTTATTTGCTTTATTAGCATTATTATTATTATTGTTTGTGTTAGAGTTGTTATTATTTGTGTTGCTATTGTTGTTATTGTTATTAGAATTTGTATTTCCAGAATTATTGTTTTTATTTCCATTTCCAATGCTTTCTGTTAAATCAATTCTATCTCCATCATCTAAAGTATTATCAGCTGCAAATACATTGGTACTAAACATTATTACCATTACACTAATTAATAAAATTGAAACTACTTTGATTAAATTTGATTTTTTCATATCACTTTCTCCTCACTTTATATACTTATATTAGTATTATACAATTGACTTAAATTATACTATATTTTTTTGTATAATTTAAGTTTTTTTACAAAAATATGCAAATACTAAATCTTTTGTTTACATCTATTATTTTATACTTAAATAAAAAATATGTCAATACCTTTTTTTCATTTTTATTTTACATTTTAATTACAAAAATATTACTTTTTTTACACGTTAAATTTGAATAGCACAATGTCGCCATCTTGCATAATGTATTCTTTACCTTCTGAACGAACAAGTCCTTTTTCTTTTGCATTTACCATAGAACCTGCTTCCATTAAATCTTTATATGAAACAATTTCAGCTTTTATAAATCCTCTTTCAATGTCTGAATGAATTTTTCCAGCAGCTTCTGGTGCTTTTGTTCCTTTTTTTATTGTCCAAGCTCTTACTTCTGGTTCTCCTGCTGTTAAAAAAGACATTAGTCCTAATAAATCATAACTTTTTTTAATTACTTTGTCTAGTCCAGATTCTTCTAATCCAAGAGCTTCTAGCATTTCTTTTTTATCGTTATCTTCTAATCCTGATAATTCTTCTTCTATTTTTACACATAAAGGAATTACTTCTGCTTTTTCTTTTGATGCATATTCTTTTACTTTTTTTACTAATTCGTCATTTTCTGCATTTTCTAATTGTTCTTCTGAAATATTTGCAATATATAAAATAGGCTTTGTTGTAAGTAAAAACATTTCTTTAACCATTTCTTGTTCTTCTTCTGAAAAGTCAATTGCTCTTGCAGATATTCCATTTTCTAAATTTTCTTTAATTTTTTCTAATAAATCAATTTCTTGTTGATATTTTTTGTCTGCTTTTAGATTTTTTCTAGCTTTATCTATTCTTTTAGTAACTGTTTCAATATCTGCAAAAATTAATTCTAAATTAATGGTTTCAATATCTCTTATTGGGTCAACACTACCGTCTACATGAACAACATTTGAATCATCAAAACATCTTACAACCTCACAAATGCTGTCTGTTTCACGTATATGTGAAAGGAATTTATTTCCTAATCCCTCTCCTTTACTTGCACCTTTTACAAGTCCAGCAATGTCAACAAACTCAATTACTGCATGTGTTGTTTTTTGTGGGTTATACATTTTTGTTAATTCATCTAGTCTTTCATCTGGAACACCTACAACACCTACATTTGGCTCTATTGTACAAAATGGATAATTTGCACATTCTGCCCCTGCTTTTGTAATACTATTGAACATTGTACTTTTACCAACATTTGGTAAACCTACTATTCCTATTTTCATTGTTTCCTCCTATTATTATTTACTTCTATTCTCTACTTCTTTTAAAATTTTTTGTTCAAAGTCTTCTACATTCATTGTTCCTAAATCTCCATTCTCTCTTGAACGAACCGCAACTGTATTTTCTTCTACTTCTTTTGCTCCTACAACTAACATATATGGTACTTTTTCAAGCTGAGCTTCTCTAATTTTGTAGCCTGTTTTTTCACTTCTGTCATCAACTGCTACTCTAAAGCCTTGTTTGAATAATTCTTCTTTTAATTTGTATGCATATTCATGTTGATTATCTGTAATTGGCAAAATTTTTATTTGTGTTGGAGCAAGCCATAAAGGAAATGCTCCTTTATATTCTTCAATTAAGAATGATAAAAATCTGTCAAATGTTCCTAATATTGCCCTATGAATAACAACTGGTCTATGTGCTTTTCCATCTTCTCCAATATATTCTAGCTCAAATCTTTGTGGTAATAAAAAGTCTAATTGGCAAGTTGATATTGTTACATCATGCCCAATTGCTGTTTTTATTTGAACATCCAATTTTGGACCATAAAATGCAGCTTCACCTTCAGCCTCATAAAAATCAATTCCTAATTCTGTTAAAATATCACGTAATTGGCTTTCTGCTGTTTCCCACATTTGGTCATCATCAAAATATTTTTCTTTGTTATTTTTATCTCTTAAAGATAATCTGAAAGTATAATTGTTAAATCCAAAATCTTCATAAACTGCTAAAATTAATTTAACTACTTCTCCAAATACTTCTCTTATTTGTTCTGGTGTTACAAATATATGTGCATCATTTTGGCACATTTCACGTACTCTTTCAAGTCCACATACACTACCACTTGACTCATATCTAAAATCATGTGCTAATTCTCCAATTCTAATTGGTAAGTCACGATAAGAATGTAATTTATTTTTATATATTAACATATGATGTGGACAGTTCATTGGTCTTAAAACTAATTCTTCATTTTCCATTTTCATAACAGGAAACATGTCATCTTTGTAATGGTCCCAGTGTCCACTTGTTTTGTATAAATCTACATTTGCAAGAGATGGTGTATATACGTGTTGATATCCTAAAGCAATTTCCTTATCTGCAATATATCTTTCTAAAATTCTTCTAATTATTGCTCCATTTGGTAAATACATTGGAAGTCCTGAACCAACTAGTTCATGAGTCATAAATAATTCTTGTTCTTTTCCAATTCTTCTATGGTCTCTTTGTTTTGCTTCTTCTAATAATTCTAAATGTTCTTGTAACATAGAAGCTTTTGGAAAAGATATAGCATAAATTCTTTGTAACATTTTATTTTTTTCGCTACCTCTCCAATATGCTCCTGAAGATGATAAAATTTTTACAACTTTTACTTTTCCAGTAGAATTTACATGAGGTCCTGCACATAAATCTGTAAAATCTCCTTGAGTATAGAAACTGATTTCTTCACCCTCTGGTAAGTCCTCAATTAGTTCTACTTTGTAAGGTTCATCTTTCATTAATTTAAGAGCTTCATTTTTTGGCAATGAAAATCTTTTAATTTCTAAATCTTCTTTTATAATTTTTTTCATTTCTTCTTCTATATTTGCTTTATCTTCATCTGTAAATGGTTTTTCTACATCAAAATCATAATAAAGTCCATCTTCAATTGCTGGACCAATTGCAAGTTTTGCATTTGGAAATAATCTTTTTACAGCTTGTGCCATGATGTGTGAAGTTGTATGCCAATATGCTTTTTTTCCTTCTAAATCATCATTATTAAAAGTATGAATTACTAAATTACAATCTTGTTGTAACTCATATCTTAGGTCTTTTACCTCTCCATCTACTTCCCCACAAGTTGCATTTCTTGCTAACCCTTCACTAATTTTTTTTGCAACATCTAAAATGCTGCTTTTTTCTTGGACTTCTAAAATTGAGCCGTCTTTAAGTGATACTTTAATCATAAAAAATTCCTCCTTTTATCCATTTGATTTTCTTAATACAAGAACTTTCCTATAATAGAACAAAAGGGGCATGATTAAGATACTTTACCTTTAGATTATTTATATGCCCCGTCTTTGTTCGCCCGCGAAAATTGCAAAGCAATTTTCTGTGGAACGCTTTATATTATAGGAAATTCGGAGAACTTTCCTATAATATAAAAAAACTCCAATGGATAATAAAATATATCCATAGGAGTGCTATTTACACGGTTCCATCCTATTTTTTACTTAATTTTAAGATGATAACGGTTCTTTGCCGTCTAGCTTATTCACTAGAAACTTGAAGAGGTAGTTTTTCAGATATGTTTTCTTGAATTAGTTTTCAGCCTATGACTAATTCTCTCTTTTAGAAACCTTTACCCTACTTTTTCTCTTACTCGTTTGTTCTTATGTATATTATTTTAATATTTTTTTTGGAAAAAGTCAATAGAAAGTATTTACATTTTTTCTTTTTTTCTGTATAATTTGAAAAGACTATTTGTGTGTCTCACAAATCTCATGATTATGTGGAAAGGGATACGTCCCTTCTATGCTTCCATAGCTCAGTTGGTAGAGTGCTACCTTGGTAAGGTAGAGGTCACGGGTTCAATTCCCGTTGGAAGCCCCATATTTTTTAAACTCTTAGTTATTTGAATTCTAATAAAAATTCTTTCAAATGTTCTAATATATTCTTTTCCAAATCAGATTCTAAATAATCTTTATTTTCTTTAATATCAAGAAACTCAAGCACAAATGGGTCTTTAACCAAATCTTTACTTTCTTTTAATTCATATCCTTTTTCTGCCAATTCCAATGCTTTCTCTTTATTTCCTGATAATAATAATCTTTCATATAGCAAAGAACCTATTTGTCTTTGAAGTTCACGAACACTCCATCTTGAATTTATAGTTTCTTTGATATAAAAATTTCTTTTTAACTCTTCATCAACTTTTATATTTTTGCATACTAAAAAAGGAATGTCAACATATTTTCGATGTCTACATTCCTTTATTTTATTATAGGAAAATTCTCTGAACTTCCTATAACAGAACAAAGACGAGGCATGAAAAGTTATCTAAAAGGTCATAAAATCTTAATCATGCCTCTTTTGTTCTCAGTATTTTTTGTTCACATATTTATATTTTTGCTGACCAAACGAACTTATTTTGTTAATTTACATATTTTAAAAATCCGTGTAATTCACTATTTATGCGTTCTTCCCACAACAGTTTTTATACTTTTTGCCTGAACCACAAGGACAAGGATCATTTCTTCCAATTTTAGGCTCATCATTTTTTACTGTTCTGTCTACATCTGTACCAATTTTAGCTCCACCATCTACACTATGAATTGCCTCTAAAGCTGCTCCTGTAATTCTTACTGTTTCTTGTCTTTTAGTTTCTCCTTGTTGTCTAATATGCATTAAAATTTTAGTTACATCTACTTTTATGTCATTAATCATTTCGTCAAACATATCAAATCCTTCTAGTCTATATTGTACAACTGGGTCTTTTTGACCATAAGCACGAAGTCCAATACCATTTTTTAATTCGTCCATAGCGTCAATATGGTTCATCCATTTTTCGTCAACTACTTTAAGCATAACAACTCTTTCAAGTTCTCTCATTTCTTCTGAGCCAATTTCTTGTTCTTTTTCTGTATAAATTTCAATTGCTTTTTTCTTTAAGTTTTCAGTAATTACATCTGTATTGTTTTTATTTTGTCTAATAATATCTAACATATCAATACCAAAAATATTGATTATTTCTGTGTTTAGAGATTCCACATTTAATTCTTGTGTTTCTACATTAACAAACATATTTGCTATGTTGTCAGCAACAAATTCTATCATGGAAATGATATTGTCATGGATATTTTCTCCATTTAATACTTCTCTTCTTTGACCATAAATGATTTCTCTTTGAGCATTCATAACATCATCATATTTTAAGACATTTTTACGAATGCTGAAGTTTCTTCCCTCTACTTTCTTTTGAGCATTTTCTACTGCATTTGTTATAATCCTAGAGTCAATTGGCATATTTTCATCTGCTCCTAAAGTATTATATACTCTAGTTATTGCATCTCCACCAAATATTTTCATTAGGTCATCATCTAAACCAATATAGAATTTAGATTCTCCTAGGTCTCCTTGACGTCCAGAACGTCCACGTAACTGGTTGTCAATTCTTCTTGATTCATGTCTTTCTGTTCCAATTATTTTTAAACCACCAGCTGATATTACTTTTTCTTTTTCTTCTTTTATTTGTTCGTCATATTTTTCAACTAATTTTGTGAAATCTTCTCTTGCTTTTAAAATTTCTTGATCGTCTGTTTCATAATATGTGTCTGCTTCTTCAATTAATTCATGAGGAACTTTGTTTCTTCTCATTTCTTCTTTTGCTAAGTATTCACTATTTCCTCCAAGCATAATGTCAGTACCACGACCAGCCATGTTTGTTGCTATTGTAACTGCTCCAAATTTACCAGCTTGTGCAACGATTTCTGCTTCTTTTTCATGATATTTTGCATTTAATACTTCATGTGCTATTCCCTCTTGTTTTAATAATTTGCTTAACTTTTCAGATTTATCAATTGATACTGTACCTACTAATACTGGTTGTCCTTTTTCATGACTTAACTTTATACTTTCTACTATTGCTTTGAATTTTGCATTTTCATTTTTATATACAACATCATTTTCGTCTTTACGTATCATAGGTTTGTTAGTTGGTATTTCGATTACATCTAAATTGTAGATTTCTTCGAATTCCCCTTCTTCTGTCATTGCTGTACCTGTCATTCCTGATAATTTGTCGTACATTCTAAAGAAGTTTTGGAATGTGATTGTTGCCAATGTTTTAGATTCGTCAGCAATTTTTACACCTTCTTTTGCTTCAATTGCTTGATGTAATCCGTTATTGTATCTTCTACCATACATGATACGACCTGTAAATTCATCAACAATTAGAACCTCTCCATCTTTTACTATATAATCTATGTCTTTTTTCATAATTCCATGGGCACGTAAAGCTTGGTTTACATGATGTACTAATGTAGAGTTTTCTAAGTCATTGAAGTTTTCTAAATGAAATGCTTCTTCTGCTTTTTTTATTCCTTTTTGTGTTAATGAAGCTGATTTTGCTTTTAGGTCAACAATGTAGTCATAGTTTTCATTGTCTTCTGCTTGGTCAAAGTCTTTAATGTCTTCTTCTACTATTACTTTAGGTGTTAATCTTTTTACAAAGTCATTTGCTCTTTTATAAAGGTCTGAAGATTCGTTTGCTCTACCAGAAATAATAAGTGGTGTACGTGCTTCATCAATTAAAATACTGTCAATTTCATCGACGATAGCATAGTGTAATCCTCTTTGTACTAATTGGTTTTTGTAAATTACCATATTGTCTCTTAGGTAATCAAAACCAAATTCGTTGTTTGTACCATAAGTAACATCTGCATTATATGCTGCTTGTTTTTCTTGTGGTTCCATACCAGCAATTACTAGTCCAACTGTTAAACCTAAGAATTTGTATAGTTTACCCATCCACTCACTATCTCTTTTTGCTAAGTAATCATTGACAGTGATAACATGAACACCTTGTTCTTCTAATGCGTTTAAGTAAACAGGTAAAGTTGCAACTAATGTTTTACCTTCACCAGTTTTCATTTCGGCAATTCTTCCTTGATGTAAAATAATACCACCTATTAATTGGACATCAAAGTGCCTCATGCCTAATACTCTTTTTGATGCTTCCCTTACAACTGCAAAAGCTTCTGGTAGTATATCGTCTAATGTTTTACCATCTTTTAATTGTTTTTTGAATTCTTCGGTTTTTCCTCTTAGTTCACTATCAGATAGTTTTGATATTTGTTCCTCTAATCCATTAATTTTTTCTACTATTGTCATAATTCTTTTTACTTCTTTTTCACTATATGACTTGAAAATTTTGTTTAATATACCCATTTTTTTAGTTTCAGTCCCTTCTTATTTTTTTATTCTCTAGTTTTTTACTTAAATACTATACCACTAAAATTCCTTTTTAGCAAGCATTTTTTGCATATTTTTTATTATAAGTACATAAATTCAAGTAAATAGTATTATTAATAGAAAAGAGGATTTATATGTTTGTATATAATGTTAAAATTAATGGTAGTAAGACTTTTAAATATTTCTTTGCTTTTATTGTTTTGCTTGTAATTATAATTGTTGGCATTGTAAGTTTTAAGGTTTTTAACGGTGCTAGTAATGCTAGTCCTGAAATTTCTAGTTGCTTGCCTCAAAATAAGGTTACAAAACTTACAGTTTCTAATTATGCTAATGTGTTGAAAGCTGTTCATGAAAATGTTGATAACTATATAGGTGTTAAAATTAGTTTTACAGGCTATGTTTATCGTGTTTCAGATTTGTATGAAAATCAGTTTGTATTGGCTAGAAATATGATTATTTCTTCTGATTTTCAGTCTGTTATTGTAGGTTTTCTATGTGAAAGCGAAAATGCTAAGGAGTTTGAAAATGAAACTTGGGTTGAACTAACAGGTGAAATTACAAAAGGTAATTATCATGGCAATATGCCTATTGTAAAAGTTACAGATATTAAGAAAGTAGATAAACCAAATGAGGAATTTGTGTATCCTCCAGATGAAAGTTATATTCCTACAAGTGGAATTCTTTAGTCTTAGCATTCATATTGAAATTTTTAAAAAACCTCAGCCCCAAAAACTCATACAACGTTTTGCATGAATTTGATTTTTTATGTAAAATATGTTATAATTATTATAGATTTTAAATAAAAAAGTAGAAGGGAGAGCCCCATATTGGGGCAAATAAAAAAAATGAGGACAGTTATATTTTTATTTTTGAGATTTTCAGGCATCTTTTGTTTAGTGCTGTTCAGCATGGCTGCATGTATGCTGGACAGTAGCAAAGAGGGCAATACTTTTCCCTCTGTACGGATATTTGTGTCAGGAGTATTCTTGATAACAATATCATTAATGGCAGAAATTTCTTCCACAGGAGCCTTAACCTTTTGAGGCTCCTGTTTTTATATTTGTAAGCTTCTGGCTAAGCCGAGGGATAATTATTATATAATATAGTAACAAATTTGGCAGGTGAACAAAGACGGTTCATTTAAAGCAATCTAAAAGGTCACAAATTTTAAATCATACTCTTTTTGTTCTAGTATATCCTATTTTAATTCTTTACTTTTCTTCCAAAATATGATAAAATAAAACAAATTTTATTGTTGATGGAGGTAAAATAAGTGAAAAACGAATTAATTTTAATTTTAGACTTTGGAGGGCAATACAACCAACTAATAGCAAGGCGTGTAAGAGAATGTAATGTATACTCTGAAGTAGTACCTTATAATATTTCAATAGAAAAAATCAAAGAAAAAAATCCAAAAGGAATAATATTTACAGGAGGACCTGCAAGCGTATATGGTGAAGATGCACCAAAATGTGATAAAGAAATTTTTGAATTAGGCATTCCAATTCTTGGAATTTGTTATGGAATGCAATTAATGGCACTTACTTTAGGTGGAAAAGTTGCAAGACCAAATAAACGTGAATATGGAACAACAGATGTTTCTATTAATAACACTTCCCTACTTTTACAAGGTTTTGGGGAAACTAATGGATTTTTAATGAGTCACACTGACTATGTAGAAACTGTCCCAAATGGTTTTAAAAATATTGGTTCAACATCTTCTTGCCCAAATGCTGGAATGGAAAACCAAGAAAAAAAATTATATGGTATACAATTTCATCCAGAAGTAAACAACTCAAAAAATGGTATTCAAGTAATCAAAAACTTTTTATTTAATATTTGTAACTGTTCTGCTGACTGGGTAATTAGTTCATTTACGCAAGAAACTATCAAAAGCTTAAAAGAAAAAATTGGAGACAAAAAAGCTTTATGTGCATTATCTGGTGGTGTTGACTCTTCAGTTGCAGCTGTTTTACTTTCAAAAGCAATCGGCAAAAACTTAACTTGTATTTTTGTTGACCATGGACTTTTGCGTAAAAATGAAGGTGATGAAGTAGAAAAAATATTTAAACAACAATTTGACATTAATCTAATTCGTATAAATGCCAAAGATAGATTTTTATCAAAACTAGCTGGTATTGCAGACCCTGAAACAAAAAGAAAAATCATTGGAGAAGAATTCATTCGTGTATTTGAAGAAGAAGCAAAAAAACTTGGCCAAGTTGATTTTTTAGTACAAGGAACTATCTATCCAGATGTTATTGAAAGTGGACTAGGCAAAAGCTCTGTAATAAAAAGTCATCACAATGTTGGTGGACTTCCAGACTACGTTGATTTTAAAGAAATTGTAGAACCATTAAGAGATTTATTTAAAGACGAAGTACGAAAAACAGGATTAGAATTAGGAATTCCAGAAAACTTAGTTTATAGACAACCTTTCCCAGGTCCTGGACTTGCTATTAGAGTAATTGGAGACATTACAGATGACAAACTAACAATACTAAAAGATGCTGACAGTATCTTTAGAGAAGAAATTGCAAATGCTGGACTTCATAAAAATATCAATCAATACTTTGCAGTCCTAACAAACTTAAAATCTGTTGGAGTTATGGGAGATGAAAGAACATATGATTATACAATAGCACTTCGTGCTGTTGAGACAACAGACTTTATGACAGGTATATGGAGTAAAATACCATATGAAATATTAGAAAAAGTATCTTCTCGTATAGTAAACGAAGTAAACCATGTAAACAGAGTAGTTTATGATATTACATCAAAACCACCTGCAACAATCGAATGGGAATAATATCGTGTTGGTGTCGTGTTGGGGACGTTTCCTTTGGGACATTTTTACGTAAATTAAAATGTCCCAAAGGAAACGTCCCCAACACGACACCAACACGACATCTGATTATTTTTTGTCAAATATTGTTTTGAATACTCCTTGGTCTATTAGACTTGCAAATATATTTTTAAATATGATTAAAACTATTGGTCCTATTAATAGTCCCATTATTCCAATTATTTTGAAACCTGTATACATAGCAATTAGAGTAAATATTGGATGTACTCCTATGTTTTTACTTACTAATTTAGGTTCTAGCAGTTGTCTTGATATTGACATGATTATTAATAATACTATTATTGCTATTCCTAGGTTTAAGTCACCATTTATTGCACAGATTATTGCCCATGGTATCATTACTGTTCCTGACCCAAGTATCGGAAGAGCATCGACAAATCCTATGAATAATGCCATTAACAAAGGATATTGTACATTAAATCCTGCAAATTGTAAAATATAAAGTCCTATTAATGAAATTATGAATGATACTAATATTAATGTGGCTTCTGCTTTTAAATATCCACCTAAGGTTTGTATTAGGTCTTTTAGATGTTTTCCTATTTTTCGTACCCAAATTTTTGGAAGATGATGTTCTATTTGGTCTAATATATAGATTTTGTCTACACATATAAAATAAAGTGCAACTATTGTAATTCCTATGCATATGGCAATGGATGGTAGGCTTGTTACTAATTCAATTAAACCTGTTAATGAATTTCTTAGCCAGTTTGATGCTGTTTCTAATAAGTCTCCTGTTGAATTTTGTATTACATTTAAAACTTCATTTGATAGATGTATTTTGTCAAAATTAAAGCTTTCCATAAAAAATTGAAATTGTATGTAAGCTTTATCAAAGTAATCATTCAGTCCTTGTAGTAAACTTGAAGATTCTGAAAAAAGTGTTATTAAAATCCAAATTAGTCCTCCTAGGATAATTCCTAATACAATTACAAATATTATGATAGAACTAGTCCTTCTTGTTAAATTTGTTTTTTTCATTATGCATTTTATTGCAGGTTCTATAATTAGTGATATAATAAATGCTACTAAAAATGGCATATAAAATATAGAAAGCTTTAAAGCAAGATATAGTCCAATTAATAATAATATGACATACATTATGTTTTTAAATACTCTTGTCCAATATGATACATTAATTATCATGCTTTACCTCCTTCCTCTTTTATTATATGTAAAAGAACGGAATATTATCCGTTCTTTGCTATATTATAGATTTTTACTCTGCATGTTTTCCATTATGACAATTGCAAATTTCCTCTATTGTTGTACATACTTGTTGCTTCCCTATTTCTCTATCATTTTGTGCTAAATCTCCTAATGTTAAAATTCCAATTACTTTATTGTTTTGGTCACAAACTGGTAATCTTCTAATTTGATTTTGAGCCATTTTACTTTCTGCATTTGTCATTTCTTCATCCTCTGTACAAGTGCATACATTACAAGTCATGACATCACTTACTTTACAAGTTTTTGTGTCTTTTTCACAAGCTACTGCTCTTAGTAATATATCTCTATCTGTAACAATTCCACATATGCAATTATCTTCATCACAAACTGGTATACAACCAACATGTTTTTCGTTCATTAATTTTGCTACTTGGTTTAAGCTACAATCAGGCTTTACACAAGCCACATCATTACACATACATTCTTTTACTTTCATTATTTTTTCCACCTTTCAAAAAAATTCTCATTTATATTTTTTACATATTTTTTAAAATATATTCGACAAATTTTGTAAAGAGAACAAAAGAGGCATGATTAAAATTTTATGACTTTTTATATAACTTTTCATGCCTCGTCTTTGTTCGTGTGCCAATTTTACGTTAGTAAAATTGTGTACAATTTTTTCTATTATAGGAAGTTCGGAGAACTTTCCTATAATAGAAAAAAACATTTGCAATTTATGCCTTTAAAGAAAATTTTTATTAAAAATGACAATTTTTTTCAAAAAGTATTGACTTTATGCTTGTTTTATGTTAATATATAACAAGTTTCATTTTTATGAACCCCTCGAGGCAATTTCGAGGGTATCGGTCTGTAGTTCAGTTGGTAGAACGTTACGTTTAAGCGTAGAAGTCGTGGGTTCGAGTCCCACCAGTCCGATTAGACCATTGCTTTTTCTTTTCCTTTTATTTATTTATGTGTCCCCACACACTTAATAAAAGGAGCAATGGTCTAAATTAAGGGGTCTATAGCTGCAGAGGAAGAGCTGTTGGTTTACAACCAATGAAATGTCGTGGGTTCGAATCCCACTAGATCCCTTTTAAAGTGCAGTGGCCCAGTGGATGGGCATGGAGGCTCATTACCTCCAAACACGTGGGTTCGAATCCCACCTGCACTATTTTCGGATAGTAGCCCATTAAATTGGGCACTCTCTGCTAGGGAGGAGCAGGGTGAGTTATACGCAAGTTTATGATTTATTCATATTCTTGCCTATCCGATTTTCAGATTGCCCCAAATAATAGGTATGGGGAAATTTGATTTCTGCTTTCGTAGTGGGTAGTAGTAAATCAAATTTACGGGTTCGACTCCCGTCTGTCTGAATTGTATGTCGTTGCAAAAAAAATTTATGCCACCTCCTTAATAGTGGCAACGGCATGCAAATAGACGTGATCTTGGTAGGTTAGCCCTGGTAGGATCACGTCATTTCTTTATTCATAAATATCTAAAAATTCTTCGCCATAACGTGGCATCATAGGTGGTCTTCCACCTCCCATTGGTGGTCTTTCACCTGGAAATGGTGGTCTTGGCATTGGTGGTCTATGTGGTGGTGGCATAGGCGGACGATTATTTCCACCAGGTCTTCCGAAGCAATTCTCTTATTAATAAAATCCTAATTAAATCTTGTAAACCTCTATTTCTAAATTGCCTGTCTTCTTTCCTACTTTCTACTCTATTTTCTACTTGATTGCTTCTGTTTTCTACTTGTTTTTTAGCACTAGTAGCTTGTGTAGAACTATTTTTCACTTCATTACTTAAATTAATATTTATGTTTATTCCATTATTATCAGTTTCTAAAGAAGAATAAATTTCGTCTGTCAGTTCATCAATTAGTTCTGGTGTAACTGGTCTTGAATTTGTCATACAGGCTTTGTTTACCATAGGATATACTACTTTATATATTTCTGGATAACAAGATTCTAAATTTTTATCTGTTTCATTATTTCTATAATTAGTAACTGGTTGCATTTGATAAGTATTTTGTGTAGGATAGCCTAAAATGCTTCTTATGTAGTCTTCATAAGTTTCTTGATACATATAATAACCTCCTTAATATTTTGTATATTATATGCATTTAATTTAATTAATGTGATTTTTATAATTCATTTACTAATTGTTTAAATTGATTTCCCCTATCTGCAAAATCTTTAAACATATCAAAACTTGCACTAGCAGGAGAAAATAGAACTACATTTTGTGGCTTTGCTAACTTTTTAGCTAACTTTACTGTTTCTTCTAAAGTTTCGCACATATAAATATCTAAACTTTTGCTTTGATTTTCTAATTCTTGTTTTACTACTTCAAAAATTTTACCTGAAGTTTGACCAATTAATAATAAAGCTTTTACTTTTTCTGCAATTGGTTTGGCAAGTGGTTTATAATCTAAGTTTTTATCATAGCCACCACTAATTAAAACAATATCTTCATCAAAAGCATTTAAACCAGACAATGTTCTAGTTGGAGATGAACTTGCAGAGTCATTATACCATTTTACTTGATTGATTTCTTTTACAAATTCTATTCTATGTTCTACTGGTTTAAAGCTTTTTAATGTTTCTATTGATTGTTCAGCTGGTACTAAATTTTTTGTTACAGCCAATGCAGTAGCTATATTTTCTAAATTATGATTTCCCCTTAAAATGGCATCTTCACCATTAAAAATATGTTCTCTAATGCCTTCTTCACATTTTTTAATACATCTTCCATCTACTATAAAACCATTATCCAGTTTTTCTTTTCTACTAAAGAAAGTTACTTTCCCTTTTGCTTGTTTGCTACATTCTCTTGTTATATCATTATCATAATTTAGAATTAAAATATCATTTTCTTTTTGATATTTAAAAATATTTTTCTTTGCTTCTATATATTCTTCATAATCTTTGTGAATATTTAGATGATTTGGTGTTATATTTGTAATAACTGATATATTTGGACTAATTTCCATTCCCATCAATTGAAAGCTACTTAGTTCCAATACTACAATATCTTCTGGCTTCATTTGAGCCAATTTGGTAAATAATGGATTTCCAATATTTCCACCTAAATATGTATTAAAACCTGCATTTTGTAAAATACTATATATTAAACTTGTTGTTGTTGTCTTACCATCACTACCTGTTACACCAATTGTTTTGCAAGGACACATTTTCATTAGCATTTCTATTTCTGTTGTAACCATTGCACCTCTTTCTTCCTCTTGTTGTAGTTCTTTTCTTGTCGGTAAACAACTAGGAGAACGGAAAATAATGTCAAATCCGTTTAAATTTTCTAATGAATTTTTACCAATATATGATTTAAAACCATAATTTTTTATTTTATCAATTACTTCTTTTGGAATTTGTTTTTCTTCTCTTTCATCAAAAATACTAACTTTGGCTCTTTTATCAAACATATAATCTAATAATGGCAAATTACTAACTCCTAAACCTATAATAGCCACTTTTCTAAATTTTATGTATTCCTCAAATTCATTTAATTTATCATTTTTAAATTTCATTACTTCTTTACTCCTTTTAAAATATAGTATTCAATTATTAATAAATAGTTAATCTAAAAAAGTCGAAATAATATTCAATTTTTTTATTTTCCCCATTATATATCAAATGTTAAAAAAAGACAATTTTATTTTGTATATTTTTATGCTTCTTAGGCAAAAATAATATTGAAACTTGAATTGGAGGTGCTTTTCATGTCAAAGAAAAATAAAGAAAACCAAAACAATAACAACAATAATAACAAAAACAATCAAAATAATAACAACAATGAAAGACAAAACAATAATAACTGTAGATAGTTTTGTTATTAAAAGTATGATATTATAGAAAAGTCTATGATTTTTCTATGATATCAAAAAAGAACCTAGATTCTAATTTAGTATTTAGGTTCTTTTTTTATATTATAGGAAAGTTCTCCGAACTTCCTATAATATAAAGCGTTCCACGCAAAAATTGCTTTGCAATTTTCGCGAGCGAACAAAGACGAGGCATGAAGAGTAATCTAAAAGGTCATAAAATTTTAATCATGCCTCTTTTGTTCTATTATAGGAAAGTTCTCCGAACTTCCTATAATATAAAACGTTCCACAGAAAATTGCTTTGCAATTTTCGCGGGCGAACAAAGACGTGGCATGAAAAGTTATCTAAAAGGTCATAAAATTTTAATCATGCCTCTTTTGTTCTTTATACAAACCTGGTAGCTTAATAGCAGTCAACATAAAAATGTCGCAAAAGAAACGTCCCCAATACGACATATTTATTTTGTTCCAAATATTCTATCTCCTGCATCTCCTAAACCTGGAACAATATACCCAATGTCATTTAACTTTTCATCTACTGCTGCTGTGTAAATTTGTACATCTTGGTGTTGTTCTTGTAATTTTAAAATCCCTTCAGGTGCTGCTATGATACATAAAAATTTTATTTTTTTAACACCATCTTCTTTAAGCATAGTAATTGTATCTATTGCAGAACCACCTGTTGCAAGCATAGGGTCTAATACTATTACTTCTCTGTTTGCTATATCTTGTGGCATTTTATAATAATAACGGACAGGTTTTAAAGTTTCTTCATTACGATATAAACCAACATGGCCAATTTTAGCATTTGGCATAACTTTTACTAATCCATCTAACATTCCAGTTCCTGCTCTTAAAATTGGCACAAAAGCATACTGATTTTCGTCTAGGGTTTTAACTTTTGTAGTTCCCATTGGTGTTTCTACTTCAATTGTTTGAAGTTTTGCATCTGACATTGCCTCATAACATAAAAATGTTGCTATTTCACCAATTATTTCTCTAAATTCTTTTGTTCCTGTATTTTTATTTCTAATAATAGATAATTTGTGTTGAATAATAGGATTTGTTAAAACTATTGCATTCATTTTTAATCACATTCCTTTCTCTAAGGCTGATATACTAAATCAAATGTTTCAACCTTTTTGCTTATATAATAATTTCAAATTTTTAGTTATTAACATATTGCAATTTAAACTGTTTCTTTTACTTTTTCTTCTTTTTTCTCTTGTTTAATTTCTTGTTTTTCTTCTGGTAAACAAAGATTTAATAAGATTCCAATTATAGCAGCTAAGCTCATTCCAGATATTGTGATAGATAAGTCTCCTGAAACAATTGATATGGCTGCTCCCCCTAAACCTAAAACTAACATTGTTGAAGCTACAACAACATTTTTAGATTTTCCAAAATCTATTTGATTTTGAATAAGTACTTTCAACCCATTAACTGCAATGAAACCATAAAGTAATAATGAAACTCCTCCTAATACAGGGTTTGGAATACTTGAAACTATTGCTGTGAATTTTCCTAAAAATCCTAGGCAAATTGCAAATATTGCTGCTAAACCAATAACCCAAATAGAAGCTACTTTTGTCATTCCTACAACTGATGTATTTTCACCATAAGTAGTATTTGCTGGTCCACCTAAAAGTCCTGCTATAAATGTTGCTATACCATCTCCTAGTAAAGTTTTGTCTAATCCTGGTTCTTTTAATAAATCTTTTCCTATAATTGAACCTAATGCTGTATGGTCTCCAATATGTTCACACATTGTAACTAAAGCAATTGGTGCTATTGTAAGAAGTGCCGAAAAGTCTGGCATATAGCTTGCAAATGGTATCATAAAGCTTGGCATACTAAAGAAAGAAGCCTCTAATACTGGCGCAAAATTGACTAAGCCAAAACATATAGCTGAAATATATCCTACTAAAATACCAATTAAAAATGGTATTATTTTTATAAATCCTTTTCCTCTAACCATTACAATTGCTGTTGTTAAAAAAGTGATTAATGCAACTGCAACTCCTCTTAAGTCAATTTCACTGCCAGTTCCAAGCCCTATTTGTGATATAGCACTTGGTGCTAAACCTAGCCCGATAATCATTATCATAGGTCCTATTACAATTGGTGGTAATAATTTGTCAAGCCAATTTTTTCCAACAAATTTAACAATTATTGCAAAAATTACATAAATTAGTCCTACTGCCATGACTCCTGTCATTGCTCCACTTGTTCCACCTTTTAAGAAAGCTGCTGCAAGTGGTGCAATAAAAGCAAATGAGCTTCCTAAATATACTGGTGATTTTCCTTTTGTGCATAAAATATAAATTAGTGTTCCAATTCCTGAAGTAACTAAAGCAACTGGTATAGTAAGTACTGTTTCCCCTGCTGTAGAATTTACTAAAATTGGTACTAATATAGTTGCTCCAAACATGGCAAAAACATGTTGTATTGCTAAAACAATCCATTTAGCAATTTTTGGTTTTTCGTTTACATCCAATAATAGTTTTTGTTCTTCCATTTGAAAGTCCCCCTTTTAATTTTTATTTTAGATGATACAAAAAAGATATTAACTTCAAATGAAATTAATATCTTAAAAAACAAATAAATATAAAAGCAACAGCTTCTAAAACTGCAATGTTAAAAGTATTCATTTCTTGTATATTTTTAAAAAATTTTGTCATTTTTTGTACCTCTTGAAAGAATATACTATATTTTTATAAAATATTCAAGGGTTTTTATAAATTTTTTCCTATAACATATTAAATATTATATTTTTTTCTTTTTTGATATGTTGTATGTAGTAATTCTTCTGCTTTTTCACTTCCTGGTTTTCCTAAAAATTCTTTATAAATTTTTTGAATAACAGGATTTTCATGTGATTTGCGAATTGTGCTTTGCTCATCAATAGAGTATAGGCTGTCTGCTCTTAATTTTCTAACATCTACTTCACTTCGTACTTTAGAACTTTTAATTGGTTGACCACCACCCATAACACATCCACCTGGGCATGCCATAATTTCTACAAACTGGTAATCAGATTTTCCATTTTTTATTTCTTCCAATATTTCTTGTGCATTTGCTAATCCACTTGCTGCAACTACTTTAATATCTATGTTATCTATATTTACGGTTGCTTTTTTAATTCCATCTTCACCACGTACTTGTTCAAAGTCAATTTTTTCTAAGTTCTTTCCTGTTAAAGTATCTTGTGCAGTACGAAGTGCTGCTTCCATAACACCACCAGTTGTTCCAAAAATTGCAGCAGCTCCTGTTGCTTCTCCCATTGGGCTATCAAATTCACTGTCTTCTAATTTTGTAAATTCTATATTTGCTTGTTTTATCATTCTTGAAAGTTCACGTGTTGTAATTACATTGTCTACATCATATAATTCACCATTTTTCATTTCTTCTCTTTGTCTTTCAAATTTTTTAGCAATACATGGCATAACAGATACTACATAAATTTTGCTTGGGTCAATATTTTCTTTTTTAGCATAATATGTTTTTAATAAAGCTCCAAACATTTGATGTGGTGATTTACAAGTTGATAGATGTGGCAATAGTTCTGGGTAATTCATTTCAATATATTTTACCCAACCTGGACTACAAGATGTAATCATAGGTAAATATTTGTTTTCTTTAAATCTTTCTATAAATTCATTTGCTTCCTCCATAATTGTAAAATCAGCACCTGTATTTGTATCAAATACTTTGTCAAATCCTAATCTTTTTAAAGCTGTTACCATTTTTGAAGTTACATTTGTTCCAATTGGCATTCCAAATTCTTCTCCAAGTGCTACACGAACTGCTGGAGCTGTTTGTACAATAACATAACTTTCAGGGTCTTTTAGTTTAATCCAAACATCATCAATTGTTTCTTTTTCATGTAATGCTCCTGTTGGACAAGCTTGTATACATTGCCCACAATTTGTACAATTTACATCATTTAAGCTGTGGTCATATGCTGTTGAAATACAAGATTCAAATCCTCTATTTATACAATCAATTGCCCCTATTTTCTGCACTTTTTTACAGGCTGCAACACATCTTCTGCATAAAATACATTTATTAAAATCTCTTACAATAGATGGAGATAAGTCATCTATTTTGTGTTTTGTTCTTTCTCCTTCAAATTCTATATTTAATACATTAAATTTTGTTGCTAAAGCTTGTAGCTCACAATTTCCTGAACGTGTACAAGTTAAGCAGTCTTTAGCATGGTTTGATATTATTAAGTCTAATATTACATGCCTTGCTTCTAATACATTTGGATTATGTGTATGTACAACCATTCCTTCTTCTATTGTTTGTATACAAGAAGTTGCAAATCCTCTTCTTCCCTCTACTTCTACAATACACATTCTACAGTCTCCAACTTCGTTGATGTCTTTTAGAAAACATAGTGTTGGAATGTCAATTCCTGCTTGTTTTGCAGCTTGCAGAATAGTTGTGCCTTTTTTTGCTTTAACTTCTTGACCATCTATGGTTAAAGTAATTAATTCTTCTTTCATTGTTTTTCCTCCTTTTTTAGTTTCCAATTGCCTTAAACGGACAATTCGTCAAACAAGTACCACATTTAATGCATTTATCTTGATTAATAATTCTTTTTTCTCTTCCAGTTCCTTCAATTGCATCTACAGGACAAGATTTTTGGCACAAACCACAACCTTTACATTTATCTTCTTGAATTGTAATTTTTGACATTGCTTTACATTCCAATGCTCTACACTGTTTTTGAACACAATGTTCTCTAAATTCTTCTCTAAAATATTTCAATGTACTAATTACAGGGTTTGGTGCACTTTGTCCAAGACCACATATACTTGCTTTTTGGATATTTACTGCTAGTTTTTCTAATTTATAAATATCTAATTCTGAGCCTTGACCATTACATAGCTTTTCTAATATTTCCAACATTCTTTTTGTTCCTATTCTACATGGTGTACATTTCCCACAACTTTCACTTACTGTAAATTCCAAGTAGAATTTTGCTAAACTTACCATACACTTTGTATCATCCATAACAATTAAACCACCAGACCCCATCATTGAGCCAATTTGCTTTAAAGACTCATAATCAATAGGTGTATCTAAATGTTCTTTTGGAATACACCCACCAGATGGTCCTCCTGTTTGAGCAGCTTTGAAATCTCTACCATTTGGAATTCCTCCACCAATTTCATAAACAATTTCTCTTAATGTTGTTCCCATAGGCACTTCTACTAAACCAATGTTGTTTACATTGCCACCTAATGCAAATACTTTTGTTCCTTTTGAATTTTCTGTACCAATAGAAGAATACCATTTGCTTCCATTTAAGATAATTTGAGCAATATTACTGTATGTTTCTACATTATTAATTAAAGTTGGTTTTCCCCATAAACCAGCAGATGCCGGATATGGTGGTTTTACTCTTGGTTGACCACGTTTTCCCTCTATTGATTCTAATAATGCTGTTTCTTCTCCACATACAAAAGCTCCTGCACCTAATCTAATTTCAATATCAAAATTGAAATCTGTTTCAAATATTTTTGTTCCAAGTAGTCCATATTCTCTTGCTTGATTTATTGCAATTTGTAGACGTTTAACAGCTATTGGATATTCTGCCCTTACATAGATAAACCCTTTGTCTGCACCAATGCAATAAGCAGCAATTGCCATAGCTTCTAAAACAGAATGTGGGTCACCCTCTAATATACTTCTATCCATAAAAGCTCCGAGGATCTCCCTCATCTGCATTACAAACTACATATTTTTGTTTTCCCTCTGAAGCTCTTGTTAGTTCCCATTTCTTGCCTGTTGGGAAACCTGCACCACCTCTACCACGAATTCCAGAATTTTTAATTACTTCTATTACTTCTTCTGGTGACATTTTTGTAAGTACTTTTTCTAAAGCCTTATATCCATCAAATGCTATATATTCATCAATCTCTTCTGGGTTAATAACACCACAATTTTTTAGGGCAATTCTTTTTTGCTTCTTATAGAAATTTAAGTCATCAAGGCTATTTACCTTAGTTCCATCAATATCTTTAGCAAGTAATCTTTCAACTCTATTTCCCTCAATAATATGTGTTTGGATAATTTCTTCGCAGTCCTCAGGTTTTACCATAGCATAAAAAGTATCCTCTGGTCTTATAATAACAATTGGACCTTTTGCACATAATCCAAAACAACCTGTTTTAATTACTCTAACATTCTCTATATTTTTTTCTTTAATAATCTTTTTAAAACTTTCTAAAATCTTTGGAGACTTTGACGAAGTACAACCAGTACCTTGACAAACTAAAATGTGCTTTTCTCTTGTATCTGCTTTTGTATTTATTCTTAAGTCCAACTCTTTCCTTTTTTCTTCTCTTATTTTATGAAGTTCATTTATTGTTTTCATTTTCCATTCCTCCTTTTGACACAGTAGGGACAGGTCTGATTTGTCTCATATTTATTGTCTTTTTTTGTCTTTTTATAAATCCTGTAAAATGATTATATTAATTTAGACATTTTTCGACTAAATTACTGAAACATTTAAGTACTGTCCCTACTGTCTCATTAATTCGTCTAAAACTTGGTCTAGTTTTTGTACTGTTGCTTTTCCATATACTTCTCCATTTACTGTAAAGACTGGGGCTAATCCACAAGCTCCAACACATCTTGTTTCTTCTATGGAAAATAGTCCATCTTCTGTCGTTTCTCCTGGTTGTATTTTTAGTCTTTCTAATAGTCTATCCATTATTTTTTGTGAACCTTTAACGAAGCATGCTGTCCCTAAGCATACTGAAATGTTATATTTTCCTTTTGGTTTTAATGAAAATCTCGAATAAAAAGTTACAACACCATAAATTTCAGCCATTGGTATAGATAAAAATTCTGATAATTCTTCTTGTACCCACATTGGTACATATCCATAATGTTCTTGTACTTCGTTTAATATTTGAATTAAATTGTCTTTGATTGGTTGGTACTCTGCAAAAAGTTTTTCTACAAATGCGTCTTTTTTATTGTTTTCTCCACAACAGCATTTTTTATTTTCATTTTCATGCATAATTTTTCCTCCTCTTAATAATATATTATTAAATCATTGCTTCAATTATATCAGACAAAAAATTTTTATACAATCTTTTTTAGAAATTTTGTATTTTTTGTCGATATTATATGGTTACATTCCTTTTGAAGCATTTGAAACATTTTATTTTAGTTATATTTTTGTAGTATAGCATGTTCTATATAAAGCTCTATGGCACTTTTCTATAATATAAAATAAAAAAATGCTCACAATAAGACAAAAATTGTCATTTTATATTGACTTTTTTGAAAAAAATGCTATACTTAAGTTGACTATAAAAATAAAAGGAGGATTGTTTTATGTACAACACTAGTTATTATTCTACATACAGTTACCCAAGTGGCTATTCTAATGCTGATGCTGTTGTAGCTTCTTCTGCTATTCTTGGTGCATTAATGGTTTATTCAGTTATTATATTAGCTATTTATATTGTGCAAATTATTGCTATGTGGAAAATGTTTACTAAAGCAGGAGAAAAAGGTTGGAAGTCAATTATTCCTATTTACAATGTTGTAATTTTATTTAAAATTTCTGGTCTTTCTCCATGGTTAGTTTTGGCTTACTTAGCAGTAATTATTCCATTTATAGGATGGCTTGTACCAGTTGCATTAAATGCTATTCTATCTTATAAATTAGCAAAAGCATTTAATAAAGATGGTGGTTGGGCTGTTGGACTATATTTCTTAGCACCTATTTTCTATATGATTTTAGCTTTCGGTAGCTCAGAATATGTTGGTGCATCAAGTGAAACAACATCAACAGGAAATTCAACACCAGTAACACCTGTAAATGAAAATACAGATGATTCTAACAACTAAGATTATATGGGAAATCGGAGATTTTCCTATAATATAAAAAATTAGGATTTTGGAACTTCCCATAATCCTAATTTTTTTGTTATTTTTTTTGTTCTATTACTAAAATCATAATCTCTTTTTTTAATTCTTCTATCATATTTTCTTGTTTTATTTTTCTAATAATTTTACCTTTTTTAAATAAAATTCCTTCTCCTACTCCTCCTGCTATACCAATATCTGCTTCTTTTGCTTCTCCGTGGTCCATTTACTGCACATCCCATAACTGCAACTGTTATATTTGCTTCTATTGTTTGCAAAAAGCTTTCTATTTCTTTTGCAATTGGAATTAAGTTAATTTGTGTTCTTCCACAAGTAGGACAAGATATTAAAGTAGGTAATTTGTTATATAAATTGCAGTCTTTTAATATTTCTTTTACTACTTTGATTTCTTTGATTGGGTCATCTGAAAGAGATATACGAATTGTATCACCTATTCCTTGTCTTAATAAAATACCTAATCCAATGCTTGATTTTATTGTTCCACTAAATTCTGTGCCTGCTTCTGTAATTCCTAAATGAAGTGGACAATCAAATTGCTTAGAAGCTTCTTTATATGCTTCAATACATAAATCTATTGAAGAAGCTTTTAATGAAATTACATAGTCATAAAAGTCTAAATCTTCCAATATTTTTATATGTCTTTTTGCACTTTCTATCATGGCTTTTGCTGTTGGTTTCCCATATTTTTCTAATAGTTCTTTTTCCAAAGAGCCACTATTTACCCCTATTCTAATTGGAATTTTTTTTATTTTACAAGCCTTAACTACTGCTTCAACTTTTTCCCTTGAGCCTATATTTCCTGGATTAATACGTATTTTGTTTACACCTGCTTCAATTGCCTCTAACGCAATTTGATAATCAAAATGAATATCTGCAACTATTGGAATATTAATTTTTTTCTTAATCTCCCTAATTGCCTTTGCATCTTCTTTATCTAAACATGCAACACGAACAATTTCACAACCTGCTTTTTCTAAGTCTAAAATTTGATTAATAGTAGATGTAATGTCTTTTGTTTTAGTATTACACATAGATTGTATAACAACTTTATTTTGTCCACCAATGGCAGTATCTCCTACCATTATTCTTCTAGTTTTCTCTCTTTTCATAAAAGGCATCCTTTCTGACTTCTCTTTAAAATTACCTCTATTTAGTTCATTTGAACTGTTCCTACAATATCATTAATATTTTCAATATTGTGTCTTTTCATGTAATCTTCGATTCCTTTAATTGTATTTATACTAACATATGGATCCATAAAATTTCCTGCTCCAATAGATATTGCAGTTGCTCCTGCTAGCATAAATTCAATAGCATCTTCTCCATTTACAATTCCACCTAAACCAAGTATTGGAATATTAACTGCTTGTGCTACTTGATAAACCATACGTACTGCTACTGGCTTAATGGCTGGACCTGATAATCCCCCTGTATTGTTAGCAAGAACTGGTCTTCTTTTTTCAATATCTATTTTCATTGCTAATAATGTATTAATTAAAGATACACCATCTGCCCCACCATCTTCTACTGCTTTAGCAATAGAAGCAATATCTGTAACATTTGGAGTTAGTTTTACAATTAAAGGTTTGTCTAAAACTTTTCTTACTTCTTTTGTTACTTGTTTTACACCATCATATGTATTTCCAAATGCCATACAACCTGCCTTTACATTTGGACAAGATAAGTTAAGTTCTACTCCGTCAATATCTAATGTGTTTAAAATCTTACAAAGGTCTACATATTCATCAATACTGCTTCCACAGGCATTAACAATAATGGCAGTATCAAACTTTCTAAGATATGGTAAATCATTTTGTGCAAAATATTCTACTCCTGGATTTTGCAAACCAATGCTATTTAACATTCCACTTGCTGTTTCACAGACTCTTGATGGTTTGTTTCCAGCTCTAGCTTTTAATGATGTTCCTTTTGTGATGATTCCACCTAATTTACTTAAATCAAAAAAATTACTGAATTCTCTTCCATATCCAAATGTTCCTGATGCAACTGTTACTGGATTTTTCATTTCAATTCCTGCTAAATTAACTTTTGTATTCATTTTACTATCTTTCCTTTCTAATGTATTTTTGTTGTAATAGTAAAATCTTTGATTTTTTCTATACAACCAAAATAGCTACTTATTTATATTAAAATTTTAATTAGAAAAATGTAACTAAATTTCTACATCTTTACTATTGAATACTGGTCCTGCCTTGCAAACATGCAAATATTCTGGAGCTTCTTTTGAACTCTTTGTTGTTTTTACTGCACACCCCAAACAAACACCTAGACCACAAGCCATTTTTTCTTCTAATGATATTTGACAAGGAATACTTTTTTCATTTGCTAATTTTTGTACTGCTTTCAACATAGGTAATGGACCACAAGCAAATATTGCATCTACTTTTCCTTCATCTATATCTTTTTCTAAAAATTGAATAGCATATCCTTTTTGACTATAACTACCATCATCTGTTGTTAAAATAAAGTTATCTGAAACTTGTTTGAATTCTTCCTCTAATACAACAAAATCTTTACTTCTATATCCTAAATATATATTTACTTTTTTCTCATCTTTTTTAGCACATTTTGCTAATTCATATAAAGGAAAAACTCCTATACCTCCACCAATAATAGCAAGATTTTTATATTGTTCATATTTAAAAGTTCCATACCCTAGAGGACCTATAATATCAATATTGTCTCCTACTTCTCTTTGTGCTAAAATTTTAGTTCCTTTTCCTTTCACTTGAAAAATAAATTCCAAAATGCCATTTTCTCTATCCATATTATAAATACTAATAGGTCTTCTTAAAAATGGCTCAACTTGGTCTGAAACTCTTATTTCAATGAAGTTTCCTGGTTTTGATGTTTTAACAATACTTGGTGCTTCTACACTAAATTTAAAAATATCTGAATTTAATTTTTCTTTTTTTACTAATTTTGCTAATAACATTTCTGGCATAATAATTCCTCCTTACTTTTCGTTTTGGGTACTTCTGTGCCTGTCCCAAATATGCCCATTTGGTTAGTTTATTGCTTGATTTAACTCGTCTCTCATTCTTAGAGCTTCTAATCTTGTAGCTTTATAGTATTCTTCTTCTGTTACTTGATTTTTCCAATTTTCTGATTTATATGCACACATTAAGCTTCTTGAAGCATTTACTATTCCACCTAGTCCATTACTATCAAAACCAAGTGCAATATCATTTGCTTTTCCACCTTGTGCACCATATCCTGGTATTAAAAAATATGTATGTGGTGCAACTTTTCTTATTTGTTTTAGTTGTTCTGGATATGTTGCTCCAACTACTGCTGCAACACTACTATATTGGTATTTCCCTCTTAACTCTTCTCCCCATTTTTCGACTAATTCTGCTATTTGTATATATACTTCTTTTTGATTTTCTAATTTTAAATCTTGTAATTCTCCTGATGATGGATTTGATGTTTTTGCTAATATAAATATTCCTTTATCATATTTTTTGCAGTCTTCTATAAATGGCTTTACGCAATCAGTTCCCATGTATGGGTTTACAGTTACAAAGTCAACATCATAAATTGATTGTTCTTCTTCTCCTATTTTTGTTTTTCCTAAAAAAGCGTTTGAATATCCTGTTGCTGTTGAACCAATATCTCCTCTTTTAATATCTGCAATTACAATCATTCCTTTTTCTTTGGCATATCTGCAAGTTTCTTTAAAACTTTCCATTCCTGGAATTCCATACATTTCATAAAATGCAATTTGAGGCTTAATTGCTGGTATGATGTCATATGTTGCGTCTATTAATGCTTTGTTAAATTCAATTATTGCTTTTGATACTCCCTCTAAATTTTGGGGATATTTATTTGTTACACATTTTGGTAACATTTCATATCTTGGATCTAAACCCATTACAGTTGGGTTATTGGTTTTCTTGATTTTTTCTATTAAATTATCTATTGCATTCATTGTTTTTTCCCTTCTTTTTTATTTACATTATTATTTTTTATAAACTATTCTTCCATTAACAATTGTATATTGAACTCTTCCTTTTAGTTCTTTTCCAATGAATGGACTATTTTTTGCTTTTGATACTATCATTTCTTTTGTATATGTATAAGTTTCATTTGGGTCAAATATAGTAATATCAGCTATTTTTCCTTCTTCAATTGTTCCCCTATCAATTCCTAGCAATTTAGCTGGATTATACGATGTTAGCCTAACTAGGTCTAAGTATGTTAAATCTCCTGTATCTATTAAGTTCATAATTTCTGCTGATAATGCTGTTTCAAATCCAATAATTCCATTTGGTGCTGTTTCTAAGCCTTTATTTTTTTCATCTTCTGCATGTGGTGCATGGTCTGTTATTATAGCATCTATTGTTCCTTCTTTTAGTCCTTCAATTATTGCTTGTCTATCTTTTTCTTCTCTTAAAGGTGGGTTCATTTTAGCATTTACACCTGATTTTAAAACTTCGTCTACTGTAAATGTGAAATAGTGTGGGCAAGTTTCACAAGTAATTTTTACTCCTCTTTTTTTAGCATCTCTTACCATATTTTTTGTAGTTTTAGTGCTTATATGGCATATATGAGCTCTTACATTGTTTGTTTCTGAAATTACTATTTCTCTTGCTGCCATGATTTCTTCTGCTTCTGGCAATACTCCATTTACTCCTAATTGTTCTGCTACTTTTCCAGCATTTATAGCTCCTGCTGCAACTGATTTTTCTTCACAATGTGATGCTACAAATGTTCCTAATTTGTCTGCTTCTATTATTGCTTCTCTCATCATTTTACTATTTACAACTGGCATTCCATCATCTGAAAATGCAATTGCTCCTGATTTTTTTAATTCTGCAAAATCAACTAGTTCTTCTCCTTTTTCTCCTTTTGACACAGATGCATATGGAAGAACATTACATAGATTGACTTTTTTAGCTGTTTCTATAATTTTTTGCAAAACAATAGCGCTATCTGGTGTTGGTTTTGTATTTGGCATTGGACAAATTGTAGTAAAACCACCACTAACGGCGCTTTTGCTACCTGTTTCGATTGTTTCTTTATGTTCAAATCCAGGTTCTCTTAAATGGCAGTGCATATCAATCATTCCAGGCATAATATAAAAATTAGTACAGTCAATTGTTTTATCTGTAGAAACAGAAATATCATTTCCGATTTTTACGATTTTGTTATCTTCAATTAAAATATCTTTTTTTTCAAATGTGTTTGTCTTGTAGTCTATTAGTAGTCCATTTTTTAATAATGTTTTCATACTTTATCCCTCTTTCAAAATTTTTTTTATCATATCATTTTTCATCAAGTTTTGCAATGATTTTTTGAAAAAAGCTCCATTCTTGAACTTGAATGGAACTTTTTCTTGAATTTAACAGCGATGGATTGACATTATTCTTGGCCCACGTACACACACAGTAAGGATATCCCCTACTTTTGCTTCATTCCAATAGTCATAATCTAACTCTGTAGTTATTTTCTTAAAAGTTGCCCCTGTACTGAACTTGAAGATAAATGCTACATCCCCATCCACCATATTTTTCTTTGCAATCTCTCTAACTTGTAACTCTACATACTTGACAGGTGCTGGTGTCATTTCCACTGGATATTGTTTCCGTTTACTTGCTTTCATCTTGCTCCTCCTTTTTTTAGATTGCTGTTTCTCTTCCAATTCGGAAGAAATGTTTATAAAAATTTCATTGTATATAATAACATAAAATTACAGAATTTACAATAATATTGACAAATTATGTTTTTTGCTTTAGAATAACATCAATATAAATTTAAGGAGGAATAATTATGTCTGATATAATGTCATATTTATTTGAAACAAAAGCAGTTAAATTTTGTGAAGAGAACAAACCTTTTTTTCTTACTTCTGGTATGATTTCACCATATTTTGTTAATACACATTTCCTTTATGGAAACGAAAAAGAAGCTACCGATTTTTTAGCTTATATTGATACTTTATTAGAAGACCGTATTAACTTACCAAAAAAAGTTTTTGAAAAAGTTTTGTCACAATATGAAAATAACGATATTTTCAAATATACAATTGATACTATGGTAAAAGCAATTACTGATAATGTAAATGTTAGTGAAATTGATTATATTTCAGGTGGTGAAAGAAGAGATTGGTATTTTTCTAACATGATAGCCTATTTATTAAAAAAGCCTCATCTTACTTTATTTAAAGATTTAGAAGCTTTTGAAAGCACTTACGACTTTTCTACTACTGAAAAAGTAACCAATATTCAAGGCAAAACAGTTTTAAATGCTTCAGATTTAGTAACTGTTGCATCTAACTATGTTCGTTCTTGGATTCCAGCTGTTAAGAACTTAAATGGTAAATTATTGTGGACTTGTTATGTTGTAGATAGAAAAGAAGGTGGAACAGAAATCCTTCAAAAAGAAAATATAAAAACTATTTCACTTGCCTGTGTTGATAACTCCCTATTTGAAAAAGCCTTTGAATTAGGTATAATCAACCAAGCTCAATTAGATATGCTTAAAGCGTTTTATAAAGACCATTTCACAACTATGAGAGATTTTCTAGTTAATCATCCTGAATTTATCGAAGAAGCTTTAAAATCAACAAATGAAAGGACTTTAAAAAGAGTAAAATTATTAACAGAAGGAAATTTATACAACTTATAGGATTTGGGGACGGCCCCATAATCCTATTTTTATGTTATAGGAAAAATAGGATTATGGGACCGTCCCTAAATCCTACTGAACATTATTGAATTTTACTACTGTTACATTGTTTGGTATGTCTTTTAATACCGTAGCATTTGCTCCTATTTTTACATTATTTCCAACTTTTATCGGTCCAAGAATTTTGCTTCCTGCTCCTACCATAACGTTATTTCCAATGTCTGGATGTCTTTTATATTTGTCTTTACCTGTTCCACCTAATGTAGAATTATGATAAATTGTGCAATCATTTCCAACAGTTGCTGTTTCTCCAATTACAATCCCCATTCCATGGTCAATAAACAGTCTTCTTCCAATTTTAGCTCCTGGATGTATTTCTATTCCCGTAAAAAATCTTCCTATCTGAGAAATTAGTCTTGCTAAAAATAAGAGTTTCTTTCTATATAAGAAATGTGCTAATCTATGAAATACAAGAATGTGAAATCCTGGATATAATATAATTACTTCTAATATGTTTTTAGTAGCTGGATCTTTTTCTTTTATGTTCTTAGCATCTTCATACAATTCTTTGAAAAATAACATACATATCACCTTGATATATGATATGTATGCTATTTGTTTTTGTGCAATAAAGCAAACTATTAATATATATTAAAACTTTTTAACTGTCTTCTTGTAGGACTTCTTCTATATTTTGTATAGATGTGATTTTTCTTATTACTTCATTCTTTTTAAATCCTTTTTTGTTGTAATTTCCTATAATATGTATTGTTTCAATATCCTCTTTTTCTTCTTTTTTTAGTCTTTTCATTTGTTTTATTTCTACTTGATAAGCACTTAAAGTTTTTTCGATTTCAGCTAATGTTTCTTCTAGTTCTTTATTTATTTTAATATCAAGTTCTAATATGTCAAAATGGTCTAATTTGTCTGATATTTTATAAGAGTATGATAATATTATATATACTATTAGTGTTGTTACTATACCTCCTAAGTAGAAACCTGCTCCTATGCTAAGACCTATACAGGTAACTGCTAACAAACCGGCTGCTGTTGTTAGTCCTTTTACATTAAAGCCATCTCTTAAAATTGTTCCTGCACCAATAAATCCTATTCCAGATAGTAATTGTGCTGGTATTCTTGACGGATCCATATCATAAATTTTTGACATATATTCTCCACATAGCATAATTAAGACACTACTTATTCCAACTAATGCATGTGTTCTAAATCCTGCTGGTTTGCTCCAAGATGAACGCTCTAACCCAATTATTCCTGCTAGTACAAACCCTAAAATTAATTTTATAATTGCTTGAAACCAAAAAGAATCAAACACTTGATATACTATTTCCATTTTTATCATTCCTTTCATTTATCTATATACATAAGTTTTAAATTTTTTAACTTTTTATAATAACTTTTCCAACTCCCTAATTTTATCACGAAGTTCTGCTGCTTTCTCGAATTCCATTGCTGTTGCATATTGTAGCATTTCGTCAGTTAATTTATTTATAACTTCTTTTATATCTTCACTTTTTTCTAGTTTATATTCTACTCCAATGTCTTCTGCTGTTGTTATTGCAATATTTTCACGTACTGATTTTTGAATTGTTTTTGGAGTAATTCCATGTTCAGTATTATATTGCTCTTGAATTTTTCTTCTTCTATTTGTCTCTGTAATTGCTTTTTCCATACTTCTAGTTAGTTCATCTGCATACATAATAACTGTCCCATCTGTATTTCTAGCAGCACGTCCAATTGTTTGTATTAATGACCTTTCTGAACGTAAAAATCCCTCTTTGTCTGCATCTAATATTGCAACTAATGAAACTTCAGGAATATCTAGTCCCTCTCTTAAAAGGTTTATTCCTACTAATACATCAAATTCTCCGTAGTCTTAAGTTTCTAATAATTTCCATTCTTTCTAATGCTTTTGTGTCTGAATGCATATATGTTACTTTTATTTCCAAATTTTTAAGATATTCAGTTAGGTCTTCAGCCATTTTTTTAGTTAATGTTGTAACTAAAACTCTTTCTTTTTTTTCTACACGGATTCTAATTTGTTCTATTAAGTCATCAATTTGATTTGTAACTGGTTTTACTTCTATTTTTGGGTCTAACAATCCAGTTGGTCTAATAATTTGTTCTACAATATTTTCTTTACTATGTTCTTCTTCATAATCTGCTGGAGTAGCACTAACAAAAATAACTTGATTTAATCTTTGTTCAAATTCATCAAATTTTAATGGTCTATTATCAAATGCAGATGGTAACCTAAATCCATAGTTTACAAGTGATTCTTTTCTTGCTCTATCCCCATTATGCATTGCTCTTACTTGTGGAATTGTTGCATGTGATTCATCTACTAGCAATAAAAAGTCGTCTGGAAAATAGTCAAATAGTGTATATGGTGGACTTCCCTCTTCTCTTCCACTAATGTGTCTTGAATAATTTTCAATTCCAGAACAAAATCCAGTTTCTTTCATCATTTCTATATCAAAATTTGTTCTTTCTTCTATTCTTTGTGCTTCTATTAATTTGTTTTGCTCTTTAAAATATTTTACTCTTTGCTCCATTTCTGCTTCAATTGTTACAATTGCTTTATCCATTTTGTCTTTTGTTGTAACATAATGAGAAGCAGGTGAAATTAATATATGTTTCCTTGTACCAATTGGCTTTCCTGTTAATGGATTAATTTCAGTTATTTTTTCAATCTCATCTCCCCAAAATTCAACTCTAACTGCTGATTCTGATTGGTCAGATGGATATATTTCGACAATGTCTCCTTTTGCTCTGAAAGTTCCTCTTTTAAAATCTATTTCATTTCTTGTATATTGCATTGAAATTAGTTTTTTTAAAACTTGGTCTCTTGACTTATTTATACCTACTCTTAGTGATAGCATCATTTCTTGATAGTCAATGGGGTCTCCTAATCCATAAATACAAGAAACAGACGCTACAATAATGACATCTTTTGTTTCAAATAATGATAATGTTGCAGAATGACGTAATTTGTCTATTTCATCATTAACAGATGAGTCTTTTTCAATATATGTGTCTGATGATGGAATATAACTTTCTGGTTGATAATAATCATAATATGATACAAAGTATTCAACATTGTTCTCTGGGAAAAACTCTTTGAATTCACTATATAATTGTCCAGCTAATGTTTTATTATGTGCTAAAACAAGTGTTGGTTTTTGTACTTTTTCAATTATATTTGCCATTGTAAATGTTTTCCCGAGAGCCTGTAACTCCTAGAAGTGTTTGGAATTTCTTACCCTCCATTATTCCTTTACTTAAATATTCTATTGCTTTTGGCTGGTCGCCTGTTGGCTTATATTCTGAGTGTAATTTAAACATTTTTTCCTCCTTTTTTCAATACTAATTCTTTCTTATTTTAGCAATAAAAAATCCCTCATAAAACTCATTTGGACACACACATAAAGTTCCATTTATTTTAGTTGGTAAAACTGGTAATCCTCCCATTTGCTCAAATTCAATAGGCACAATTTGTGCTTTTTTCTTTTTTAAAATTGTTTCTATTACCTCTTCATTTTCACAAAACAAAATAGAACATGTAGAATATATCATTTCTTTACCTGGTTTTAAAATATTAAGTGCTTTATCTAACAATTGTTTTTGTGTATCAGCTGACTTTTGTATTAATTTTTCAGTGAAATTTTGATATGATTTTGGTTCTCGTAAATTAATTGTTCCACTACCACTACATGGTGCATCTAATAAAATTTTGTCAAAAGAAAAAAAGTCTTCAATATTTCTTGCATCTTGTACCATAACATAGCTATTTGCCCCTTGCTTTTCTAGATTATATCTTAATCTTTCTGCACGAACTTTATTCATTTCACATGCTGTTATATTAGCTTTATTGTTAGTTATAGAAGCTATTTGAGTTGTTTTTCCACCTGGTGCTGCTGCCATGTCCAAAATATCTAATTCACTTTTTGGTTCTAGCAAAATAGGTGGCAACATAGATGATAAACTTTGCAAATAAATCTTTCCATCCTTATAAATTGATAATTCTCTAATGTCTTTTTCTGAAGCATTTTTCAAAATAAAAGCCTCATTACTCCATGCTACTTTCTCATATTCAATTTTGTGTGACTTCAAAACATCTTCTACTTCTACTACACTACTCCTTATCAAATTCACTCTAAAAGTAGTATATCTCTTAGAATTATATCCATTTATAATGTTTTTAGTAATTTCTTTGCCATATTGATTTTCTAACATTTCAAACAAAAAATCTAAATTCATATCATTTCCTTTCTTTTTATGTGTTTCATAAGAATTCATATAGTTATTCTTTTATCATTTTATATAATTTTACATTTATACTAATTCCAATAATTGCAAATATAAATAAGCAAATGATTACATATATTAGCTCTACCTGTGTTAAAATCATAGAAAAAATGAAGTACATTGCTGTTGATACTGCTCTTCTTGATAATTGTAAATAAGATATTGCTTTTGGCTGTTCTATTATTTCGGTATTTTTTAATATTAAATTTGTTGTATATACTTCTATAGAATCTCTTATTCCAAGAATTAAACTAAATCCTATTGCCATAATTGTAATTTTAATTATACTACTTGCTTCTATACAATTTCCTATAAGTATGCATAAAAATGCAATTGCCAATAAAATTGATAAAAATACATTTACTTTATCTTTCATTTTACTATATATTTTTTTGAAAATTAGATTCCCAGCAATTCTGCTAATTCGTGATATTACTATAATAACTGATAGATAAGTAGCAGTTAGCCCTATATTAAAATATTTTTCTAGGTTATATTGTATCAATAATTTACTGTTGTCTTGTCCTACACTAATAGCTGAATATATAAGTCCAAAAGAAGCTAATATTATAAATATTAATTTTGGATTAGAAAATTTTATTTTTTCTTTTTTATCTTCTTTACAATTTTTATTTGTTTTGATTTCTTCATTAATATCGAAAATACAAAAAGATAATAATACATTAATTATACATATACAAATACAAAAGTACATCGGCAAATAGCTATTTATTGCAAAAATTGGTCCTGCTATTAATGCTATAATCATAGTTATAATAGAATAAATAACTTTTGATTTATTAGACATTTTTAAGTAATTATCTTCTTTTTTTAAATATCTCAAATTGTTTTCTAATACAACATTATCCATTTTTTTAAATAGAAAAGCTGGTTGGTAAAAGATATATCCTATTAGAATAATTAAATATTTATTTCCAAATGTTATTAAAATACTACTAATCAATAACATTATTGTTCCGTAGTCTTACGGCTTTTACAGTTCCTATTTTTTGTATTATTTTTAAAGCAGGCATTTGCATAATTAGATATACTAACCCTGAAATTGTTCCTAAAAATGATATTTGAGCAGCTGATAATCCTTTTGTTACTGTAAAAAACAAAGAATTTATAGCAATAAAAAACATTAGGTCATCTGATAATCCTATAAACCATGGAATAATGCTATTGCTTATTATAACTTTTCTTCTGTTTATTTTTTCCCCTTCCATTATTTTTCCTTTCGTTTTTATTTTATAAAACCTTATTTATATGAGCTAGCCTCAAAATCAAAAATATTTTTATATTTATTTCCCAAATACGTTTTTCCTAAAGTTGAAAATGCTGATATAATCAAAGCTTGTTTCATATACTTCTCTACTTTCTTTTATTAATTTAAAATATTTTATCACATTTTATAAAAAAAGAACAGTTTTTGTTGTACTTTTGTTTTTTTTTTGGTATGATGTGTACAGTTTAAAAATAGATTGGGGTTGCTATTCAAATGGAGCATTGGTCAGTAGAAGATTACAAAAATTTTACAAATGGAAAAACACAAAAAAGTAAATATAGAGCTAATAAAGTTTCTGTTGATGGTCATACTTTTGACAGCCAAAAAGAAGCTGATTACTACTGTGAATTAAAATTTAGACTACAAGCAAAAGAAATTAATGGTTTTTGCTTACAGCCTACTTTTATTTTAGCTCCTAGTTTAAAATATAGAGCTGATTTTGTTGTTTTTCATAAAGATAACACAACTGAAGTTATTGATGTTAAAGGCTTTAAGACAAAAGAATATATTGCTAAAAAGAAAGTTTTTGAAGATAAATTTAATTTGAAAATTACGGAAATATAAATAGGATTTGGGGACGGCCCCATAATCCTATCAAATTAATATAAAAATGTCTCAAAGGAAACGTCCCTAATGCGACATTTTTTTAAGTTCCTCATTTCTTTTTACTTTTTTTGTTGTTGTTTTTATTAATTCTTCATCTGTTAAAATCATGTTTTTTATGTATTTGTATGGTGGAAATGTTTTGTTTATTTCTTTTATTTTTTGCCAAATTATTTTTTCTAATTCTTCTTGTGGTATGTTTGGATATTTTTCGTTTACTGTTTCTTTATCATAAACTATTTTAACTGAAATTTTTATGTCATTTTTGTCATCTTTGTCTGCTATTCCATATACCATACATTCATTTACTTCTTCAATTCTATTTACTAATGTTTCTAACTCCTCTGGAAATACTTTTTTACCGTTTTTTAAAACAATCATGTCTTTTTTTCTTCCTGATAAAAATAAATATCCATCTTTGTCAAAATAAGCTAAGTCTCCTGTATAAAACCAACCATCTTTTAATACTTCATTTGTTGCTTCTTCATTTTCATAGTAACCGTAGCATTACATTTGGTCCTTTTACTCTGATTTCCCCTATTCCTTGACTATCTTGATTAATTAATTCTAATTCTACATTTTCCATTGGAAAACCAATAGAACCATATTTCATTTTTTTATAGTTTTCTGCTGCAATAACTGGTGATGTTTCTGTTAATCCATAACCTTGTACTACATTTATTCCTAATTCATTAAATCCTTGTGCTACTTTTTTGTCTAATGGAGCACCACCTGAAATTACAAATCTTAAGTGTCCTCCTAATTGGTCTAATATTGCTTTAAATAGTTTTTTTCTTATATCTATATGACATTTTAGTAAAATATTGCTTATTTTTTTTGCAATTTTTACTGTTTTGGTTTTTCCTTGTTTCTTTATTCCTTTTTCAATTTGTTTATAAATAGCTTCTATTAATAATGGAACTCCTACAAATATAGATACTTTATACTCTTTTAGGTTTTGTGCAATATAGCGAAGCCCATCTGGAAATGATGTTGTTACTCCAAAAGCAAGCATTACTATTAAACATGTTGAGCCAAAAATATGATGAAATGGTAAAAATGCTATATTTACATCTTCTGGTCTTATATCTTCTACTAATTGCATACTGTATATATTTGATGCTATGTTTTTTTGTGATAGCATAACTGCTTTGGATTTTGATGTAGTTCCTGATGTAAATAATAATATGTTCATTTTATTACTATCAATTTTACAATCAATATATTCTTTATTTCCTGCTTCTAACAATTGTTTTCCTTGTTCTTTTAATTCTTGTATGGAAAGATAACCAGGTTCACTACTCATACAAATATAGTTTTCTATTTTTGTATTTCCCCTTCTTTTTATTTCTTCAATATTTTCTTTATATTTTTCATCAAATACTAAAACATCAGCTTTACTTCTTACTAAGCAACTTTCTAATTCATCTACTTGTAATTCCTTGTCTAAAGGTATACTTAGTATTCCTCCTAATAAGTTTGCTAAATGTGCTACTACCCATTCATAACGATTTCTTCCTACAATTGCAACTCTTTTGTTTTGATATCCAAGATTATAAAATTTAGTTCCTAACTGATTTACTTCTTCTAATAATTTTGAATAACTTATATTTTCATAACTCACTTCTTTTTGTTCTTTGTGTTTTATAATAAATGCTGTTTTTTCTTTGTATTTTTTAACACTTTCCTTGATAAGTTCCTTGATATTATCGAATTCTGTGGCTTCAAAATATTTTTCTCTTTCCATAACAATCTCCTTTATCTAGTATCGAATACTAGATTATCATATACTGTATATCCTGTCAAGTAATTGACTAAGTGTTCAAAAATGTTCTAACCTCTACTTGACTTAATTTACAACAACGTGTTATTATTTAGTTTAAGAGGTGATTTTTTAGTGAATACAGAAATAAAAGACTTTCATTTACCTAGATGGAATGAACTTCCAAATATTGATTTATATATAGACCAATTAGTTTCTTTACTTGAAGAATATTTGGGTGGTTACATCAAAAATGATAACGAAAAAGATGAAAAATTAATAACAAAAACGATGATTAATAATTATGTAAAACAAAATGTTATAAAACCACCTATGAATAAAAAATACAATAAAGAACATATGGCATCTTTGTTTGTTATTTTTGTTTTAAAACAAGTTTATAGCATTCATGATATTAAAAGATTAATACATTTAGCAATTGAAACTTCTCCTATTGACTTGTCTTATAATAGATTTTGCTCTGAATTAGAAAAAGCTATTCGTATTGTTTTTGCAGGAAAAAATTATGTTAAAAATAGCAAACTTTCAGAAGAACAATATATTTTAAGAAATGTAGTACAATCTTTTGCAAACAAATTATATGTACAAAAAGTTTATTTAAAAAAATAGGATTTGGGGACGGCCCCATAATCCTATTTTTCTAAATATTCTTTTATTACTCCCCAAACTTCGTCAGTTTCCATACCTTTTTGCCAAGACCCTACACCTGCTAGGTTATTTTCTGTAATTAGAGATAGTTTTGCTTTTAAAGATTCTATATCTTCAATCCAAATTTGCTTTTTGTTTCCTCCTTTTGTATATTCAGCATAATTTTGTTTTAAGTCCTCATCCCATTTTCTTTCTGTTCCATCTGGAATTACCTTATTTATATTTTTCATACTAACTGTGTCACTTGTGACTTTTCCATTTCCATCTGTTGTCCAAACTCTTGTATAAAATGGAACTGCTAAAATAATTTTATCTGATTCAATTTCTTCTGTTTGTAAAAATTTATTTAAGCTAAGTTTAACCCAGTCATATCCAGCTGTTGTTCCTGGTTTGCTGCTTGAAACTCCATATTCGTCATAAGCCATAAACACAATGTAGTCTGCTACATCTCCTATTATATTTCTATCAAAACACATTGACCATGTCTCTCCACCATCTGGTGCTGTTACATCAACTGAAGTAATTAATCCAATTTCTTTCATTCTAGGGGTTAATTCTATAATAAACCTTGAATACATGTCTTTGTCTTCTTGTTTCATATTTTCAAAGTCTATGTTAATACCATCTAATTTATATTTAACACAGCTATTTACAATATTTTCTATTAATTTTTGTCTTTGCTCATAACTATTCATAATATCTGATGTTATTGATAAGCTCTTTGTTGCAGCTTCTGCATTTGAAAACATTGGCCAAACCTTATAACCATTTGAATGTGCCCATTCTATATATGCTTGTCCCTTATTTCCTATATTTTCTTTAAAATTACCTTTTTCATCTAAATAGAAAAATGCTGGTGATACAACATTTATTCCATCAATTGTTGTACCTGTTCTGTCTGGTGCAGAACCAACTGTTGAATAATAATCCCATGTTAAATTGATTTTTCCATCTATTTGTTTTTCTTCTTCCATACTCTCTCTTACTGTGTATTCATTTTCTAATTTGTTTGATTTGATATATCCAAGCTTTCCTTTTTCTGTTCTGATTTTTGTATAACCTTTATCAGAAGATATAACAACTACTATATCTCCTTTTTTTACTCTATCTACAGTCTTTGCAATAAAATTTGTAGATGATTTTACAGGTAAATTGCTAGATACAATTGCTCTTTTTTGTTCTTTATTATAAGAATCCATTGTTACTACTTTTGTATCTTCTATATTTTGAATTTCTATATCATAAACATCATTCATTTCTGAAATTGGTAAATATTCAATATTATCTTTTTGTATAGCACTTGCATAAATATTTTTTTCTGAACCATTAATATTTATCTTTTTTTCCTCAAACCCAATTGTTGCTATTTTTTTCTCATAAGTAGTAATAATTTGGTTTGTTTCTTTGTCTTTGTATATATATTTGTCGAAAAAATTTGCAATATCTTGTTTTGAAAGATAAATAATATTATTTTCTATCAATACATCATTTTTTAAATTAGATGTAACATTTTTATTATTTATAACCAAATTTGTTCTTTTGTTGTTATCCAGTATTATATAATCATTTGCAATTAGGGCTACAATTGAAATAACAATAATTGCAAGTATTGTTATAAATGTTCTAACTATTATACTTTTCTTCTTTTCTATACCCTCTTTTGACATTTTGTTTTTTTGCTTTTTTTCTACTCTTTTTCCTTGTTCCATTTTGTTGTTACCTCTTTTCTTATTTTTTATTAGTCTTACTATATCACAAAATAACTTTTTTGAAAATAAAATTTTGAAAAATTTTGAAATGAGACAGTAGGGACAGGTCTAATTTGTCTCAAATACATTTATATTCTAAGATATGAATTTTAAATTTGCTAATATTTTATATATTAGGAAAATCAGAATAATTTTCTTAATATATGAAACAAATGAGACCTGTCCCTACTGTCTCATTTTCATGTTTTTAAGTTCTTCTTTTTGTTCTTTTGTTATTCTATATGATTCAATTGCTTTTTGCAATGCTTTGTTATAAGTAAATTTGTCCAATTTTGCAATTCGTAAATACTTAATTGTTTCATTATAAAATCGAATTAGACATATTGAAATTGCCCAAGCTACTGCCATTTGCACATAATAAGCATCACTTGTAATGTCATCAAAAATAGCAAATATTTTTTTTAAATATTCTTCTTCTATGTAATAGTCTAAAATCATAACTATGCCGAATCTTATTTCAAATTCTTTGTTTGATTTTAGATATTTTTGCAAAAAGTTCCACATTTCTTTTTTATGTTTCTTAGTTTGCTTAAGTCCTGCACAAAATACGTCACAAATAGCCCAATTGTCGATTTTAGGAACGAATTGTATGATTTGTTTTTGTAAAGTATTAAAATCTTGCTTTTCAAGACCTATTAACATTCCTTGTAACATGATTTCTTCATAGTATTGATTGTCTATTTCTTGCAATAGTTCTTCTATATTATATTTTTTTGCTAATTCTTTTGCATAGTTTCTTAGAACTGGAACTCTTACTCCTATTATGTTTTCAGTTCCTGGACATAGTCCACTATGGAATTCTTTGTATTTTTGGTCAGATAATTCGAATAATTTTTCTTTTATTTTTTGTTTCATGTTTTTGTTTCTCCATTTTTTTCACATTATAACACATATTTATATTTTTTGGAAGGATTTAAATAGACTACTGATGACAAAATCAGTAGTCTTGTTTTAAAAATTATTTTACTCCAAAAATAGTCTTTTATTTTTAGGCTATGCATTATTTTTACAACCACTGCACTAGCAGTTTAGTGCAACTTTTAGAATTTTATACAATATAAAACTGATGTGTTAGTTGGTCTTGAAGTATAAGTACCTGAACCACTTTCATTTGTCATAACTCCAGCACCAGTAGCTTGGCCACTATTCCATCTTTTAGTATATCCATAATAAGTATCTGGATTACTCATATTAGCAGATGCTCCCATAAACATTCTTGTATCAGTAGATGAATTTATAACATTAAAAACTTGAGCATGATTTGTAGGATCTTGATGTGTTCCAACACTTGCCCCAGAGCCCTTATTTCTTGTTGCTGTTCCTGTTCCTCTTAAAAATTCTCCTCTTAAATCAGGTACTGCAAAAGTAGTTGTTCCATCTCCTCCATAATAATTATAGCTTCCAAATTCTGTTTTTATTTGCTCTGCAAGTTTTGGATAATCTGTTATATTATAAGTTGTACCATCACATTTTAAATATCCATTAGGTACATTGTTTCCCATATAAGAAATAACTGTTCCAGTAGGTCCTGCTGAATTTTCTGTTAATTTCTCTTCAACTGTTTTATTTATTAATGTTTTTAAATCTTCAACATTTATAGTAACTTGTGAAGAATCATTTGTTGCAACAAGTATTGAACTATATAATTTTTCTAGATCATCTAATTCTTTTTCTTGTTCTTCTTCATGAGTTTTTCTTGCCTTTTCTGCCATGTTAAGAAGTCCGTTTTCTCCCGTTAACATTGCTATCGTTACTCCTGCTAAAATTAATAAAATTATTATCGTTATAACTAGTACAATTAGTGTTATTCCTTTGTTTTTTCTCATTCTCCATTACCTCCATGTTTTCATTAGTTTTTCCAAATACTACTTTTTTATTCTTTATAACTTTTGTTATATATTTTTATCTTCTATCAGTATAATACATTAGATGTCATTTAGTGTCAAGTTGATATTTTATATTTTTATTATATTTCAAAATTCCATTTATGTTAATATTATTTATCTTTATTTTATTGTTATTATTATGCACTTATCTAATTAAGAATTTTATTAGCCTTTGCTAAAATTATCATAAATTTGCAATTTTATCAAAATAATTGTATAATTAAATTTATATGGTATGGTTGAAAATAATTATATCTATTTTTAACTAGATTTGTACCTTAAAAAGAATGAGGATAACATGGAAATTTATTTAGATGTCAGAGATAACATAAATGAAGAAAAATTAAAAGAAATAGCTAATGGTATAAAAAATGGAAAAATTGCTATCTTTCCTACTGAAACCGTTTATGGAATTGGTACTAATGGATTAGACGAAAAAGCTGTAGATAAAATTTACGAAATTAAAAAAAGAGACAAAAAAAATCCTACCAATTTATTGGTTAGTAGTATAAAAATGATTGAAACAATTACCCAAGAAATTTCTCCTATTGAATATAAGCTTATGGAGGCCTTTTTTCCTGGTCCTTTTACTCTTATTTTAAAAAAGAATGATATTGTTCCAAATGTTGTAACAGCTGGTTCAGACTTAGTAGGTGTTCGTATACCAAGTGGAATGATAGCTAAAAAATTAGTAGCGTTATCTGGTGTGCCAATAGCAGCTCCTAGTGCTAATATTTCTGGAGACCTAAGTGGTACAAGCTTAAATGATATTATAGATGATTTTTCTCAATTTATAGATTTCGCAATTGATGGTGGAAAAAGTGAAATTGGCATGGAATCTACTGTTGTAAGGGTTATTGATGATATTGCTTATGTTTTAAGGCCTGGCTTAATTACTCCTGAACAGATAAAAGCTGTTGCAGGCAATTGCATTTTAGAGGATACTCATCTTCCAAGTTCTAATTTGAAACATTATCAATTAAAAGCTAATTCTATGTTAATTTATAGTAGTGATAATGAAAAAATGGTTGATAAGATAAATTGTTTAAGTTGTGAATATGAAAATTGTGTAGTTCTTTGTTGTAGCGAAAACAAAAACTTATATAATGCTAAAAATGTAATTGATATTGGCTCTAAAAATGATTTAGAAGCTATTTCAAGAAATCTGTTTTCTTCTTTACAAAAAGCTTCTTCCCTATCTCCTGACATGATTTTAATTGAAGGTGTTGAACAAAAGGATTTAGGTATTGCTATTATGAACCGTTTATTAAATTGCTGTAATAATAATTATATAGAGTTGTAAAAATCTTAAATTTATTATATACTATAGATTGTAACCCATTGGTGTTTTTTAAGAAAGGGGTTTTTTATGAAAAATGAAAAACTACTCAAAAAGGAATTTGTCCTTGAGTTGGATACAGCTCATTATCTTCATGAAACATATGAAGATAATGAGGGAATTTTGTATGAAGACTCTAGGTATTACCGAAAGAACAAAGAACAGTTTGCGCTTCGTAAAAATAACAGAATTTACGTGAGGTAGCTGAAAAATTACGAGGCTCAAAATAGCAGTTTAAATTTTAAACTGCTATTTATTTTGTATCATTTTAACAAAAAAGCTCATATAATGTAACAAAAGGAGGAAATAAGATGTTTAGAAGAAAATGTTTTTGTATGAACAATAGTTATCAAAATAATTCATGTGAATTAGAAAATGACATGATAGAAAAACAATGTAATGATGTAGTTTCTTATGAAAATTATACAGATGGCTGTGCTTGTGGTTTTGACGAAGAATATAATGTTTTTCCTGAAAACCCTATGCTTGCTCAAAGTTATGTACCTTTTCAATATATGGATAAAACTTTTAAACCATGTGTTGGTTTAAAAATGGGAACTATCTTCCCAGAATTAGTTAGTCCTTATGTTCCTTGTCAATCTATGGAGGAAGATAAATATATTAGAGAAACTAACCGAATTGGAAAGGGGTGTAATAAATGTCAATAGAAGAAAACAGATGTAATTGTAACTGCAATTGTGATTGCGACTCTGAAGATACAGTTGATTGTGATTTAAGAAGAGAGATGATACAGCAAATTAGATGTTATGATTTTGCTATAACTGAATTGGCTTTATATTTAGATACACACCCAGAAGATGAAAAAGCTCTTTGTTTGCATAGAAAATATTGTAAACAAGCGAAAGAGTTAAAAGATAAATATCAAAAAGTATATGGTCCTCTTACTATCAATTATCCATGTAATAAATGGAGATGGTTAGAAGAGCCATGGGGTTCGTTTGGTTTGGGAGTAATTTAAACTCTACTTGAATAAAATATAATTTAGAGTTTAATTTAAGATTTTAAAATTTGAAAATTGCTATTTGTATGCTTGTCCTCTGTTGTCTGCTTTTGTAACTAAAATAATAAGTTCATTTTGATTTAATTCATAAATAATGCGATAATCGCCGAACTCTAAGTCGATATTCATTTTTACAACCTACCATTTTCTTTATATTACCATTTGGCAGGTTGTAAATTGCTTTGTAAATTCGTAGTCTTTGAATTTTGTCTTGTTTTTCAATAAATTTGAGGGCTTTGGGTCTAATTTTTATCTTGTAAATCATTGTAAGTCAACCCCTCTCTTTGTAGTATTTCTTCAAAAGATACTGCATTATTTAGTTCTTTTTCTTTGGTATCTTTGCTTTCTGTTAAATAGTCTAAATACATTACCTTTTCAGTAATATCCATGTTTTCTAAAATGACAGTAGGTTCTAATCGTAATAGTTCAGAATCAATTGCTTTTTCCATTAAGATTTTAACAGAATTTAAACATTCTACATTAAGTCGTGGTGTCATTTTAATAACATCTTTGATTGCTTGGATTTGTGATTCAGACATAAATATCAGCTCCTTTCTTTTATTTATGTATTTATTATAGCAACTTCAAAATGAATTTACAATATTAAATTGCCTTAAATTTATAATAAATATCAATATTGTCATCATCTATTTCTATTTTATCAATCAATTTTAAAAGCAAATTTCTATCTATATTATTTTCATTAAAATCTAACAATTCTTTCACATTACAGATTAAATCTTCTTTTTTTATTGTATTTTTATTAATTTCTTTTTCCTTTTGAAATCGATTTAGTAAGGTCTTTTTATCTGTTTCATATTGTTTAGAAAGTTTAATAAATAAATCTTCTGTTATAACTCCTTTTACTTTGTCTTCATATAAAGACTGAATTAAATTATCTTTTTCAGTTATTTTTGAGTCTAAATAATCCAATTTTTTATTATCTGTTTGTGTGTTGGGACAGATATATGCTAATTCATCATATTTTAGAAAATTAGAAATGTTTTCTTTTAAACTAGTAATTACATTATTAATTAATATATCTTCTCTTAAATGGATATTTGAACAAAATTTGCTACCATTTCTTTTATAAGAAGAACACACACATCTAAAATATTTTCCATGATTTTTATTATAGGTTATTTTTGATTTACATTTTTTGCATAAAACTAGCCCTTGTAATAAATGTGAGGAAGAAGCAGTATAATTCCATTCATTTGATTTTTTATCAAGCATAATTTGAACACTATTAAAAATATTTCTATCAATGATTGATTCATGATTATTTTCAACGATAATATGTTGCTGTTTAGGTACATCAATAATTTTTTTTGTTTTATAATTGAGTTTGCTATATTTATGTTGTACTAAATCACCAGTATAAATTCTATCTCTAAGAATTTTAGAAATCATAGTTGTACTCCATAAATTTGTTTTATTGTTTGGATTGTAATAGTTTGTAGTTTTTCTTTTATAAGTTAGAGGAGTTAGTATTTTATTGTTATTTAGATATCTACATATTTCCGTTTTATTTTTTCCAGCATAATACATTTCAAATATTTTTTGGATAATAGGAGAAACTTCATAATCAACTAAAATGATATTCTTGTCCTTTTCATCTTTTTTATATCCATAAGGTAAGAAAGATTTGATATTTTGTCCACTAGATGCTTTTGTTAGTAAGCTGGAACGAACTTTTTTAGAAATATCTTTTGCATACATATCATTAAAAACAGATTTAAAAGGTGTCATATCATTATTTGTGTTGTTATTATCAAATGTATCAATTCCATCATTTAAAGCAATGTATCTTACATTTTTTAATGGAAAGTATTTTTCTAAATAATAGCCTGTTTCAATATAATCTCTACCTAGTCTTGATAAATCCTTTGTAATTACTAAATTTACATTACCAAGTTCAATGTCATTTATTAATTTTTTAAAATCTGGTCTATTAAAATTTGTACCAGTAAATCCATCATCTACATATATTCTATATAAAGTCCAACCTTGACTTTTTATATAATTAGTTAGTAACTTTTTTTGTGTATCAATACTTTCAGATTCTTTGTCTTTTTCATCTTCTCTTGAAAGTCTTGTGTAAATTCCTACTTTAAAATAAGTAGATGGAAAGTTATAGTTTAACTCTTGCATTTTCCTCCTTTCCAGAGTTTAAATTTACGATAACTATTTATTTATACCATTATATTTTATTTCATTTTTATCATTATTTAAATTCCAAAAAAAATAATTTTCATTGAGCCATTCTTGCATTAATTCTGTAAGTGTTAAGCCATTTTCACTGTATATATTTGTTACTTTAGGTTGTAATGTATTTTTTTGCATTGAATCACCTTCTACATAAGTTTATGAACGAAAAAAATAAATATAAATTGTCCGAAGATAATTTATATTTATTCATTTTAGTTCAAAATGTGTTTACTTATTTTTTTATATAGTTCAGTAGTAGCAATCTGCATATTAATTGCTACTACTGAGATTATATAATATTTTATTTGTTTTGAAAATATATACATGCAAATTTTTTAAAGGTTTATTTTTCAATGGTTATGGAAGAAAAATATATCCACTTTAAGTTTATTTTATAAATTTTCCTTTATTTCTGGAAATAAATCATAAAGATTATATCCTAATAAATCATCAAAATATGCTTTTAATTTATATGTTTCTTTTACATGATATTGTGTATTTGGATGAGCATTTTTTCTTATAATAAGATCAATTAGTCTTTTATCTATTGTAAATACATTTCCTATACTTGTACACATTAAATCACATAAATTTATTATCTTTTCTTCTATTGTATATTCATGGCTTTTTATAAATTCAGTTAAAAATGGATTATTAGCAAGATTTGGAATACCACCAGCTGTACAAATAATATCATTATTCAAAAATGAATGTGTTAAACAGATATTGCAATAATCTTCATCAAATCCTTGTTCTTTTATATATTCATACCCCTTAATTTCATGACTTTTTGGTTTATTGCTATATTTACCAATATCATGAACATACCCAAGTGTAATTGCTTTGTCAACATCTACATTAAAACCTTTTTCAGTTAAAGCTTTAGCAATTTTCCCTGCAGTATTTCCTACACAAATACAATGGTCTATCCATTTATCACTTTGAGTTGTTCCTCTAAAATTTTCTATCAATTGCAATGCTTGATTACTTGTTAACTTCATTTCTATTTTCCTTTCCTAATTTCTTAAATAAATCTTTAAATATTTTATCAACATTCAAATAATTAACTATTGTTATTTTATGATTATTTTCAGCCATTTCGTAAGATGTATCATCATTAATATTAGGGCAACTAATTTTTTCTGTATCAAACCATTCTTTATTAATCATATAGGCTATAACACCAATATCCCAAATAACTCTTCTTTCTTGAATACCATGTACACCATCATTATAAAATCTTTGACATAGATAGTCGCATAATTCATTTTTCCCTTTTAAGAAATGTTGTAGTTCATATATTGATGTTCTTAAATTTGATGCTACATTTTTACATGGTATAATAGTTAATTTTACTTTTGCTTCAAAAACAGTTCTTACAGCTTGTACATCTTGTTTAAAATTAAATTCTTTATTATCTTTACTTAAAAAGCTATTTCCTCCAAGCCAAATAACTTCAATTTTATCAACTATTTTAGGCTCTTTCTTTATGGCAATAGCTATATTGGTTATTGCTCCTATTGCTAAAATATAAGTTTTGTCATTTTTATATGTTATCTCTATAATTTTATTTACTGCATCATTTTCTTCATTATATCCGTTTTCTACATAGTCTGTTGAACCTTTAAATACTTTGTTGTTCCAATCAAAATTTAACCAATTACATATTTTAATAATTTCATCATAACTTTTGTCTGTTCCTTCTTCTATTGATATATTATTATCATGATGATATGGTGCTACTGTAATGGCTTCAATATTAAATTTGTCTTGTGATTTTAGTAAATAGGAAAGAGCAAATTGGTCATCACATTCATTGTAAATATCTGTATCTAAAATAACATTTACTTTTTGAGTATCTTCTTTTTTTATCATTTTATTAATTCTTTCATATATTTCTTTCCATTTTGAAACTCTATCTAAAGTTTGCTCTTTTTGATTATACCTTGTATTTATTGTATAGACTTTAATACCATTACTTATTAAATCTAAACTTATTCTTGTGCTATCTTCAATCATTAAATCAATATTATTTTTTAAACATTCTACTGTTTTTGCATGTTTATCATAGGCATCTGTAAGAATTAATTTATCATAAATAATATTATATTTATTTAGCCATTCAACAGTTAATTCATTAGGATTTGTGTATTCTCCATTATTTCTTCCAGTTATAATATATATTTCGTGTCCATCTTCTTTTAACTTCTTTATGTAATAAGATGAATCTTCTATTGGTTTTAACTTTTTTGCAAAGTTTTCAATATTGGCATTATAAAAACTTGTTTCTTCTTCATCTGTCCAATCAAACATTCCTTTTCTTAAATATTTTGGATTTTCATTTATAATTCCAGTATTTCTTAATTTTTTGTCATGTTTTAAATATTCTTTTAATAATGTATCATCAAAATTAGATATGCAATTGTCTATATCTATACCAATTCTCATTTTTATGCTCCTTAAATTCTTTTTTTATTGAGTATTATACTATCATAAAAAATCTGTATCTTCAACAAATTTTTACATTAATTTAAATCAGCCACATATCCATATAAAAACATAAAACAATATACACACTTAATTTTGTTGAAATCCCTTTTCCTGTATCATACCCTTTAAACTCCAAACAACTTTTTTTGAGTTTTTGTTTATTTTTAGCATATTAGAAGCCTGTCAAAATATCCACTTTAAAGCCATCAAAAAAAGCCCCAAGTGGATATATTAAAGGTATCCATTTGAAGGCTATTTTATATCCACTTCTTGTATGAATTTTAACAAAAACTCTTGATTTAACAAATAAAAAAGTATATAATGAATATAATAATATTGATAAATTAATTTATCAAATAAACTAGGTAACACTGAACCTTTGATTAAATTCATAAATAAGTGTAATTTAACATTAGGTTAGATATGAGCCTTTAGGATGTGAATCCTATAAACGAATATCCTATTTAACATTAGGTTAGAAACGAGCCTTTAGGATAAACTATAAACGAGTTTCCTTAAAAATTATGGGGGTACTAGAAAGTATCCCCATATCTTTGTAAATGGAGGAATATATGAAAAACAGTAAGAAATTGAAAATAGGAAAATTAAATTTTTATATAATAGATGATAATTACATAGAATATTTAAGTAAATTTGATAAACATATTGCATATAACAAAAATGAGAAAAGACCCTATATTGGAGTTGTTATTATAGTAGAAGAACATTATTATTTTGCACCTTTATTTTCACCAAAACAAAAGCATAAAACATATAAAGACAATTTAACTTTCTTTAAAATTGTAAATAATAAAACAAAAAGTGATTTAGGAATTATAAGATTTTTATGATTCCAGTACCTCAAAACTGTGTTTATCTATTAGATATAAAAAATAAAAGTTATGGATACAAAAGGCTACTTTCTGAACAGTATTCTTGTATAAACAAACCAGAACACAAACAGAAAATTATGGATAAAGCTATCAAAATTTATAATATAGTTAGTAGTAACAAAAAGAGCAAAGTATCAAAATTTTATAAAGACTTAAGTTGTAACTTTAAACTATTAGAGGAAAAATGTTTAAAATATAAATTCTAATAATATGGTATCTTCTAAACTCCAAACAACTTTTTTTGAGTTCTTATTTATTTTTAGCATATTAGAAGTCTGTCAAAATATCCACTTCAAAGACATGAAAAAAGCCTCGAGTGGATACTTTTAAGATATCCATTTGAGGTCTTGTTTATATCCACTTTAATGATAAATATGGATATAAAAATTGTATAAACAAATAGTTCCTCCAAACAAAACGAAAACTGGCCTTGGGAAAGGGGGAATTATTAATGTGGACTTATAATAAAACATTACAATATCCAATAAATATTAAATGTACTGACCCAAAACTTGCTAAAGTGATTATTTCTCAATATGGTGGTCCTGATGGCGAGCTTGCTGCTTCTTTAAGATATCTTTCTCAAAGGTTTGGTATGCCTGACCAAAAAGCTAAAGCAATTTTAAATGATATTGGTACTGAAGAATGAGTTCCTTGATGTTGTCAATAGCTAAAGACAGTGATTACAACTTTGGCTATTGACTATAAAATACGATGTTAACAAATTTGCAATTTTATGTAAAATATGTTATACTTTAAATAGCAACTGAAAATTTTTTATTTCAAATCTTGCATATTGCAAGTAGAAAGTGTGACAGCATGAAATTAGACTATGTACCTACAATAACAAGCGAAAAATATGTACCTACACCAGTAGAAGGTGTAACAGCTCCTAAAACAAATTTTCATGTAGATATATATGAAAACAAGAAAAATGCTGATAAAGAACTAATTGGAACAGCTTCTGTTGTATTAGGTCCTCCACATGATGACAGTGTACTCTATATTAGAGTAGAGACCAAGTATGAACATACCACCTATACTGGATCTGTATATCACAATATGACTTTAGAAGAACTTAAAGTAGAGCATGATGAGATTGTAGAGGCATGTAAAGAACTTAAGAAGGCTTGGGGATAATTTTATCCCCATTTTTTTGTGTACTTTATTTAAATTTAGGTATCTTTGGATAAATATGTAATTCAAAATTAGTAGGGTCAGAATCTTTTTTTATAGCCTTTTCTGTTTTTAAATAGGTAACTTTAGCAATAATGCTTTTTAGTAAAATGTTTTTATCCTCAGCAGTTTCTAGTTTATCATATAAGTCAATTACATTTTCTAATTTTGGTATCATCATTTCTTTTTCATTTTGCATTTCATTATTTTTATTTAAAAGTTCAGTATATTCTTTTAGTTTATTTTCTAAACTTTCAATATTTTCTTTTACAGTTTTTGAACGATTTATAAATTCATCTTTATTATAAATTCCATTTTCCAAAAAGTCATAAATTTTTTCAAGTTTAGTATTTTCTTTTTCTAATTCCTTTTTAACAGCAATAATAGACTTTTCAATTAGTTTGCTATTGTCAGCATTTGAATTATCTCTAACTTCATAATCTATTTTATAGTTTTCAAGCCATATTTTTAATGCTTCAATTATTTTGTTTTCTACTATATAAAGTTTAGAACTTACATTATCACATTTTGGATTAGAACATATTAGAGTTGCAGGTTTGTCAGCTTTTGTATAAGGTCTTCTTTGCATGGGCTTACCACATTTTTTACAAAATATTAACCCTACTAATGGATTTTGAATAATATTATTGTTTTTAACTTTTGGAGTATTTTGCTTTCTTTTCTCTTGAACTAATTCCCAAGTTTTAACATCTATAATCGGTTTGTGTAATCCATCATAAATTGAGTATTCTTGGTTACGAGGTCTACTAATAATAAGATGTCCATTTTTTGTTTTCTTCTTTTGTTTCCTTCTATTCCAAACAATTTTACCAATATAAGTAGGATTAGAAAGAATGTCTTTCACAGAAGAAATGGTCCATTCATTAGAAATTCTAGGCTTTAAATTCATATTATTTAATTGTTTAACAACCGAATTCATAGTATTATTTTCAAAAGTGTATAATCTAAAAATTTCTTTCACAATAGGTGCTTCATTTTGATTGATTGTTAAAGTATAGCCTTTGGAATCTTTTAATTTTACTCTATCATAACCAAAAGGAGCAATATTTCCAACGAATTTACCTTCAGAAACAGAAATCTCACGACCTCTTTGTAAACGCCTATTTATAGTCTTATATTCTCGCCTAGACATAAATAAGCCAAACTCAAAATATTCCTCATCAAATTCATTATCTGGGTCATATGTTTTAACAGGTGTAATAATTTTGGTATGAGAATATTTAAAAGCTTTTGAGACTCTACCTTGATCAGCAGTATCACCACGAGCTAACCTCTCTACTTCAACAACTAAAACACCTGTCCATTTTTCATTTTCAACATCTTTAAGAAGCTTTTGCATTTCTTTTCTTTCACTAATTGTTTCACCACTTACAACTTCTCTATAAATTTTGCCAATAGTTAGGTTTCGCTTTTTGGCTAAGGTAGTTAAGATTTTTTCATGTCTTGCTAAAGTCTCACCTTCACCATATTTCTCAGATTCTATATCTTCTCTTGATTTTCTTAAATATATTGCATATGTGCCATCTTGCACATTTCCTCCTTTCCTTGTAATTTGTCTTTATCTGTTTAAATTATATATGAAAATCTGACAATTTACAACAAAGAGGTAGTTATTTTTCTTATTAAATTAATAATAATGTTGTCTATATATTCTTTTTGAGTATCGATGTTTTCTACAATGCAATCATTGTAAAATTTTATCTTTGTATTTTCCAATGTGTATTCTTCTAATAACATATAAATCGCCTCTTTAAAATTTATGAAAAAAACACAAAAAAATACCCAAGACAACTTGTCTTGAGCAAATTTATATTTTTCTATGCTAACATTATATGATAAGAAATTTACAAAATCAATTCCCTTTTATTTCCCTTTTTTCTAAAAAATACTAAATTTCTTGAAAAAGAATGAATTTTATGATAATAATATATAAAAATATAGAAAGGAAACATTGTCAATAAAATGGAAGATTTAGATATAAAATTAGAAAAAGAAAACAATAATTATTTTAGAGAATGGATTATAGAAGAATGGAAACATCATAATACCGTTGATCCAATATATCAATTAAGAATTATAAAACCAGAAGAATTAACTTTTGAAGAAAATGAAGAGTATTACAAAATTATGTTTAATAATAAAATGGTTGGTTTTATAGGAATAAAAAATTATGAAAAAGAAATATATTTATATCGTTTTTTTATAGATGAAAAATATAGAGGACAAGGAATAGGTACAATAGCATTAAATAAATTAATTGATATGGCAAAAGAACAAGATAAAGATATGTCATTAGAAGTATCAGGTTACAATATTGCAAAGGATTTATATGAAAGATTAGGATTTAAAACCCATTGGACGAGAATGGTACTAAAAATAAACGATAATATATATGAAAATTAGGAGAAATAATATATGTGGTTATATTACTGCTTGTTATCAACAGTAATTTGGGGATTTGTTGCAATTGCTATTAAAAAATGCTCAAATAATGAACCAAAAAGAATAGCAATAATGGGAATGCTAATTTATCATTGTACTATGATTTTAATTAGTTTAATTACTAATCCACAGATTATTACAAGTTTAAATGTTATAGACATGATTAAAATGTCACCTGGAATCATTATACAATCAATAGGTTTTTATTGTTCAATTTCAGCTATCAAATATGGTAAAGTAGCTATAACATTATCAATACAAAGAACACAAGTAATTGTAACATTTTTATTAGGCATTTTGATTTTAAAAGAGAAATTTACAGTTTTACAATTAATAATTTCTGGGATATTAGTTACATTATCTATAATGATAGCAAGAGATAATAAAAACGATGAAGAAAAAATAAATAAAAAAGCAAAACGAAAAGCTATAATGTATTCATGGGGAGTTGTATTATTTTATGGAATTTCAGATTTTATAAATAAGATATATATTACAGAGTATCAAAGTCCATTATATGTAATGTTCAATTATGCAGTAATAATTGTAATAGGAATATTGGCATATTGCTTAATAACAAAAAACTGGAATTACATAGATATTAGAAAAATAAATAACAAAAGATATTTTTTATTACAATCGTTATTAGATGTTTCATCTTCAATATTTAATAGATTTGCATTATTAGATGGAAATGTTTCAATTGTTTCTGTAATTAGTACAAGTTCTATTATCATAACAATTTTAGCTTCAAGATTGATATTAAGAGAAAAAATAAGTTGGAAGAAATATTTGATGATATTAGGAATATTTATATGTGTTTTAGGTTTATCATGTATACAATAAATCCTTTACACAATTCTAATGTGCTTTATAAAATTAAGTCAAGGTTAAAATGAATGTACTGTCGTATAACCTTGACTTATTTTTTAAAGCACATTGTTTTTCAATTAAGAGGATTTAAGGATAAGTATATTTGATTAAGTAGACATAAGCACTATTAGAACAGAAAACACCTCATTAAAATGAGGGCAGGAAAGCGGTATTAACATATCGCCTGTACATATTGAAGGACAAGCCTTCAAGAGTTAATAAAGAAACAAAAATTTTAAGCAAATATGATGTAGAAATTCACCGAGTGAACTGGCTCAAACTGGCTATTCTTCGTTAAAATTAAAAAAGTTCACCAAGTGTACTAAATTTGTTCAGAAATTTTGTACAAATTCAGTTATCGAGGAATCCTCGATAACTGGTTATAATGATAAAAATTACAAAAATTTTAAACTTTTTCCATTTTAGAACAAGTTCACTAAGTGTACTTGAAATTTATAAAATTTTATTAAAAGTATTGATTTTACAAATAAAATAACGTATAATGAATATAATAGTAGTGGATATTTAATATCCACTATAATTAAAAATGTGAGTCGCAACCCTATTTGCGTCGAATAAATGGATAGGTGAAAAAATGTGAACCGCAACCCTGCTTGCGAGATATAAATGTGCAGGTGGAAAAATGTTAATTATAGTAAAATGTGGGGTCTATAAAATTAATTTAGATCCCATATTTTCATAAAAAGGAGTTCAATATTAATGATAATAGAAGATGGAAAATTTTATTTTATAAAAGATAAGTTTTTTGACATATTTAAAGATTATAAATTGATGGAAAATAAAGAAGGCGGAAATAAAAGACCTTGCTACTTTTGTTTTAGAGATAGAAAAAATAAAGAAATAATATGGTTTGTTCCAATATCGACTAAATATGATAAATATAAAAAGATATATGATAATAAAAAATTGAAAGTTAGAAACAAACCAGTATATAATTTTGTTTTTGGTAGTGTGTTAGGTAAGAAAGCTGTATTTTTAATACAAAATATATTTCCAACAACAGAAGAATATATATTAGAAAAATATACAAATTCAAATATAGATGTAGAAATACCTACAGTAGTAAAAAACGAAATTATAACTACTGCATTAAGAGTTGTGAGACTTGCAGAAGAAGACATACATATTCCATTTTATGATATTGTTGAAATGAGAAATATTTTATTAAAAGATAAAAATAATTGAACTGGTAAAAAAATCTTACTAGTTCAATTATTTTTGATTTTTACACAAGTTGAAAATTTTACAGTCAATAGCACTAAATTTTTTTAGTGACATCATCATGGAACAGAAGAATTAGCTCACTTAGAAATGGTTGGAACTATTGTGCATCAATTAACAGCTGGTGCATCTATTGAAGAAATAGAAAAAGCTGGTTTAAGTGCTTACTACACTGACCATGGGGTTGATGTTTATCCATCTTCTGCTGCAGGTGTTCCATTTACAGCATCATATATTGCTTGTAAAGGTGACCCTATTGCTAACTTACAAGAAGATTTAGCAGCAGAGCAAAAAGCCAGAGCAACTTATGAAAAATTGATCGATCTTTGTCGTGACAATCCAGATGTATTAGACCCATTAAGATATTTAAGACAAAGAGAAGTTGTGCACTTCCAAAGATTTGGTGAAGCACTTCGTGGAGTTCAAGATAAATTAGCTGATAAAAAATTTTATATGAATGATATGAAACCATTAGCTAATGACTGTGGTTGTAAATAAATAAACTAAAAGAAAATAGATTATATATTATATCTATTTTCTTTTAGTTTATTTAAATGGTATAAAAATAATGTTTTTACTTAATGGTTGTATTTGGCTAATATGTGTTACTGTTATTATATCTCCTGCATTAACTATTGTATGCTCTGTATGTTGTTGGCCTCCATCATTTGCATTATGAAATCTAATCCAATTAATTTCTATATCATTATGTTTAATTGTAGAATAATAATAACCACCTGGATTAATTCCCATTTGAAAAATTAACTGACCATTTTTTTCAAATGTATATGTTTTATTAATTTCAGTTAAATCTTCGGTTAAATTAACTAAATTATCATAATCCAATTCTGAAGATTTGTTTGACAATAGCTCACTTATTATCATCTTTAATTCTTGTCTATCTATTGCAGTTTCATCTCTATTTCCATTGATATAACTATCTATTTCATTTGTATATTTAGCAATCTTGTCTTCTTCTTCTGCTTGAGCAGTAGAATAATTCTGTGTTGCTTGTTGAGCCTTTTTTAATATCCCCTCATCTCCTAGTATTGAATTTATAGTTATTCCAGCCAATATAATCAAAACAACAATAGTAACTACAAGTGAAGTTAAAGTAATAGCTTTATTATCTTTCATTTTATTTTTCATATTTTAAAAACCACCTTGTCATTTGTTTTTCAATATGTTTACTAATTATACCGTAATTATATCATTGGCGAAATTTATTGTAAACTTATACTCTCTAATTTTAAAATTGTTTGTATTCTAAATATTTATATTTTTTGTTAATTATGAAAGCATTTGCTAATGACTGTGGTTGTAAATAAATTATAAATAGCTAAAAATATTCAAAACCTACATTGCATAATATAATATATATTGCAATGCAGGTTTTGAAATGAATTGATTAAATTAACTACTGGTTCTTTAATACTTTAATAATATTTTTATTCATTCTTTCTTTATATATTATAAAAATACTTAAAAATCAAATGTTTTTAATCTAAATAATTTTCTATTTTCTTTATAAAAATCATACTTTCTACAATGTCAAATATTCCATATACTATAATAATTCCTCCAATAATTTGTAGCATTGCACCATTATTCATTAAAATATAAATTCCAGCGATAATCATGCAAATAGCCAAAATTAAAGTTGTTAGCCATAATTTAGATTTATAGTCTTTCCATACTATTGTAGTTTGTAAGTTCATAATGCCACTATAAATTATCCAAATAGCAATTAATATTCTAAAAATAGAAACAATTATTCCTGCACAAAACATTATTATAATTCCTGATAGTACTGCTACAATTGCAAGTGCCAGCAAATAGTTATCACTTTTTCCAGAGGCAAAATAGTCTACTCCTTTGAGTAGTCCCATGACAACACATATAGCACCTAAAAGAAAAGATATAATTGACATTATTGATTCTGGTCTTGCTACTAACATTATACCAAATAGTATAAACAAAAGTGATACAATAATGTCTGTCCAACTTGATTTTTTCAAAATCTTCTCCATAAAAACCCTCCAATTGACAATTTTTATATAATTTCTATTTTTGTGTAACTATATCACATTCGACATCTAATTTCAAGTTTTCTCCATTTATATTAATTTCTGTATATGTACCTCTTTCTTCATTGTAAACTACTTTTAATGCTAATGTATCATGTTTTATTAATTCTTCATTTTTTTGAATAACTTCTTCTAACATTGTGTTTCCTGATACATAGATATTTATTTGATCTAGTACTTCAAAGTCTTTGTCTTTTCTCATATTTTGAATTTTTGATAAAATTTCTCTAACAAATCCTTCTTCTTTTAATTCTTCAGAAATATTAGTGTCTAGAACAACTCCTATTTCACCTTCTCCACTAAATGCAAATCCCTCTTTTCCTTGCATTGTTACCAATAAGTTTTCTGCATTTAAGCCAATTTGTGTGTCTTCTATTTCAATGTACTCAGTTCCACCATTTTTTACAATATTTGCTAAATCCATTTGATTTTTCTTTGCTATTTCTTGTTTTATTTGAGGAATCAATTTTCCATATTCTTTTCCAAGTACTGGTAGGTTTGGCTTTATTTCAAAATTAACATAGTCAGACATTTCTGCTCCCAAGTCAATTTCTTTTACGTTTAATTCTTCTTTTACAATGTCTTCATAATATTCTTTTAATGTATTAATAGAAATTAGCATTTTTGAAAGTGGTTGTCTATTTTTTATATTAGCAGAATTTCTTGCACTTCTACCTAGTTTTACTATTTTATATGCTAAGTCCATTTCTTCTTCTAATTTTTTGTCTATTTCATTTTCGTTTGCATCTGGCCATAAGCATAAATGTACACTTTCAGGTGCTTTGTTGTCTAATCCTACTACTAGATTTTGATATATTTCATCTGTCATAAATGGTACAAATGGTGCTGCAACTTTTACTAATGTTGTTAATACTTTATATAGTGTGCAATATGCTCCAATTTTCTCGTCTGTTAATTCTTGAGACCAAAATCTTTCTCTATTTCTACGAACATACCAGTTAGATAGTTCATCTGTAAAGTTTTCTATTTGAATAGCTGCATTTGTTATATCGTAACTATCTAATTTTTCATCTACTTCTTTTACTAATGTATTTAGTTTAGAAATTATCCATTTGTCCATTATGTTTGTTGGTTTGAAATCATTGTATTTTAATGGGTTGAATTCGTCAATTTCTGCATATAAGACATAGAAAGAATATACATTCCATAAAGTACTTAAAAATCCTCTTTGGGTTTCTTGGACATTACCCATTCCTAATCTTGTTGGAAGCCATGGCGCACTACATGTGTAGAAATGCCAACGTGTAGCATCTGCACCTACTGTGTCTAATAAGGTCATAGGGTCTACACCATTTCCTTTTGATTTTGACATTTTTTGACCTTTTTCGTCTAATACATGACCTAATACTATACAGTTTTCAAATGGACTTCTATTAAATAGAGCTGTTCCAATTGCTGTTAATGTATAAAACCATCCTCTTGTTTGATCTACTGCTTCTGAAATAAATCCTGCTGGGAAATTGTTGTCAAACATTTCTTTATTTTCAAATGGATAATGCCATTGTGCAAAAGGCATTGAACCAGAATCAAACCAACAGTCTATTACTTCTTTTGCACGATGCATCTTTTTGCCACATTTTGGACATTTTAGTTCAACATTATCAATATATGGTTTGTGTAATTCTATGTCTTTTGGTACATCTATTCCTTTTTCTTTTAGTTCTTGGATAGAGCCAATACATTCTTGGTGATTGCAATTTTCATCTTCACAAGTCCAAACAGGAAGTGGTGTTCCCCAATATCTATCTCTTGAAATTCCCCAATCAATTACATTTTCTAAGAATTTTCCAAATCTTCCTGTTCTAATTGTGTCTGGGTACCAATTTACTTTATTATTATTTGCTACTAATTCATCTCTTAGTTTGCTCATTGCAACAAACCAGCTTTCTTTTGGATAGTAAAGAAGTGGTGTGTCACATCTCCAGCAATGTGGATAAGAGTGTAAATGTTTTTCTTTACTAAATAGCTTGTTTTGCTCTTTTAACCATTTACAAATATCTTCATTGCAGTCTCTTACAAATCTACCTGCCCATGGTTCTACATCTTTTTCAAATTTTCCTGATTTATTTACTAAATTGATAAATGTAATTCCATTTTGTTTGGCAACAAAGCTATCATCTTCTCCATAAGCTGGTGCAATATGTACTATTCCTGTACCATCTTCTAAATTAACATAGTCACCATGAATAACTTCAAAAGCTTTACCTTCTACTTTTCCAAAAGGCATTAATCTTTCATATTTAGTTCCTAGTAATTCTTCTCCTTTAAATGTCTTTACAACTTCATATGGAGTTTCTTTTAATACTTTTTCTAGTAAGTCTTTTGCTAAAATATAATTTTCATATTGTGGTTCTTCTTCTGTTCCAATATTTGCTTTTACTTCTACATATTCATAAGTTTTATTTACGCAAAGTGCTAAGTTAGATGGCAATGTCCATGGAGTTGTTGTCCAGGCTAATATGTATTTATCTTCATTTACTACTTTGAATTTTGCAATACAAGTTAAATCTTTTACATCTTTATATCCTTGAGCAACTTCGTGTGAAGAAAGTGCTGTTCCACATCTTGGACAATATGGCATAACTTTATGTCCTTCATATAAAAGTTCTTTTTCCCACATTTGTTTTAGGGCCCACCATACTGATTCAATATATTCGTTGTGGTATGTAACATATGGGGTTTCCATGTCTACCCAAAATCCTACTTTGTTAGTCATTTCTTCCCACATTGAAACATATGTAAATACACTTTCTTTACATTGCTTAACAAATTTTTCTACACCATATTCTTCAATTTGTTCTTTTCCTGAAATTCCTAATTTCTTTTCAATTTCTAGTTCAACAGGAAGTCCATGTGTGTCCCAACCAGCTTTACGAATAACTTTATAGCCTTTCATAACCTTGTATCTTGGAATAATATCTTTCATAACTCTAGTTTCAATATGCCCTACATGAGGCTTTCCATTTGCTGTTGGTGGTCCATCATAAAAAGTAAAATATCTTTTCCCCTCATTCATTGCAAAGTTCTTTTTTATGATGTCTTTCTCTTTCCATGTTTTGCTAACTTCTTTTTCCATTCCTACAAATCCGTTTTTAAGCTCAACTTTTTTGTACATTTTAATCACATTCCTTTCCTAAAGGTGTAAGAACCTTTTCCACCTTTAATTTTTTTTTAAACTTTTTTATTTATTTTTGCTTTCAATTTCTTGTAGTTCAAATCTGTACTTTTGCTCTACATTTGGGTATTTTTCATGGTCTACTTCTTCTAAAAACATATTAAGTGGTCTAACACATAAAGAGCCATCTCCATATAAATGTCTATAAATTACCATTTTTTCTTTTGTTTCACTATGATATGCAATGTCCTCTACTAAGTAATAATCTCCTTGTATAATATATTTAGGTTTTTAAATAAGGGTTTACCTATAAACCTTT
>CAOKGO010000004.1 GCA_948468045.1 uncultured Clostridium sp. | reverse complement strand
TAAAAGGTCATAAAATTTTAATCATGCCACTTTTGTTCTATTATAGGAAAGTTCTTTGAACTTTCCTATAATATAAAGCATTCCACAGAAAATTGCAAAGCAATTTTCGCGGGCGAACAAAGACGTGGCATGAAAAGTTATCTAAAAGGTCATAAAATTTTAATCATGCCACTTTTGTTCTATATAGAAAAAATCAAAGTTTTCTGTTTATAAGTATGGAATAAGTATTTTTTGACCTATTTCTAAATTTCCACTTTCAATGTTATTTATTTTTTTTATTTCATAAATTACTTCTCTAATATCTTTATTTTTATAGTATTCGTTTGTGTGTGTTTGTTCTTCTGCAACTGACCATAATGTATCTCCATTTAAAATGTAATCTTCTTTATATGCTATTTCTGTTTTAGAATATGTATTTGTCATTCCTAATAAAATAAGAATTATTAATACTCCTAAAATTATTAAACTCCTTATAAATTTGCTTTTGTTTACTATTGTTATTTTCATAAAAAATCATCTCCTTAGAATTTTTGTTCGTTCTTACGAGATAATTATACACGAACATTTTTTCTTTGTCAATACTTTTTTCAAAAAAATGTTCGTTTTTTATGTTATAGGAAAAATAAAGATTTTCCTATAACATAAACATAAGAAAAAATTACAATCTTTTTTTCATTTTTCTTCTGTTAGTTATTGTCCTATAACTTCAAACTCTTAACCCAAATTTGTTTTAGCAAATTTAGTACACGAACAAATTTACTAAAATCCAAAAAGAAAATTTTAAATTATGCTAATATTAAGGATTTCCAATTTGTTGATGTAAATAAAACTTAGATAATACTTTTAAAGTAATATCGGACTAATTTGCTCTCCTTCTAAAGCATATTCTATTGTTTTTATAATATACTCTACATCAAATACAATTGACCTTGGTTTTGTAATTGGATTATCTTGCCTAAATGGCACAAAATAATAATTTCTTCTATTTAGCAATTTTCCTAAATTTTCAGCATTTCCACTTAATCCATTATTTGTAGATGGTGCAATTACCAAAGGATACCCGATTTCTTAAATGTGATTTTGCAGCCATTGTCGCTGGTGTATCTATAATATCACACGCTAATTTTGACATGGTATTTCCGTGAACATGGTGCAATTACCATTACATCTGTTAGTTTTTTAGGTCCAATAGGTTCGCTATCTGGTATTGTATGGATAATTTCTTTGCCAGTTATGTTTTGTATTTCATCTATAAAATCTTTAGCTTTTCCGAATTTTGTATCTAAAGTATAAGCGTTATATGACATTATTGGAACTATTTCGGCTCCCTTTTTTATTAATTCTTTCATTTTAGGAATAGTTTTTTGAAATGTACAAAATGAGCCTGTAAGTACAAATCCTATTTTTTTACCTTTTACATCCAAAACTTTTTACTCCCCCTTTCAAATTATATTTATATATAATATGAAATTATGTAAATTTTGAAATCTATTTTATATATTTTTTCTTTGTTTATACATATTGTTATTAAAAACTCAATAAAATTAATTGGTGATATTTTGAAAAAAACAAAAATCTTTTTTATAAATGGATTTATTTTAACAATAACTACTTTTGTTATGAAAAGTATAGGAATGGTTTTTAATTTATATGTATCTAATAAAATTGGCTCTGAAGCAATAGGAGTATTTAGTCTTGTTATGTCTGTATACATATTTGCTATTACTTTAGCAACTACTGGGTTGAGTTTAGCTTGTACTTGTATTGTTTCAGAAGAATTTGCAAAAGGAAATTATTTTAATGGATTAAAAGCTGTAAGAAGTTGCCTAATTTTTTCTTTAGTTTTAGGAGTTGGAACTTGTTTTTTAATTTTATTATTTTCTGAAATAATATCTAAAAATTGGCTAAATTCAATGGTTAGTTCTACTCCTATTTTATTTATTGCTTTAGGACTACCTTTTATTAGTATTTCAAGTTGTATAAATGGTTATTTTTCTGCTGTAAGAAAGGCATATAAAAGTGCTATTTCTCAATGCTTAGAACTACTAATAAAAATAATTATTAGTATATTACTATTACATTTTAATCAAAATCAAAATGTAGAAAATATTTGTATTTGTTTAATTTTAGCAGATGTTATTTCTGAAATTTTTTCTTGCTGTTTTATGGTTATTTTATATAAAATTGATAAAATTAAATATTGTAAACGCTCTATTACTACAATTACTTTTAAGAAAAAAATTTTAAAAATCACATTTCCTGTTGCAATCACTTCTTACATACGTTCTGGATTATCAACTTTAAAACAATTTATTATTCCAAATAGATTGGTATTGTTTGGCTTTCCATATAGCATAGCATTAGCAGAATATGGTAAAATTAATGGAATGACAATGTCACTTCTTTTGTTTCCAAATGTATTTATCACATCTTTTAGTAATTTATTAATTCCAGAATTTACAAGTCTAAATGCTAAACAATATAAAAAGAGAATATTAGAAATTTGTAAAAAAGTATTTTTTCTCACAAGTATATTCTCTATTTGCATTTCAATAATTTTCTTTTTATTTGCAAATCAAATCAGTTTAATGATATTTAAAAATATAGAATGTGGTAAATATATAAAAATCCTCGCTCCTCTTATTTTATTCATGTACCAAGATAATATATTAGATAGTATATTAAAAGGTTTAAATAAACAATTTTGGGTTATGGTTTGTAATATTTTAGATTTAATTTTAACTATTTGCATTTTATATTTTTTAGTACCATCTTTAGGTTTAACAGGATATCTTTTAGCTATAATTATAAGTGAAGTTTTTAACTTTTGTGTGAGCTTTTTACAATTATATAAAACAACTGGTTTTAAAATTCCAGCAGGAATTGTTTGCAGTTATCTTGTTTTTATAGTAATAGAACTTATTACTTTAACCAAATATAATATATAATACATTTAATGTTCTTTGTTCGCCTACTAAATTTGCTAAAGTAAATTTAGTAGAATATTTTTTGTTGTATAAGAAAAATCAAAGATTTTACTACCTATACAACAAAAAAAAGACCCCAGAACTAAAAGAACTTGTTCTAGGGTGGGAGGTACAGATTTATTCCAGAACTCTTTCGAGTTCTGACTTCATCTGCACGAAGTCTTGCTCATTTGCACAATAAATTGTGCAAACGAGGCCAAACGTTTCATGAACTGCACATTTGAAGCTGATATTTTGAGGACGATTTATATCTTTGTCCAAAAGTTTAGCTACATCTGTGAAACTCCATTTTTTTGCCCGTAATGTGAAAGAACGCTCTTTCGCATTATAGGACCACGCATTGTTGCCCATGTCTTACTCCCCTTTCTACATTATGTAATTACAGTATAACACAAAAATTTCTATTTTTCAAATATTAAATCGTAAAAATTCCTAAAACTATACCCTTGCAATTTCAAATATTCAATTGATTCCTTTAATACCTTAGAGCTATCATTTACATCTTTAGTATCATGCATTAGAACTACTAGAGTATTCTTATTTTTAGCAGAATTTTTCAAATTATTTAATAATTGTGAATTACTATATCTTTTTACAGAATCATTATTTAGACAATTCCAATCAATATATGTATAATTCATATCTGAAAGCAAGTCTCTTGCTTTTTTCTTTTTAGCTTTATTTTGTGGTGACATATAACCATTTGGAAACCTAAATACATGTGAGCAGTAATTCTCTATTCCAATTGCCTTTCCTATTGCTTCATCTGTTTTTTTAATTTCATTTATAAAACTTTCTTCTGTTTTATATAACATAGAGTTATTATGATTATATCCATGGTTTGCAATATAATGTTTCTCCTCATAAGCTTGCTTAACAATTTCAGGATGTTTTTCTACATATTTACCAATAACAAAAAAAGTTGCTTTTACATCTTCTTCTTTCAAAATTTCTAAAACTTTAGGTGTAGTTGAAATAGTTGGTCCATCATCAAAAGTAAGATATGCAACTTTTTCCTCTTCTTTAGTTAAATTTTTCATTTTATTTTTAAATTCTTCTGATATTATACTATTAGTACTCAGTTCTATTGCTAGAGTCTCTTTATTTTTAAAGTCAAAATATAAACAACTAATTATTATTAACAAGAACATTATAAAACAACTAATACCTATTTTCTTCTTAGGAATTATAAAAATTTTCACTTAAAATCACCTAATATATTATATGAAAAAACAAATATAATATGTTGATTTTTTATAAGAAAATCATAGACTTTTTCTATAATAGAACAAAAGTGGCATGATTAAAATTTTATAACCTTTTAGATAACTTTTCATGCCACGTCTTTGTTCGCCCGCGAAAATTGCTTTGCAATTTTCTGTGGAACTCTTTATATTATAGGAAGTTCGGAGAACTTTCCTATAATATAACAAAAGTGGCATGATTAAAATTTTATAACCTTTTAGATAACTTTTCATGCCACGTCTTTGTTCGCCCGCGAAAATTGCTTTGCAATTTTCTGTGGAACTCTTTATATTATAGGAAGTTCGGAGAACTTTCCTATAATATAACAAAAGTGGCATGATTAAAATTTTATAACCTTTTAGATAACTTTTCATGCCACGTCTTTGTTCGCCCACGAAAATTGCTTTGCAATTTTTTCGTGGAACTCTTTATATTATAGGAAGTTCGGAGAACTTTCCTATAATATAAAAAGATTTAAGGCTATAAAATAACCCTAAATCTTATATTGTGTAACCCTTATTTTTCTATCAATTCTCTTGTATAGTTATTATAATTTAGATACAACTTTTTGCTTAAGTCTTCTTTTTTTGCATCTAAAGTAATTTTAAAGCCTCTATCTGTTCCAGTTGTTCCAGCTCCTAGCTCTTGATACACTTTACCCTCCCCATCTGTTATGTTCAACTTATTTCTACATGCTTCTAAAAATTCATTTCCATTCATATCTTTTCCAGCTGAAATTAATTCTAAATATTCTTCTGATTTGAATTTTAATACCATTCCAGTTTCTGTTAAGGTAAGTTTTTGTATTTCTATTCCTGGTATTTCACTTTCAAGTTTTAGTTCTACTGTTTTTCTATCATTTAATTTCTCTGGTACATCAATTTCAAAAATCCATTCTGCATCTGATATTGTAAAGTTTTCAGTAGTTCTTGTTTTGCTATCTAGCATTACATAACCTAAATCAAAAATTCTGATGTAAATTTTTTTGCTTATTGGAAAGTTATCTGTTGCTCTTAAATTAACATTTGTTACAATAGTTTTATCTTCTGCATTTGTTTCTAAATTACTAATACCTGAACTATCTGATAATATTTTTGCATAAATATCTTTTTTGTTATAGTCAATACCTAGTTCTTTATAAATAAAGTGCACTGTATTGTCAAATTTTTGGCTATTATCTAAATGCATCCTAGAAAATATTTGATAAATGTTTTTGTTTTCATCATAAATTGCATACCCATAACCAAATGTCTCTGAATTTACAACTTTATCTTCATCAAATTTGAAACTAATATTTGCGTCAAATGAATCATCTGTTAGTATAATAGAATCCACCTTAGCACTAATTCCGTCTTGTTTAACATATTCCATATTTATAAGTTCTTCTATGTTTGCTTTTGCTTCTATTACTTCCCTATTTTGATATTCCTTAAATTGAATGTCCCATTGGATTTTTGCATAAATTTGTGTAGATGCAACTCCTAGAATTATAACTGCTAGAAATACTGCTGCAATATTTAAGATTTTCTTTTTCATTTTAACCACTCCTTTCTTTTTTGATATAATTTTTTTATAATTAGTTTCCATATTGTTTATTTGTTCCATATATTCACTAAAGGCTTTGTTAATCATACTTTTCACATCCTTTCTGTATATATTTTTTTAATTCTTTTAAGGTTCTATAAATCTTATTTTTAACATTTGATTCTGTCATTTCTAGTTCTTTTGATATGTCTGATATTTTTAAACCTAACGCAAAATATAAATAAAAAATCTTTGTTACTTCAATGTTTTTATTTTTTAAGTATTCCCATACTTGTGATACATTTTCTTTAGTAATAATATCTTGCTCTAAATCGAAATCATCTTTTATTTCTAGTTCTATATCATTTTCGTATTTTGAATAATAGTAAACTATATTTTCTTTTTTCTTTTTATAGTAGTGCCTTTTTATTATATTGTTTGCAATTCCTAAAATATAGCTATCAAGATTATCTATTTCTAGTGGTTGTTTCTTTTTTATTATTTTCAGTAATTCTATATATGTATCTTGTATTATATCGTTAATATCATCTATATTATTACATTTTACTATTATAAATTTTAATGTTTGTTTATATGTGTTTTTGTATATTTCTTCAAAATCTTTTGTTGTTAATCCGAGTACCCAAATTTCTTCCCCCTTTATTATATAATCGTTAAATGTTGCCAAAAAGTTTCAAAATTTTACAAAAGATACAAATTAAAAATCTTCTTTATCTTCTTTTGATATGTGTTATTCGCCATATTTTTTATTATAAGGTAGCAAGAAAAAAAGAGAATAATGCAAATTTTGACATTATTTCTCTTTTTTGAATATACTATTTTCTCTAAAGTGAAATTTGTAATAATAAGGCTTTATATCTCCTACATAACAATCAAAATAAACAATATTTCCGTTCTTTGTCCATAGTTTTTAAGTTTGGAAATGTCTTTATCATCTTTTTGTCTCCCCAAAATTTATTTATAAATTTACTTAACTTTTCATCATTATAAATTTTATTATAAAGTTTGTCTATTTCTTCTTTATAAGCTACTTGTATATCTTTTTCGTGGATTTTTCTAACTATAAAAAACTCTAATGCATAACCTGTTAATAAACAATCTAATAATAAAAGTATTGTAACTGTTGCTGTTAATGTTTTTAATTTTTTAGATGATATTTTTGATTTTATCCAATTAATTAATCTATCTATTTTAGGATTTACATATGATATTAGGTAAATTGCTAAAAGTCCCCAGAATATTGAAAAAAATACACATATTCTGCCATTAATATTTAGTGGCATATCAGAATAATCCCACCATTTTACATGTAAAAATATATCTCCATACCAACTTATGATATATTCTACAATTGAGCCTACTATAAATCCACCTATGAATAATCTATTATTGTTTTGGTTAAAATGCTGAAGTGATAAAATCATTATAACTGCTCCTACACCATAAATTCCACAAAATGGTCCATATAAAAAGCTTTGTCTACTTTCCCAAGTTCCTTTTGTTATAATTCCAAATATGGTTTCTATGAGATACCCAATTACACTATACAAAATAAAGTATGCAAGTATTCTCCATATACTATACCCAAATATTTGGGGATTCCTATCTTTTACTTCTTTTTGCATTTTTATCTTTCCTTTCCCACTTCGCTCTGAAGCTACATACAAACTATATTGCTCTATCTTTTAGTTTCTTATTTAATTTTTTATATATTGGTTTCATTTTTTCCTCTTTTGTAATTTCTATTGCTTTATCAATATCAATCCATTTTACACCACTATTTTCATCTTCTTTTATTTTTAATGGTTGGTTTTCGTCTGCTTCTAGTAAAAAACAACAATCTAAATGTAAATGCGATGGTACAAATTTTCCTTTTTTTATGTGACTATCTACTGTAAGTATTTGAAGTCCATATATTTCTTCACTTAATAGTTTTAAATTTTCTAGTCCCGTTTCTTCTTGTGCTTCTTTTAATGCAACTTTTAATAAATTGCTTTGTCCATCTGCATGTCCACCTGTCCATGCCCAAGATTTATAAATGTTATGATAAATCATTAATACTTTTGTTCTTTCTTTGTTTACAATCCAATTTGATGCTGTAAAGTGGCACATTTTGTTTTCTCTTGTTAAGACATCCTCAAAGGTATCTATATATTTTAACATTAACTGTTTGTCATTTTCTTCTTGTTCGTTATATGGTTTGTAACTTTCAATTTGTTGTTTTAAGTTCATTGTTTTGTATCTCCCATGATTAGTTTTGCTTAATATAATCTTTTTGATTATATAATTCTAATTGTTTTTGTGATAAATATTTTTTATGTATAATTACTGTAAATACATATTCATCAAAGTAATTATCATTCATAATATAATATCCATTTACTTTTTCTTTTTCTCCATAGCTATCTTCAACTTTCCATCTTTTAGGATTGTTATTTTCAATTTGCACCCCTGTTATTGTCATCCAATGATGTAAATTAATATCTCCTACTGACATTCCATCTTCTTTTGATAATTTTTTGTAGTTTACTAATTTTTCAAAATCATATAATCTAGTATCTAAAATTCCTGATGCCTTGTCTTCAAATTTCTTTGTATAAATGCCTATCATTACTGGGATATTGTCTTTTAACTGCTTAATTGCAAGGTCTTTTAATTCTTTTGAAGATATATGTAAGAATTCTACATATTTTATTTTATATATATTAATATTTTTAAAATCTCTAAATTTTTGTCCATACTTTCTATTCCATTCTGGAACATTTGATATGAATAAAAAATTTTCTATATCAATACTTAAAAATTTTTCTACAAATTGGTTCGGTGTTATATTTTTCAAACTAATTTTATTGCCATTTTTATCTACATATTGATAATCAAAAGTTTTTACTGGTTCTCCATAAACTTTTGATAGAAATTCATAATTTTCATTTAACATTTTCATTTTTTGTTTTCGTATTTCTTCTTTTGGTTTATTTTGCTTTTTTAATTCTAATAATAAAAGTGCATTTTTCTTTACTGTTTCTGCATATAAATTGTCTACTCTTTTGGCATCTTGTCCTTCTATTGTTATTGGCATAACTTTCATTGGTACAAGTCCATATTTTTTAACAATTTCAACAAAAGTTTGCCAATTTCCAGTTTCATTAATAGGGTATTTTAAAATACCATTTTTAACAATTTTATTTTCATCTATTGTTTTCGTATTAATTATTTTTTCATATGTTGTGTTGCTTTTTTCTAGTCTATGAAAAAAAGCAATGTAATTGTCTGATAATTCAAAATTCATAATGTCTATAGTTAAATTGTTTGCCATATTACGTTTAATTACATTAATTCCTGCAAAAGCCCAACATCTAAGACTGTTTTTTTGGTCATATCTTTTTGTTTCTGATAGTTCAATATTAAAACTTGCTGGGTTTTGTTCAATAATATTTTTATTTATACAAACTGCATTTAAGCCATATTTTTTTATTTTTTCTTCTATTTGTTTATTTTCTTGTAATTGACTATATTTTTTAGAAAATTGCTCTATGTCTTTTAATTCTATATCTTTCATTTATTTTCTGCCCCTTTAATATATCTATATATTTCTCCCCAATTGCTAACTTCTTTTAAATATTGATTTTGTTCTAATTTATTCATTTCCTTATCTCTAAAATAAATTGTTTTTATTTTATTTTCTGACATTTTTCTACATATCTCATAATTGTCATCAATCATAAAATCTATATTTTCTTTTTTGGCTATTTCTAGTTTGTCTTCTTGTTTCCAATAATATTTACTAAATTCTAAATCATTTTCTTTAAATTGCTCTAATGCAACATCTTTTATTTCTTCTATCATTCCACCTCTTGCAGATATTATAATAAATTCATGTTTTTCATCTTGTAACATCTTTATTACATCTTTTGCAGCTGGTAATAGTGTTGCTTTTTTTGAAAGCTTTAGAAAATAATTGTTAACGAAGTTTATTCTTTCTTCTTCTGTCCAATTATATCTGTTTCTTAAAAGATGTTCATTTCTATTAATAATTCCCTCTTTTTTTAGTTCTATGAAGTCATATAAATCTCCATAAGCTCTTAATACTCTCTCATAATCAATTATTACTCCATCTACATCTATTCCTATTTTCAAATTAATCAATCTCCTTTTCTAAAAATTTACTAATGCTTTCTTTTATTTTATACAATTCATGTCCATCAGCATTACAGGTATTCCACCCCATTTTTTTTGCAACATTTATATTTTCTTTACAATCATCTATAAATAAAATATTCTTATTTTCAAATTTACATTCTTTTTCAACCATTTCGTAGATTCTTTTATTTGGTTTACGACAGTTCATTTCAAATGAAAGCCATACATAATCAAATTGTTTTAAATCAACTTGCTTATCTAATCTTTGTTTATCTAACGAAGATAAATTAGATAAAATACCTATTTTACATATTTGTTTTAAAGTGTGTGCATATTGAACTACATCTTTGTAATATTCAACTTTATCGAATTCTTTTAAATAAAAGCTATAAAATTCTTCATAACTACATTTTAAACTAAATTCTTTTTTTAACTCATTAAACCAGTTTGTAGTCACATCATTTCTTTCGCCCATTTTATTATTAATATAAATAGTTCTTTCTTTTTTTAGTAAGTCTTTATCTTTTATTTCATTATTAAAATGTTTTATTAAATTAATTCTAGCCTTATTAACACAATATTCGCTTTCTCTATGACTTTCTATTACTCCTCCCCAGTCAAAAATAACAAGTTTATTTTTCATTTTAGACCTCCAAATTTTTATTACATATATTTATATCATAATTTGATGTTTTTTCATAGCATTTTATATAAAATATTATTTATACTTTTCATTAAATATGTCTTAAAATGTCAATACAATTATTATCTAATTTATGTAATAATGGTTATGATTTTAAATATAAGGTGATTTTATGATAAAAGAAAAAAGGAAACTCAAGAAATACACCCAAGAGCAGATGTCAGAATTACTTGGTATTAGCTTAAGGCAATATGTTAGAATAGATAATGAAGAAGACATACCAAGAAGAGATGTTCTTAGGAATTTAATCACAGAATTAGAATTGACTAATGAAGAAATAGGAGAATATATTAGAAAAATGACCAAGAATATTGCCTAAAAAAATAAGGGCTTATTTTTTTGCCCTTATTTAGTTGCAATATGTATATTTTCAACTTCTTTTTTCATTTCTCTTGAAATAATATTTTGAACTTGAGCAACTTCGTCTTGCTTAATCTCACTAGCTCCAATAATTACACTAACACTATCACCATTAACAAAAATAATACTTTTTTCAAATCCTTTTGTTTTAATTAAATTTTCACAAATCATAATACTATTTTTAGTTTCATTAATTTTTTGAATTTCCTGTGTAGCTACTTGTTTTTGTGTTTCTAATGAATTACTACTATTTAACACCTTTTCATAAGTTTCTAACATCTGTGAATACATTGTATCCCTCTCTAATTTAGACTTAGCAAAATAATCATTACCATTATTACTATTTGTTTGTACAGTTTCATCATCTTTTTTTGTATCTTGAATATTAACTTCATTATTTATATTAGAATTACTTGAAGTATTAGTATTTGTGTCCAAATTTTCAGTACTTTCTTTTTTTTCTTCTACCACATCATTGCTATTTACTAAAGTTGCATCTCCAATATCTGCTAATTGCATATCATCACTTGCCTCTATTTGCATGGCTGTTTCCAAAGATGCCTGCTTATTTGTATTTGTCGTATAATTTAAATAACCTGCTGTCATTAACATTAATACAATTACATAAATAATAACTTGATTTTTCTTAAATAATTTCATTTACATTCACTCCTATCTAATGTATTTTGGGACTTTAGCCAAAATACATTAATTCATCTCAAATACTTGAATTTTATGTGTTGCAAGTCCTGTTACTGCTTCCACTGCTTGTATTATATTTGCCTTTATCTCTGTGTTTCCAGCACCTTTTGCAGTTATTATTGCTCCCTCAACCTTTGGCTGAATAACTTTTTGTGTTATGGGTGTTTTTTCTCCATTTTGTTCTTGATATATAATGTCTTTTTGACTGTCTGTTTCTTGTATTTTCCTAATTCCACCAGATGTATCGTTTTCTTCTGTATTGCTTGTTTTTGTAGTTTCATTGTACATAGCAACTACCTCACTTGTCTGAGAATAGTTGACAAATACATTAACATCCCCAACACCATGAATTTTGCTAAGTATTAGTTCTAGTTGCTTTGCCAAATCATCTGATTGTGTAGTACTAGTATCTATCTTGTTTGTAGTATTATTGCTCATTGCCAGTTGCTTAGAACTACTGCTATTTTCTTCTTTTCCTGTATTTTTCTTACCATTCCAAATTAAGTTTATAATAACAATTGTTATTATAAGTAATACTACAAAGAAAACTAAATTCTCAATTTTCTTTTTATTATTTCCCCCATCATCTTCTGAATTTAATTTAAAAATTTGATTTAATTTATCTCTAAACATTTTTCATTCACCCCATATTCTTCTATTAAAAACTTTTTAATGTTTTGAATATCCGATTTATTTACTTTTGTATCTTTTTCATCTGTTGTTTTATCTTCCTGATTTTCTTTTACATTAACAGGTTTTACTTTTTGAATTTGTGCTACCACTTGGTTTTCTACACTTTCTTCTTTTTTTACTTCTTGTTTTTGTACTTTTATCTTTATTTTATTTATTTTTGTTTCTTCTTCATTGTCTGATATTTTTGCTTTTACTTTGCAAGTTGTCGTTACATAGCCCATCTCTTTTAATTTTTTAGAAATGTCTTTTTCCATTTCCTGTATATACAGTTCCTTTATTCGTTCTTCCATTGAACTTTGATTTAAAGTTGTGCTTGTCTCTCTTGTTGCATAGTTTTCAAAGTCTATTTCGTTTAGATTTAAACTATCTTTTTTACTAATAAATGGAGAAATCAAACTAAACAATACATATACTCCCATTACTACTCTTATGTATTTTTTTGTTTTATTATTAGGCAGTAACATCTCTAAAATAGAAACAATAACAATTGTTAAACCTAGACTTTTTACCCAAGAGCTCATAAATTCTATCATTTTTATTTTTCTCCTTTATCTATACATCATTCCACTATTAGAAATCTTCAAAACTAATGTTGTTCCAATTATAATCATAAAAGAAATACTACTTAAAATTGCCAAAAACATTTTAAAAATGTCACCAATTTGTTCCAAAAGAGATGTTATTTTTTCATCTGCAATTGGCTGAGTAATTCCAGCTAACAATTTATACAAAATAGTCATCAATGCCAATTTAATAATTGGTACAATACATATTCCTAATATTATAATAACTCCAACTAGTCCTATTGCATTTTTCAAAATAATTCCACATCCAAGAACAGTATCTACTGCATCTCCCAAAATTTTCCCAACAACTGGTATTGCACTACTTACTACTGCTTTTGTTGTTTTAGCAGTTATTCCATCTACACTACTTGACATTGTTCCCTCTAGCGAAACTACTCCTACAAATATAGTTAAAATAATTCCTAAAAACCATACAATTCCTGATTTCATAAACTTAGACAACTTGTCTATTTTTACTTGACTTGATAGTTTTGAAAGTATCACTAAAGCTACAAAAATCATAATAAGTGGAAGCAAAACATCTTGTATCATATTTCCAATAAAATTTATCATAAATAAGATAATAGGCTCAATCACACCACTTGTTGCAATACTTCCCGTAGACATCATCAAAGTAATCAGAAGAGGAACTAACATATTCATAAAAGCCACTAGATTAGTTGTTGTATCTTGTACCATTTTTACAATATCTGAAAAATTTGTTAAAACAATAGTAATAATTAATATATATTGCACATAATAAATCAATTTAGAAATATTATCATTCTCTAAACTTTCACTAATAGACTTCAAAACACTATGTATCACAATAATTGCCAAAATACTTCCCAATGCTTTTATAGAAGTTACAAACTCTTTACCCAATAAACCCAAAAATCTCTTTGCTAAACTCCCATTATCAACCTCTCCTTTCATTGCATCTTGCAAAATATCATTAACATCAACATCTTCAAAAAACTCACCCATATACTCTTTAGAACTCTTCAAAAAATTCTGTATTCCAAACTCCTCTTGTTGTTCCTTAATCATATCATCTTGGCTAGCATAAATCTTAGTAACAGACAATATAATAATTACAAAAAACAATATAACAATTCTTAACCTTTTCATTTGTACTCCTTTTAAAAATGGTATGTTGGGGACGTTTCTTTTGGGACATTTTTATGTAAATCACATACTTACAATATCATTATGGCAAAATTTTTAGAATTATTTCTAATAAACTAGATAAAATTGGAATGGACATTGATATAATTATAATTTTGCTACCTATTTCAATTTTACTAGCAATAGCTCCTTCTCCAGAATCTTTGCAAACACTAACGGCAAATTCCGATAAAAAAGCAATTCCCGTTATTTTTATTAATAAAGTCAAAAAATTTCCATTAATTGATGCCTTGCTAGCAAGTGACTGTAATAATGCAATAATTCCTTTAAGCTCGTCCATTACCAAAAACAAAATCAATACACCTGTTAGCAAACTAATGTAAATTGCAAATTCTGGTTTATACTGTTTCAATAAAATAATTATAATGAGAGCAACAAGAGCAATTCCAATTATCTTAATAATTTCCATTATCCTATTGACCTCCTTCAATCCTATTTTTCTTACACATAACTTATCTATCCTATCAAAAGAATTCATCTTGGGCCATTCAGTGCCTGTCCCAATTATGCCCAAATTATAAGTTGAAGATTGTTCGTACAGTGTTGAATAGTCCACTTATCTCTTTGATTACCATCGTTAGAACAATTACTAGACCTGCTAATGTTGTCATCATTGCTTGGTCTTCTCTTCCTGCTCTTACTAATACTTGGTGTAGTACAGCAACAAGTATTCCTATTGCTGCTATTTTGAATAATAAGTTTATGTCCATATTTTTCATTCCTTTCTTTATTTAAATTCTTTAAAACAATTTGAATGGTAAAATTTATAACTTTTATTTATATGTACGATATTTGTTGGTTACCTAGCATAAAATTATTACTATGGCTAGTCCTATTGTTGTTCCTAGTTTACCATATAGTTTTTCGTTTTTTGCTTTTTGTTCTTGTGCCTCTTTTAATTGACTTTCGAGAAGTTTTTGTGTTATTTCTATTTGACTTATTTGCCCATCTACATCAGTTTGTCCTAATAATTTTGACAGTGTTTTTAATGCATTTTTGTCTTCTGTTATTAAACTATTTTCACATTCGTCGATGGATTGTTCCCATGCTATATTTGCTGTTTCACTTTTCATTTTTTCTTTTGCTAAATAAAATATTTGACCAATATTTTGATTGCTAACTTGTACTATTTCGTCGAAAATTTCTGGAATAGGCTGATATGTAAATTTTATTTTTGTTTTAAATATATTTAGTGCATTTTTCATTTCTTCTAATTCGTTTACTCGTATTACGTATTTTTGTGACAAGTATTTTCCTATTAGACTGCATACTACCAATATGATAAATAATATAAAATATTTTATAATCTGCATTTTATTACATTCCTTTCTCATTTATGTATTATATTCAAGGTGTTTTTGATTTAGAACATTTTTTATAAAAAAAGCACTTTTTCTATTTGTTTTGTTTCTATTAAATAATTTATTTGTGTATTATTTTTTATATCTTCCATGTTTTTTCCATGACTTGTAAAAATGCCTTTTACTCCAGCTGTTATTGCTTCTCCGAATTGCTTGTATATCCTCTTTTGAACCAATTTCATCACAACAAATAACTTCTGGTGCCATTGAACGAATTAGCATTCTCATTCCTTTTGATTTGCTGATATTCTCTATTATATCTGTTCTTATTCCTACATCATTTTGAGGTACTCCTTTATACATAGCAGCTATTTCTCCTCTTTCATCTACAACCCCACAAGTTAGACCTTTAAAATGTATTTTATCAATTCCATTGCTAATGTTTCTAATAATATCTCTTAACATTGTTGTTTTTCCTTTTCCTGGTGGAGATACAATTAACGTATTGTAAATACTATGATTTTCAAAATTAATAATATCTTCTAAAATCTGATTACTACATCCAATAACTTCTCTTGCAATCCTAAAGTTTAGGCTTGTTATATATTTTAAATTGACTATTTTGTTTTCTTCTGTAACAGCAGTTCCTGTTATACCAATCCTGTGTCCGCCCCTTACCGTTAAAAATCCTTCACATATTTGATTTTTATAAGCATATATTGAATTTTCACAAAGTTTTTCTAGTATTTGCAAAATTTCACTTGTTGTAATTTGATAATCAATAATAATATCAGCTTGTCTTGTTTTTAGTAAGATAAATCTTCCAACTCTGATTCTTATTTCTTGCAAATCATTTTGTAAATTTATATCTTGCATTAGTGTATTTTTTAGTAATGTATAAATTGAATTTGGAAAATATCTTAAAATCTCTTCTATATCTTTCAAATCCCTCTCTCCTTTACATAAAAATGTCCCAAAAGAAACGTCCCCAACACGACAAAAAGAACATATATTATTCTATAATATATGTTCTTTTTTGAAATTTTAGAACTATTTTATTTTTTGTTGATGACAGCTCTGTATATTATTCCTGTTTCTTCGTCTCTTTCAAATTCTACTCTATATGTTGTTTCTAATTCTACACTATCTTTTAAAAATGATATGTTTTGGTCTGTTACTTCATATTCTTCACCATTAAAATGAATTTCTTCTATTTTTTTGTTGTTTTGTACTGCATTATTTGTTTGAATTGTAGATAGCAAACCTTTTACTGTAACACCTCGTAGGTTTGTGCTTTCATAGTTTTCAAATTTGCTATTAAATGCATTTATTTCTGCTTCTGAAATGTTTGTATTATTTACAACGTCAGTAGCTTGATTATATATAAATAATCCTAATCCTGGAGAAAACATTTGAATTAATGGATTTTGGTATTCTTCTAATCCTAATTGTTCCATTTGTTGTTTGTTTACCTTTTGTATTCTTTCTCCTGCTTGTTCTAAAAAGTTAGTAATTTTTTCTTCTTCATAATTATTTAATATCATTGAGTTGTTATCAGATAACTCTTCTATATTTGCATTTTCTATAAAGTCAATTTGATTATTAAATTGATATTTAGTAGTTATTTTTTCACTTGTATTATTTTTGTTTTGTACTAAATTATTTTCCTCTGGCTTTTTGATTATTTTTCCTTTTTCATCAATTTCAAAAACATCTTTTGTGTCTGTAAAAGTTACTGCTATTTGTTCTTCTTTTTGCTCAAATTCCATATTATCAAAGCTTTTTAATTCATCTTTTTGCTTAGCTTCTTCTAGTTTTTCTTTTGTAATTTTATTATCACTATTGTTTTCAATATTGTTCATCATTGTATCTGCTACTAATAATCTAATTGATTCTTCTTCCTCACTTAGTTTTGTATTATTTTTTGCTGTTTGTACATTATTTATTATATTTTTACTAGGGTCAACTGTTCTTTCGATAATATATTCTTCTTTTACATTTTGTAATCCACTTAATCCAGTATAGTTTGCACTAAAAGAAAATCCTAAATTGCCACTTTCATCTTTATCTTCTAAAGATACCTTATATTTAAGAAAGTCATCAGATTTTTCTTTTTCAATTGTAATTATTAATTCATCATTTGATATTAATATTTTGTTTGTTTTATCTTTTTGTGCAAAAACTGTAATTTCGTAAGTTTTGTCATTTCCATTTTGTTCTTGTTCAAGAGTTTTTTTGTAATTGTCAATATTAGTTGATGTTAGCTTTATTGAATTTTTTTGGTCTTTTAAATATTCATTTAACTTGTCTAAAGTTTTTTGGTCATTTTTTAAAGTGTCTAGTATTTTAACTAATATATTTTTAAATTGCTCTCCATTTATTATTAATTTATATCCATTATCTTCTTTAGAAAATTGACTTTCTTGTAATTCATTATTTATTATATTTATATATGTATCTTGTATTTGCTTCAATTCTTCATTACTAAATGGTAAATTGCTAAGTTTTTTTACTTTTTCTATTTTTTCTATTTCTTCATCCAAAGATTCTAAAGCTTCATTATCTTGGCTGTTTGTTTCTACTGCAATATATTTACTTCCTATATATTCAGTTTGCAAACCAATGATGTTTTCAACTTTTCTAAGACTTATAGGAAATGTAACATCATTCGAATAATTCAAATTAATGTCTTGTGCAAAACTATCTGTTATTTTATCAGTTTGCCCTGAAAAACTAATATTAAAATTATTAACTGCTTCATATTCTTTTGTTTGGCCACTTTCAGTTGAAATATTAGGTTCAAATGTTCCTTGATTTTGATATGGTGTTGTTTTTTGCTTTTCAAAATATTGGCTTAATTGCTCATCAATTCCAACTTGTGTTATATATTTAAAAAACAAATCTTTATTGCTTTTGAACATATCTGTTGCAAAATAAGCAAAAGCTAAACCTGTTAATAAAATTAACAAAATTATTGATATTATCAATATTAAAATTATTTTTCTGTTTTTCTTTGGTCCCATTTTACATTTCTCCTTTTTAGTTATAGAACAAAAGAGGCATGATTAAAATTTTATGACCTTTTTGATTACTCTTCATGCCTCGTCTTTGTTCTGTTATAGAAAAAATCAAAGATTTCTCCTATAACATCAAACATTCTACACAAATTTGCTAAAGCAAATTTGGCAGACGAACAATTAAACGTGGGCTGAACACTACATATAAAAATTAGAGAATATCAATCAGCCCACTATTGTTCGCTCGCGAAAATTGCAAAGCAATTTTCTGTGGAACGCTTTTATTCTTATTAACTCAATTTAATTTTCTTCCCAATTATGATAGATATTTGCAACATCATCTAAATCTTCTAGCTTTTCGATTAAACGTTCCATTTTTTCTATGCCTTTTTCATCTAATGCAACTGTTGTTGTTGGAACCATTTGAACTTCCGCTTCTAAAAACTCTATGTTAGCTTCTTCTAGCTTTTCTCTAACTGCTGTAAAGTCAGATGGTTCAGTTGTAATTTCATAAATTTCTTCATGTGTCGAAAAATCCTCTGCACCTGCTTCAATTGCAAGCATCATAAGTTCATCTTCTTCCATAGTTGTTGTTGCTTTTTCAATAATTAAAATTCCTTTTTTGTTAAACATATATGATACACATCCACTTGTTCCTAAGTTTCCACCTGATTTGTCAAATGCATGTCTAACATCTGCTGCTGTTCTATTTTTATTGTCTGTGGCTGCTTCTACAATAACTGCTACTCCATTTGGTCCATATCCTTCATATATAATTTCTTCATAATTTTCATTGCTACTAGATGCTTTTTTAATAGCATTATTTATTGTATCATTTGGCATATTTGCTGCTTTACATTTTGCAATTACATTTTTTAATTTTGAATTTCCAGCTGGATCTGGTCCACCTTCCTTTACTGCAATTAATAATTCTCTTCCTAATTTTGTAAATATTTTTCCTCTTGCAGCATCCGCTTTTCCTTTTTTGGCTTGTATGTTATGCCATTTACTATGTCCTGACATGGTAAATCTCCTCCTTTATTTTCACTGGTTAATATATTTATGAATTTTAAAACTTTTTAAATATTGTACCACATTATTTAGAATTTGTGTAGTATTTTTCACAAATAAAATTTCTATATTTAACATCTTTATTAAATCGTTTTTGCCTCTAACTTTTTAAAATTGTTTATTCATATATATTTTATTTGATATTAGGTATGAAATATCCAACAATATAAAGCAAACTATTGGAATTGATATAAACCAATAATTATTTAATCCATTTATCATATTTATAACAGGATTTATATCTACAAAATTAGCTATTAAAGCAACAATTGAAACCACTCCAAATATAATTGCAAAAAGTATTATTCTTCCATTAGTGCTACCAAACTTAAATACTATTGGATAAAGAAATGAAATTATAATAATAGAAGATAACATAGTTCCCATCAATGAGCTAATAATTTCTTCTAAATTAATATTATTTGTTTTTATATAACTAATTCCTATTGATATAACTAATGATACTATTCCTAATATAATTGTTAAAATTATTGATGCTATATATTTTGCTCTTATTACATTTTTTCTTCCATTTGGCATTGTTACTGCATAAGGGTTCCATCCATTAAAATCATCATAGCTAAATGTTGATATAAATAACATTATCCCTATTAGTGGCATTACAAATGTAGCATCAAATGAGCCTTGAAATATCATCATAATAAATACAACAAATATTATTGCTAATGATTTTAGATTAGCTTTTATAAGTAAAAAATCTTTTTTTATTAAACCTAACATATTTTTTCCCCCTTAATTACTAATAACATTAAATCTTCAAGCGTTATTTTATCTATTACACATTCTTTATATTTTCTGCTTGCTTTTTCTTTATTATCAACTAATATTTCATAAGAATATTTTGATTTTTTATATGTCACAATATCTTTTTTATCAATATTTATGAAATAATCTACATCACATTTCAAAATAGCATAATTATCAATTATTTCATCCCTTGACTTTTGAAGTACTTTTTTTCCATTATCAATAAATATAATTTCATCTGCTACATGCTCTAAATCACTTGTTATATGTGTTGATAGCAATATAGAATGTTCTTCATCTTGTATAAATTTTAAAAACATATCTAACACTTCAGACCTCATAACTGGATCTAGTCCACTTGTTGGCTCATCTAATATCAATAATTTAGGTTTATGCGAAATAGCCGTAATAATTTCTAACTTTTTTCTCATTCCTTTTGACATAGCTTTTAAAGGTTTATTCTCTGGCAAACCAAAATCTTTTAAATAAGAAAAATATAACTTGCTATCCCAATTTTTGTATATATATTTCATAGAAGAGTCTATGTCTTTTGCATTTAATAATTCGGGGAAAAACATATTGTCTAAAACTACACCTATATCTTCTTTTATAGATATTTCTTCTTTTTTATAATCTTTTCCAAATATTTTTATTTCTCCACTATCTATTTTTATGATATTTAGTATTGATTTTATTAAAGTGGTTTTTCCAGCTCCATTTTCTCCAATTAGACCTACAATAACACCTTTTGGTATTTCTATATCAATTTTACTTAACTCAAATTTATCATCATATTTCTTTTTCAAGTTTTTAATTTCAATAATATTTTCCATTTATTTACTCTCCTTATAAAATAATTTAAACATTTCAATTACATCATTTTCATCTATTTTAAACCTATTAGAAATTTTAACAATTTTTTCTATATATTTTTCTATGTCTTTTTGTGCTTGTTCTTTTGCAAATTCTGTATTTTTAGGTGATACAAAAGTTCCTTTTCCTTGTATTGATTTTAAATATCCTTCTTTTTCTAATTCATCATAGGCTTTTTTTATAGTCATTGCACTTATTTTTATATCTTGTGCTAATACCCTAATAGATGGTAATAATTCGTCTTCATTTAGATCTCCATCTAGGATTTGAGCTATTATAGTCTTTTTTATTTGTTCATATATTGGAACAGAACTACTATTACTAATTATTATTTTCATAATTTATTCCAACCCTTTCTTCGTTAAAGGTATCTATGTCATACAGTATATAACACCATATAACACTTGTCAATATTTTTATTAAATTATTCTTAAATGTTCTAGTAATATTTTTAGTCCTATCAATATTAGAATTGTACCTCCTGATATTTGAGCCTTTTTTTCATATTTGCAACCAAATTTATTTCCTATTTTAACTCCAATTAATGACATTATAAATGTTATTATTCCAATTATTGTAACTGCCTTTGGCAAATTAACATCAAGAAAAGCAAAAGTTATTCCAACAGCTAAAGCATCTATACTTGTTGCTATTGATAAAACTGACATTGTTTTAAAATCCACATTATCATTGTAATTTTCACATTCATCTTTATCAATGGCTTCCTTTATCATATTACCACCAATTAAACTCAATAATATAAATGCTATCCAATGGTCTATTTCTATTACAAAACTTTCGAAAGAATGAACTAAAAAATGTCCTATTGCTGGCATTAATGCTTGAAATACTCCAAAATATAGAGCAATTATAATTGCTTTTTTCCAATTGATTTTTTTCATAGATAATCCCTTGCAAATTGCTACTGCAAAAGCATCTGCTGCTAAACTCATTCCAAGTAAAAAAATTTCTAAAACTCCCATTTTTATCACATTCCTTCCTAAGGAAAAATTTTTAAATTATTTTCAATTTTCTTCCCTTTAAAAAGAATATGTCTGTAAAATAGAAAAAAGACTTGCTTGATTTTGCAAACATGTCTTTTAATATAAATTTCATAAAATACTTCTACATCTCCCCATACCCTTTTTCTATTATTGCTTCTTCTATATCATTTACTCTCTTCATGATAGATACCATCAATTTACTCAATATAATTTTCATATTTTTAGTATTAAACTTAATTCCCTTAGCCAAACAAGCATCTTTTAAACCAATACATTGCTCCTTTAATATTGGTAACATAGATAAAGAAATACATACCATTAATTCAATTTCTTTTGGGTTTACTTTGATAATTTTTAATGGCTTGCATAAAGTCTTTACTGTATGTGCTATCCCCCTTACAGTTGTTGTTTTTGAATATATATATGTTATGTTACAAACAAATAATAATTTAATTCCTATAAAAAATGCATATTCATAACTATCTAAAATACAATTAACAACAACAGTAAATAATATAAAAGGTATAATTTTTAATAAGTTTTGCAAAGCTCCTTTTATCTTTACCTTAAAAATGAGCATAGCTAAAATGTTTATAACTAATATTATCCATAATAGCAAGCTATTACTAATAAAAAAGATAATACTTGCATATATAATAAAACTTAAAAATAAGATTATATTTTTCATTTTTTAATTATTTCCTTTAATTTGTTTGCTAATTCTTGAACAGAGTAACTTTCTAAGTTTATTTGAATTCCACGTTTTTTTAATTCTTGCAATAATTCTATTTGTATTGGAACTTTTATATCATATTTTTCAAATAATTCTATTTTTTCTAATAAGTCTTGCTTTTTAATTTCTTCTACAATTTTTCCATCTTCTAAAATTATTATTCTATCTGCTAAAAAGATTTCTTCTGCCATATTTGTGATATATATAATTGTATAATGTTCTTTTTTTAAATCTTCTACAATTTTATATATTTTTTCTTTTCCTTTACTGTCTATCATAGTTGTTGGCTCATCAAATACAATATATTTAGGAAGCCTTGCAATTACCTCACTAATGACAATTCTTTGCTTTTGACCTAAAGATAATTCATACAAATCTTGTTCTATGTTTTCTTCCATTTTAACTTTTTTAAGTGATTGCTTGATTCTTTTTTCTATTTCTTCTTTTTTCAAGTCTTTTAGTGCAAAAGATAGTTCATCTTCTATTTTGTTAAAGATAATTTGATTTTCTGGATTTTGAAATACAATTCCAATTTTTTTATGTATTTCATCTTTATTTTTTTTATCTGCCATATCTAAATTATCAAGCAAAATCTTTCCTGATTTTGGCTTAATAATTCCTGAAATCACTTTTCCTAAAGTAGATTTTCCAGAGCCATTTTTTCCCATTATAACAAGTGTTTCTTGTTCTTTAATTTCTAAATTAATTTCTTTTAAAATTTTACTTTCTTTTTTATAGTGATAAGATACATTTTCTAATTTAATCATTTTCGCTCCTCAAATATTTGTTAAATGGTTTTCTTAAAACTTTTTCTAAGAAAAGTATTGTAACTACCTTTATAGGTATCATAATTAGTTCTTTTACAATTCTAGTTGCCATTAAAACCATAAATGCCTTTCCTGTTGTAATACTTATCCAAAGTGTATTTAGACCAATGTTTGCAATTACTGTAACTAATATACTTGCTAAAATAAGCCTTATTGTGAATTGTTTTTGTGTATACGTATTTTCATCTTTTTCATATAATAAAAATCCATAAATTAATGCTGCAACACCTGTTGTTATTGTATAGCCTATAAAAAATGAACCAAATGGGAACAAAGTTGCTCCTATTAAATCTCCGAAGTATGCTGATTGCAAGTGTCCATTTTGGACCAAGCCATATAGCACATAACATAGTTGGCACAAATGAAAATCCTATTGTTACAATTGGGGTTTTTATTGATAAAAACCTTGATAGTATAATTAACATTGCAAGTAATAAAGCTGATAGTATGATTTTTTTGTTTCTTGACATAGAAAATCTCTCCTTTTTATCATTTATTTTTCAAATTATTTCATTTTCTCTTTAATTCTAACTAATATATTTAAAGCATCAATTGGTGTTAATTCATTTAAGTTTATTTTATCTACTTCATGTGCAATTTCAGCTAATTTATAGTTATATAAATCAAATTGACCATCAACCTGCTTTTTATCCTGTTTTTCTTGTTTTTTTCCTGTTAAAATATTTTTTCTTTCTAAAGAACGTAATATTTCATCTGCTTTTTGTGTAACAACTTTTGGAACTCCAGCTAAACGAGCTACATGAATACCATAACTTTCATCTGTTCCACCTCTTACAATTTTTCTTAAGAAAATAATGTCTTCACCTTTTTCCTTTACTGCAATTGAATAATTTTTTATACCATCTAGCTTGTCTTCTAGTTCAGTTAATTCATGATAATGTGTTGCAAATAGTGTTTTTGCTCCACATTTTTCTTTGTCTGCTATGAATTCTGCAACTGCCCAAGCAATTGATAAACCGGTCATATGTGGAAGTTCCTCTTCCGATTTCATCTAAAATTACTAAACTATTATTTGTTGCTTCTTTTAATATAGTTGCAACTTCCATCATTTCTACCATAAAAGTACTTTGTCCCATGCTTAAATCATCTGATGCTCCAACCCTTGTAAATATTTTGTCTACTACACCTATTTGTGCATTTTGGGCTGGTACAAAGCTTCCTACTTGTGCCATTAAAGCTATTAAGGCAACTTGCCTCATATATGTAGATTTTCCTGCCATATTAGGACCTGTAATAATTGATACACGATTTTCTTGTTTGTCTAAATATGTGTCATTTTCTACAAAAGTTCCTGCTCCTAATATTTTTTCAATTACAGGATGTCTACCATTTTTTATATTGATTGTTCCAGATGAATTTACTTCTGGCATACAATAATTCATATCTTCTGCAACTTCTGCAAATGATGTTAATACATCTAAATTTGATATTACTTCACTTGTTTTTTGTAGCCTTTCGATATTTTTGGAAATTTCATCTCTTATTTTTACAAAAGCATCATATTCTAAACCTACTACTTTTTCTTCTGCACCTAATATTTGATTTTCCAAGTTCTTTAATTCTTCTGTTATATATCTTTCAGCATTTGCAAGTGTTTGTTTTCTAACAAATCTTTCTGGCACTTGACTTAAATAAGATTTTGTAACTTCTATAAAGTATCCAAAAACTTTGTTAAATCCTATTTTTAGGTTTTTAATCCCTGTTTTTTCTCTTTCTTCTAATTCTAATTGAACAAGCCAATTTTTCCCCTCTGTTTGTGCAGTTTTCAATGTATCTATTTCTTCATCATATCCAAGTTTTATAATTCCACCATCTTTTATTGTCATTGGTGGGTCATCTATAATTGCTCCATCAATTAATTGATAAATGTCTTGCAATTCATCTAAATTATTTGCTAATTCTTGCAATAATTTCGATTTTGTGTTTGTAAGAACTCTTTTAACTTCAGGTAATTTTAATAATGAATTTTTTAAAGTTACCATGTCTCTGGCATTTGCATTGCCATAAGCCATTTTTCCTGCTAAACGTTCGATGTCATAAACTTTTTTTAAATTGTCTACTATGTCTCCTCTTAAAATAACATCATCTTTTAATTCTTTTACAGCATCTAATCTTTTATTAATCTCTACAACATCAACTAATGGGTCATTTAGCCATCTTCTAAGACATCTTCCACCCATAGATGTTGAAGTTTTATCAAGTACCCATAATAATGTACCTTTTTTTGATTTATCTCTTAATTTTTCTGTTATTTCTAAGTTTCTTCTAGCATTAATGTCTAATGCCATATACCTAGATATTTGATAAATTACAATTTTGTTGATATGGTCTAAGGTTGTTTTTTGTGTTTCTTCAATATATTCTACTAATGCATTAATGGAGTTAATTGCTAATTGCCTTTCTTCTAAATTTTCAATTGGTTTTGAATTGTTATCTAATATGCTAAATCTTAAAGCTAAATTTTCTAATTTATTTGAAAAATGTTTGTCATCAAGTTTGGTTATATATAGGTTTTCAAATCTTTCTTTTATTTTATTTATTTCTTCTGTACAGTCTGACATCATATAATTAACAATCAATTCTGATGGTGTATATCTTGCTATTTCATCTAATAACATAGGAAAATTGTTGTTATCTTTAATTTCTGCTGAATAAAATTCACCTGTTGATATGTCACAAACACTAATTCCATAGTAAATACCAGTTTTAAAAATTGCCATGATATAGTTGTTTTTTCTCTCTTCTAACATATTACTGTCTACTACTGTACCAGGTGTTACAACTCGAATAACTCCCCTTTTTACAATTCCTTTTGTGTTTTTTGGGTCTTCTAGTTGCTCACAAATTGCTACTTTGTATCCTTTATTTACAAGTTTTGCAATGTACATATCTGCTGCATGATGTGGAACTCCTGCCATAGGTGCTTTTTCTTCTTGTCCACAGTCTTTTCCTGTTAATGTTATTTCTAATTCCCTTGCAACTAAAATGGCATCATCAAAAAACATTTCATAAAAGTCTCCTAGTCTGTAAAATAAAATACAGTCTTTGTATTGTTCTTTGGTTTCAAGGTATCTTTGCATCATTGGTGAATATTCTGCCATGTTTATTTTTCTCCTTTTTCGATATTTTTACTATTATTAATTTGTTCCTTAATCTCTTTTTTGAATTTTTCTACATATTTTTCGTTATAATTTGGCAATATGTATTGTTCTTCGTTTTCATCGTCCATACTTTTATCTCGAATAGCTTTTTCATATTCTTCTATTGTAAAGATATTAGACTTTTTCTTATCTTTTAGATTTCTTAATCTTTGATACATTTTTTCTGGTGATGTCTTTAATTGTTGATTTGCTTTATTTTCTAATACATATTGGCTTGCTTCTTGTACATAAGCACCTTTTTGTAAAATCCAGAAATTGCTTAATATAATCATTTGCTTGTCAAATCTTTCATGTGACGAATCAAATATACCTGGAGCTTGTATAATAATTTGATTAGTTTTTTCTCTTGTAGCCCAAGGTAATCTGTCTATATACTCAAACCTTGCTCTCATTTTTCTTTTTACATCATTTGTCATAACTTTAGGTTCTAGCAAAATCATATCTATAACATCTTTTTTTGTTATATATCCCATGTCTTTTTCTTCTAAACCCTTATTTCTTTCAAGTATAAAAAGTAAAAACATTTGTAAAAGCTTATCTACAAACGTACCCTTTGTCATTTTAGTATGTTTATTTCGAGAAAGTAAGCTATAAAGTTGTTGTCTTAAATTTTCATCTATTCCAATTTCCTCTAATAGTCTTATATTTTTTTGATAAATATGATTTTTCTCTTCTTCTAATTTTTTACCTCTTATTCTTTCAGAAGATTTACTTTGTTTTTTTATATTTCTATTTTCCTCGATTTTTTTATATCTACTTTCATTTTGTTTTTTTAATCTTTCTCTTAATGTTTTTCTGTCAATATTTAACTTTTTTGCTTCTTCTAGTATAGTAGTTGTTTCATTTTCTAGTTTTGTAAATATTTCTTCCAAATAGGAATTTTCCATCTATATGATTTCTCCTTTCAAATACCACATATGTTCTGAAACAATTTTCAAATTTTGCATTGTTCCAATTAATTCCTTTGAGCCCTCTAATATAACTACTTTGTTGCTATCAGTTCTACCTGTTAGCATATCTTTATTATTTTTGCTTTCTCCTTCAATTAAAACTTTTTGTACAGTTCCTACATACTTTTTGTTTATTTCTTCCATTTGACTTTCTACTAATGCTTTTAATTTATCAAATCTTTTATGTTTTACATCTTCTAGTATTTGATTTTCCATTTTATCTCCAGGTGTTCCAACTCTCCTAGAATATATAAACATATATACTTGCTCAAATTTTACTTTTCTTACTACATCTAAAGTGTCTTCAAACTCTTCATCTGTTTCTCCTGGAAAACCTACAATTATATCTGTGGATAAGCTCAAATTTGGTATTTTTTCTTTCATTTTTTCTACTAACTGTAAATACTGCTCTTTTGTGTATTTTCTATTCATTTCTTTTAATACTTTTGTGTTTCCAGATTGAAGTGGCAAATGTACTAATTTGCATACTTTATCACAAGTTGCAATTGCATCTATTACATCATCTGTAAAATCTTTTGGATGTGGAGATACAAATCTAATCCTTTGTATTCCATCTATTTTGTTAATTTCTTTTAGCAATGTTGCAAAAGAGTTTATATCTTGATATTTGCTAGATTCTATCCCTTTTTCACATTCTACCCTTAAATATGAATTTACATTTTGTCCGAAGTAGTGTTATTTCTTGATAGCCTTTTTTTGCTAATTGTTCTACTTCATTTATTATATCTTTTGGATTTCTGCTTCTTTCTCTTCCTCTTACATATGGAACTATGCAATAACTACAAAAGTTGTTGCATCCATTCATAATTGTAACTGATGCTTTTATGTTGCTTTCTCTTTTTATTGGTAATCCCTCATGAATTTCTCCATCAATATCTATAATATCTTCTATTTTTTTCTTTTCTTTTAATGATTTATATAAATCTTCTGGGAATTTATGCAATGTGTGTGTTCCAAATAAAATGTCAACAAATGGATAACTTTCTTTTATTTTATCTGTAATATGCTTTTCTTGCATCATACAACCACCAATTGCTATTATAATTCCTTTTTGTTCTTTTAACTTTTTAAGTTCTCCTAACTTACCAAAAAGCCTGTCTTCTGCATTTTCTCTAACACAACAAGTATTAAATAAAGCAATATCTGCTTCTTTTTGGTTATCTGTTTTTTGATAACCCATTTCTTCTAACATTCCACATAATTTTTCTGAATCATTTTCATTTAACTGACATCCAAATGTTAGTATTGTGTATTTTAAGCTTTTGTTTTGGTTTAGTTCTTTGATTTTTTTGATGTATTGTTTTTGCATTTCTTTTTTATCCATTATGCCTTTTGTTTCTCCTTTTTTATTCTTGTCCTATTTTATTACAAAATACGTTATTTTTCAAGTGTTTTGAATCAAAATATAATCTTTTTTAACAAAAGGAATATGATTAAAAAACTTTGACTTTTAAACTAGTTTACATGGTCTGTCTTTGTTTTCTCGCAAAAATTGCAAAGCAATTTTCTATGGAACGCTTTATATTATAGGAAGTTTGGAGAACTTTCATATAATATAAAAAATGAGCTAATTGTTAAAGTGAACTTTTTGGACTTCACTTTAACAATTAGCTTATTTTTTATTTTTTTAGATTTATTCTTATGCAAGACCATATTTTTTCTTGAATTTGTCTGCTCTACCACCAACTGTTTCTTGTCTTAAATTACCTGTCCAATATGGATGACATTTAGAACATACGTCTACTTTTAAGTCTTTTTTTGTAGATCCCACTTCTAAAACATTACCACAAGCACAAGTTATAGTTGTTTGATTATAATTTGGATGTATTCCCTCTTTCATTTAAGTTCACCTCTTTCTTAAGTTTAAAATAATATGACTGTTTTCTATCATAACATATTTTTTTTGATTTTTCAAGTATTATTTTTGATTTTGTTTGTTTTGTTGTTCTTCTTGCATATATTCTGCTGAATATAGCATTTCTTTATTTAATGATGTTTTATTGATTAATTTTCCCATAACATTGAAAATACAAGCTACAATCAAAATTATCATTCCTATTTTTTTCCAATTTCTTTTTAGCATTTCTTTTCTTCCTTTCAAAAACAAAATCCATTTAAAAATACTACATTCTAATTATACTTTTATTTTTGAAAATTGTCAATATTTTCGCTATTTTTGGTTATACTAAATTTGATAATTAAAGTTTAAAGCAGATTTGGCTTTAGAAAGGACTGAAATTAGAAATGAATAAAAAAACTTGGATTATTTTAGCAATTGTTATTATTTTACTTGTAGGACTAGGAATTTTCTTTTATATTAGAAATCAAAATGCTGAAACTGATAAACGGAGCCGCTGAATATGAAGCAAATAAGACATCTACAAATAGTACTTCTGAAAATACTCAAAATACTACTAACAATAACAATGAAACTCCACAAGAAAATAAAGATGCAACTTCAACTCCTGCTCCTCAAACAAAAGAAGAACAAATTGCAACTTTTTCTACAAAAATATATTCCAATGATGCTGCTCGTCAAAATAATATTTCAATTACTTGTAACACTTTAAATGATACTATCGTAAAAAATGGTGAAACCTTTTCATTTTGTGGTACAGTAGGTCAATCTTCTACAAGTAAAGGGTACCAAAAAGCTGACATTTTTGATAAAAATGGAAATAAGAAGAAAGGTTTAGGTGGAGGAAATTGTCAAATTAGCTCTACTTTGTATAATGCTTTATTAAGTGTTCCTACTTTGGTTATAACAGAAAGACATGCACATAGCAACTATGTACCTTATATTGCTAAAGGAAAAGATGCTGCTGTTGCCTATGGTAGTTATGATCTAAAATTCAAAAATGACTCTGGAAATGATGTCAAAATCTTATCTTCAACAGATGGTTCTAGTGTTACTATAACATTAATTGCTATCAAAACAATATAATTATTTTTAAATCTATTATATTTTTTTATGAAATGTATTCTGTTATAGGAAAATCTTTAATTTTTCCTATAACAGAAAAAAGGAGCAGATTAAATTTTTTGACTTAAATTACTTTACAGTTTCATCTTTGTTCACTTGCCAAATTTGCTTTTACAAATTCGCCCATTTTAGCATATATATACAACTAATTGAATATATTGTATTATCAAATAGAGCTATATAATATTGCTCGAATGGAGGTTTTTGTGAACAAATTAAAATTGTCAATTATTATTTTTAGTATATTTGCTATTATAGTTTCTTTTAACATTCAAACTTTTGCTGAAACTACTACATATGTTTGGTCTAGTAATGCAACACCTGTTAATGCAACTGCTGAAAAATCTTCTAATAATTTGAACTTAGAATCTGCGTCAGCTATTTTAATTGAACAAACGACAGGTCAAGTTTTATATGAGCATAATTGCCATGAACAGTTACGACCTGCATCTGTTACAAAGGTTATGAGTATTTTATTAATTATGGAAGCTATTGATAGTGGAAAAATAACTTTAAATGATTCTATCCCTTGTAGTGAGAATGCTGCTTCAATGGGTGGTTCTCAAATTTGGTTAGACCCAAGAGAAACTCTGACTACTGATGAAATGTTAAAAGCAATTTGTGTTGCATCTGCTAATGATTGTGTAGTTGCAATGGCTGAATATATTGCAGGTTCAGAAGAAGCTTTTGTTCAAATGATGAATGATAAAGCCAAAAGTTTAGGAATGAATGATACAGTTTTTAAAAATTGTCATGGCTTAGACGAAGATGGTCATGTTACTTCTAGTTATGATATTAGCTTAATGTCAAGAGAACTTCTAAACAATCATCCCCAAATAACAAATTATACTACTATTTGGACAGATAGCTTACGTGATGGAAAATCTGAATTAACTAATACTAATAAATTAATTAGAAGTTACAAAGGTGCTACTGGATTAAAAACTGGTTCAACAGGTTTAGCTTTATATAATTTATCTGCAAGTGCAACACGTGACAATTTATCATTAATTGCAGTTATTATGAAAGCTCCATCTACTAAAGTTCGTTTTGCTGAAGCTCAAAAATTATTAGATTATGGATATAATACTTTTTCTTTTAATCAATTTGGAAAAAAAGATGAAACTGTAAAATCAATTAATGTTAATAAAGGTTCTCGTACCACAGTTGATGCAGTTTTAGCTGAAAATTGTGGTACATTGATTGAAAAAGGTAAAGATAAAAATATAGAGCAAAATTTAGAACTAGATAATAATGTTACAGCACCTATTACAACTGGTCAAAAACTCGGAAAAATATCATTTTCATTAGATGGCAAGCTATTATCTACTGTTGATATTATTGCAAAAAACGATGTAGAAAAGCTTAATTTATTTACTATGTCAAAAAAAGTTATTTACTCTTGGATTGATCTTTTAAGAAGTTAAATCTAAAATAGATAACATCAACATATTTTTGCACAAATTTGTCAAGCAAACAAAGACAGAGCATGTAAAATAATACTCTGTCTTTGTTATGTCATTGTAAAACAATATTTATTTAATAAAAAGAGCTGGTCGAAAACCACGTGTTGTATGAGTCTCGATTGATGGTGGAGCTTCTCTATAAGAAATTGGACATCGAGTATAATAATCAAAAAAACTTCCTCCACGGTTACTATCTATATAATACGTACTATTAGTCATGTAAGCAGATTCTTGAGTCCTTTCCCATTGATTTCCTGCCACATCATATATATTTTTTCTTTTTACTCCTTCTGATGATGCTGTTGTTCTAATTCCAAAATGATAATTATCATCTGATACTGTTGCATTTGAAATTGAACCATTGTTTATATCTACTGCTAAATATCTTCCTCTTCCTGCTGTATAAACAATATTTGTATTATCATAATAATTTCCCCATGGTGAACTTTTTAATTCAGAATAGTTGTCAGTTGTCATAAAACTTATCATAACATCCCACATTGTTCCAGTTATTAATCCACTTCTTACATATTCTGTATTTATCATATTTTTTGACATTTCTACTGCTGTTGTATAATCGGCATGGTAATATGGAATTTCTCCTGCTTTACTTGTTATTTTTCCTCCTATTACTTTACTTGATGTATAATTCTGATTTTGCCATCCCCATCCATTAATTACATTTCCTGTTGATGCATTTTCCCATTTTATATTTTGTTCTAATGTTATTTCACTAGTTCCTGCCTCATATCTTCCAACATAAAATCCATTATATTTTTCAACTAGTACCAATTCTGCTGTATTTGTTGATGTATCCCATCCTGTTGAAGCTTGTAGCCCAAAATCAATTTTTACATAGTCTTTGGCTTCACATGGTATCCATACAAATTGATTACCTCTTAATTCGCTATTTTCTATATTGACTGTTCCATCACTATTATAACTTGCCCCTGCTGGTACATCTTCTTGACCTTTGAATTTATTTTTATCTGCTACATTATCAGATATTACGACTCCACTATTAACTGTTCCACCTACATAATAAAATCCATATGGCACAGGTATTGTATTTGATTTTCCGTCTGATACTGCATATACATTAGCTATCTTTTTACTTGGTATTATAATGCTACCATTATCAGTTGATATTTCATCAGGTATAGCACTTAACCAATTATTAGGTAATTTTACAATTGTTCCTGCTTCTGTTTTTTCTGTATTATTTGGTAATTCTTTATTCCCCTCTATTTCTAGTAAACTTTCATATTGCTTTAATATGTTATTCTCTTCTTGCTTTTTTACTGTAAGCTCCTCTGCTAATTTTGCTTTTGTTAATATTCCATTATCTCCTGTCAAAATTGCAATACTAACTCCTGCTAAAATTAATAATGTTACAATTGTTATAATTAATGCAATTAATGTAATACCACTTTTTTTATACATTATTTTTTTCTCCTTATTTTTATATAATATACACTATTTTTTCTAATGATTGATATACTTAAATCAGTTACTTAAAGTATTCTAAAATGAAATATATTTATATACTGCCTCTGCAAATCCGCTATTTTCTACATCATTTATAGTTGTATATGTTGCTACTTTTTTTACATCATCATAAGCATTAGCAACTGCTACACCAATTCCAAAATTTTGAATCATATCAATATCATTTAGGTTATCTCCTATTGCCATAACTTCTGATGAAGAAAGCTCCAAGTATTTAGAAAGAGTAGCTAAAGCTTCACTCTTATTTGTATTGCTTGGTGTAATATCTAAATATTCATATTCTTTATTTATAATTTTATCTTTATATTGGTTTGATTTTGTTATTCTATAAATACTTAATTTTTTTTCTTTATCTAATTTTGTTTTCAAATCCATTAAATTGTAAGGACTTGATATAACTAATTTAAAAACTGTTGGTTTATATTTTTCAATATATTCTTCTATGTTAGGAACTATTTTAAAATTCAAATCACTATGATAAATAGAATCTTTTAAAACAAAATTCCTTAAATCCATATATAATAATTCTGGTGTAATTACTTCATTTTCTGTGTATAAATGAATATGTAGATTTTCTTTTTTAGCTAAAGAAAAACAAAAGCGAACATCTTCCGTAGATAAAGTTTTTCTATAAATTTCTTTACCTGTTTTCAAATCTATAATTTGATTTCCATTTCCAAAAATTCCATAACTTGCTTGCAAATCTTCACAAAAATTTTTTACCATACAATATGGCTTTCCTGTACAAATTGTAAAATCAATATTAGAATTTTTCATGTCATGAATTGCTTTTAGATTTCTATTTGTTATTTTATTGCTTTCTCCAATAATTGTTCCATCTATATCACTTGCAACTAAACGTATCATTTGTTATTCCTCTTGACTTTCGTTTTTGGTTTATTATATCAAACGATTTTATAAAAGTCTAGAAATAAAAATTAATTTTTCTATTTCACATCTTCCTTTACTAAATATACTAATTCTTCTTTGTTCTGTTATAGTTTTTTATTGTGTTATCAAATTCCATACATTATATGTATATTCATTACTTCTACTTACTACTGTTTTTGTACCTACTGCTTCTTCTGATAATTTGACATTAGAAGATAGGGAAACTAAAATACGGACTCCGAATGCATGAGTATAGCTATCACCCACACTCTCGCTACTAGGGTTTACATCATACACGTCATTGCTACGATGAGCCGATGAAAGCCAATAATATGAGTAGTTATCTATTAATGATTCATACATTCCATCTCTTACACAATCTGAACTAGTTTTATAAATTTTTTGAAAAGTTGTATTTGTATAAGTGTTAGCACTTGCTGTTATATATTTAGAATACCACTCATCTAATTTAGCCTTTGTAAGAATACTTGCACTTGTTGCATTATAATCCCTATTAATATACATATCCCAGTTTCTTGCCTTATATGTTGTACCAAGCCCAAGACTTGGATATGTTGTTTTTAAACTTTCGTTTCCTGTTAGTATATATTCACTTATATATGCTGAATTAGTTTCATTTGGATGATAATAATCTTCAGGACAACCAGCTGATATTAGTGTCATAACTCCATTATTTACATCAAATAATCTCCATCCTGTTATTGCACTATTTGTTGCCTTATCTTGTACATAATTATAACTTGTACTATATGGAGTAGCATTTTCACTTCTACTAGAGCCTACTGTAAATCCTCCAAATTGATAACTAGTTGATGGATTATTAGTTGAATTATTTGGTATAACTCCTGTATTTGCTATTGTTGTCATATCAGAGGATCTCCATTCTCCTGCTGAATAATTTATAAAGTCTCCTATATGTAGCTTTGCATCTTCTATTCCTGATTCATCAAATAAATCTTCTACATCTGTTCCATTACTCGAATTTCCTATCCACAAATCTGCAATATTTACAGTGTTTCCTTTCTTTGTGGTTATAGTTTCTACCCCTTCTTCAATATCATTACCCGTAATTTTCTTTACTGCAACTATGACATCTCCATTTGTGTAGGTACTATCTTCATTATATTTTCCCATTAATTCTAATTGTATTTGTTCTTTTGTTTCGACAACATCTGTTGTTATACTAGCATCTTTTGCTTTATTTATTAAACCATTATTCCCCATTAAGGTTGCAATTGTTACTCCTGCTAATATTAAAAGAATTATAATTGTTATTACAAGTGATATTAAAGTTATACCTTTTGTACTTTTAATCTTATTCATTTTTTTACTTCTCCATCTCATTATTAATTATTTCTATCATATTATAATTATTTGAAAATTTATGATTTTGACTAAATTGTTTGTATGTGGTTCTCTTGTTATCACTAAACTTTTGAAATCATTGTTCTATATCACATAAAGCACTAGTCGAAAAGAACCATCTCCATAAGCACTCCCATTGCTGAGAAAACGTTCAGAAGCTGGTCTTGTATGAAATTCTGAATAACTTCCACTTCTAGGGACAAATGGAATGGTAGTGTAGTAAGTATTTTTTTCTGCTATATATTCCCAAGCATTTCCCTCTAAATCATAAATATTACATACTTTATCTGCTTCGTTATTTCCTGCCTCTACAACAGTATTTCCTATATATCTTCTACTATCAAATACTGTTACATCATAAGGATTGTTTGTACCATCTGTTCGTGGTTTACTAGATATAAATTTCATTACCATATAATTCTACATCACCATTTTCATGTATTTTTACATTATATCCATTAACTACAACAATGGCTGGCAGAGTTTCTATTTTATTAGCTTCTGTCAGTGCTTTTCCTTGATATATTAAGTCTTGTATGTTCTTCCTAAAATTATTATTAAGTTCTTCTAAATCTAATTTCCCTTTGTCTCCATAACTTCCTAGTACTTCTACTCCTACTTTTTCTTTTGCTTTTAGTATATGTTTTTTTATGCATTTCATTATATCAAATCTAATATTATTGTCAATCTATTCTAACATTTTTTGAGACAATAGGGACAGGTCTCATCTGTCTCATTTTATAAAATAATAAGACAAATCTCATCTGTCCCATTTTTGTAATTTTGAGACAAATGAGACCTGTCCCTATTGTCTCATTTTATTCATCTTCCATAGTTTCATCATATTCAAATTCATAAGTCTCTTCTACTGCTGGTTCTTTATCTTTTCTTACTTTTTGTATTTCTTTCTCAATTTTATTTTCAATCGCTTTTTTATCTTCTTCCTCTTTTTTCATACTTTTATTATGCTTATTTTGCATTTCTTTTAATATTTTTTGTGTTTCTTCTTTTTTATTTTGCATACAACGGTTCATCATATTATTTGTCTTTTCAATTAAATCTGGCATATAATCTAATAATTTATCTAAAGATGATGTATGATTAACTGGCATTAGTTTTACATTGTTTGATTGTATAACAAGAAAAGCAATTGGGTTAATTGTAACACCTGCTCCACTTCCTCCACCAAATGGTAAACGATATTGAATAGCTTCTTCTTTTTCTCTTTTAGTATATTCATCTATTGTTTCACCTTTAAACTCACTTCCTCCTGCTGCAAATCCAAATGATACTTTTGATATAGGAATAATTACTATGTTGTTTGATGTTTCAATTGGCTCTCCTATTATAGTATTTACATCTATCATATCTTGAATACTATTCATAGCTGTAATCATAAGCCCCTCTATTGGATGTTCGCTCATATTCTTTCACTCCTTCTTTCTCTTTTTTATAAAATCTATAAATTATATTAATAATATGGCTTATTTTTATTTCAAATATACCTGTAAAAGATAAATTTACCAAATTTCGATTTTGAAAAATTGGTTGTACAATAAATTTCTGTTTTTTTACTTTTTTTACTTTTTTTCTAAGTATTATACTAATGATTGTGCTAATTGCTGGAACAATAATAGAAGTTAATCCTGCATTTTCTGTTCCAATTTCTATATATAAATTACAATGCAAAATGCTAAATTTAAAACTTTTTATTGCTTCAATAATTTTTTTATTTAATCTTGGGTTTTCTTCTATTGCCTTAAAATCTATATTCTTAATTTTCTCCTTTAGTTTTATTTTTTCTAATTTTGTTTTGGTTATTGGTATTTTTAAGATTGGAAAAAGGCCTAAAACATATAATTTGACTATAATTTCATAGTCTTTGTTTAAATGTCTTTTAGAATTTGAACAAAATTTAAAATTATCTATTTCTATTTGTATTTTTGAGAAAAACATTATAAATCCAATTAGCAAAATAGCTATTAAAATAAAAAGAAAAACCAATGATATCGTCTCCTTTATCTGTTATATAAAATAACATATTTTACAACAGATATTGTTCTTATCATAGTTTTTCCATTTTTTTCTTATTTATACATATCTATTTTTTTGCTTTTTGTACTGTTATATCTCCAAATAAATTTTCTTGCATTGTCTCTACTTTGCTTCTTCTTGATAATTCTAGCAAACCTGAAAATGCTGTAACTACCTCTTGCCTATTATGTTGCTTAAGTGAAAATAGCTTATTAAAAACAAATCTTTTTTGTATTACTAAAACTTTAAACATTTCCTTTACTTTGCTTGCTACTGTGTAATTATCTGTAATGGCTATTTTTTCTATATTTTTAGCATTTTGATTTAATTTTACACTATTTCTTTCTACTAATATTTTATATATTTCTGGTATAATTTCTTTTTTATAATTTTTCTCTAGCTTTTGTTTTGGTAATTCTATTTCTTCTGTTCCTTTGAAAAATCTATTTGAAAACTCCAAATAATTACTTTTTAGCACTTTGCTAATTTCTTTGAATTTTTTATATTCAATTATTCTATTAATTAATTCTTCTTCTGTTAATTCTTCTTCTTCCTCTTCTTGTTTTGGTAATAATTTCTTTGATTTTAAATACAATAAAGTAGATGCCATTACTAAAAATTCACTAGCAATTTCTAAATTTAAGCTTTCTTGTTCTTTTAGATACTCTACATATTGGTCTGTAATCTCACTTAAATTAATATCATAAATGTTCATTTTATTTTTATCTATTAAGTGGCATAATAAATCTAGTGGGCCTTCAAAATTCTCTATTTTTATTGCATATTTTTTTGTCTCTAGCATTAAAACAGCCATTTTTACATTTTCTCCTTTGGTTAATATGTTTCTATTTTAAATTTTTCTAAATTTATTCTCTTATTATTTTTTTGCCAATTCCCTTAATTTATTCTATAATAATATTGAATGATAATTAGATTTTGTATCATTGTTCTTCCTCTGCTTTATTGATATTTTCTTTTTTATACCCTTTTTTTAATAAGTATTGTTTTATTTCTTCTTGCTCCATTGAAGCCGATTTTTTATAAAAAATATTTTTAGCTGATTGTATTTCATATTGCTCTAATTCTTCTCTATTTTCATATATATAATCTTCTATGTCATTTTTTGCTAAACCTTTTGCTATCAATTTGTATTGAAGTTCTTTTATTGACATATTTTTTAATACTAAAAAATTGTTGACCGTCTTTTCTAAAAATTCTTGGTCATCTATATATTTGGCTTCTTTTAAATATTCTATAATATCTTCTAGCATATTTTCGTCTATACTGCTTGCAAATTTTTTGCGAATTTCTTGTTCTGTTCTTTTTTTGTATAATATATATTTTAATACTTTTGTTTTTTGGTTATCAAATTCTTCTATTGTATACATATTTCTTCCTCTTTTCGTCATTATTTTACTATAAATATAAAAAAATAGCAAGCTAAAACTTTGTTTAGTTCAGATTTTTGTTTGTGTAAACTATATGTCAAATATTTTGTAAAAAAAGCTAAATAAATAATATGTAAAATTTACATATTATCTATTTAGCCCCTATTTATTATTATTCTGCATCGTCATCATCTTCGCTACTTGGCAATTCTTCCCCCAAACTTTGTTCAAATGCCTTAGCAAAGTTTTCTCTTACTTTTTCTTCTACATCTTTTAATATTTCTGAATTTTCCTTTAAGTATTTTTTTACATTTTCTCTTCCTTGACCTATTCTTTCGCCATTATAACTAAACCAAGAACCTGCTTTTTCTATAATGTCTAAGTTTACAGCCATATCTAGGATATTTCCAGCCTTAGATATTCCTTCTCCATAAACAACATCAAATTCAGCTTCTCTAAATGGTGGTGCAACTTTATTTTTTATAACTTTTACACGTACACGACTACCTTTAAATTCACCATCTTGTTTGATGTTTTCTGCTTTTCTAATGTCCATTCTTACAGATGCATAGAATTTTAAGGCTCTACCACCTGTTGTTGTTTCTGGATTCCCAAACATAACTCCTATTTTTTCTCTTAATTGATTAATAAAAATTAGAACTGTTTTAGATTTATTTATTGCTCCTGCTAATTTTCTTAATGCTTGTGACATAAGTCTTGCTTGAAGCCCCATGTGAGAATCTCCCATGTCTCCATCAATTTCTGCTTTTGGAACTAATGCTGCTACTGAGTCTACAACAATAACATCTAAAGCTCCACTTCTTACTAGACTTTCTGTTATTTCTAATGCTTGTTCTCCTGTATCTGGTTGTGATACTATTAAATTATCAATATTTACTCCTAATTTTTTTGAATATACTGGGTCTAATGCGTGTTCAGCATCAATAAAAGCTGCTTCTCCTCCCATTTTTTGTGCTTCTGCAATGATATGTAATGCTAAAGTTGTTTTTCCAGATGATTCTGGACCATATATTTCTATAATTCTACCTCTTGGAACTCCTCCTATTCCTAATGCAATATCTAAGCTTAAAGCTCCTGTTGGTATTGCTTCTATTTCCATTGCTTTAAATTCTCCGAAGTTTCATAACTGACCCTTTACCAAATTGTTTTTCTATTTGGCTCATAGCCATCTCCAAAGCTTTTTTCTTTTCTGTATTTTCTTCCATAAATTTTCCTCCTATTATTTGAACTTTTGTTTGATATTCTTATTATATACCAAATTTTTGTTTTGTCAATACTTTTTCTGTATTTTTTTTATATTATAGGAAAGTTCTCCGAATTTCCTATAATATAAAACGTTCCACAGAAAATTGCTTTACAATTTTCGCGAGCGAAAAATAGTGGGCTGATTGATATTTTCTAATTTTTATATGTAGTGTTCAGCCCACGTTTAATTGTTCGTCTGCCAAATTTGCTTTAGCAAATTTGTGTAGAATGTTTGATGTTATAGGAAAAATCTTTGATTTTTCCTATAACAGAACAAAGACGAGGCATGAAGAGTAATCTAAAAGGTCATAAAATTTTAATCATGCCTCTTTGTTCTTTTTTACTTATACCATTCACTTATTCCATAAAACTGATAGAACCAATTTGGTGTAAATTCTCCTACTAAACCTGAATTATAAGCCACATTATATTTATTGTTATATAAGCTAATATATGGACTATCTGTTTTATAAATTTCAGATAATCTTGTGTAATTTTCTTTTAAAATTTGTTCATCTGTTGTATTTTTAACTTCATTTATTATACTTCTAACTTCTTCATTTGTATAATTTGCCATATTTCCATCTCCAAAAAAAGTATTAAGGTTAGGACTTGGAGATAATGTTATACTACATAAAGCAATATCATAATTTTTATTATTGATACTATTCTTATATTGTTCATCTGATGCTTGTACAATATTTATAGCCATACCTTGTGCCTCTAGTTGTTGCTTGATGTTTTCAGCAACTGATACTTTAGAAGAATCACTCGATTTTACCAAAATATTTAATATCAATCTTTGTGTTTTATAATTTTCCGTTTTTTGCCAAGTTCCAGAACGATAAATCCAACCATTATCTACTAAAACTTGTTTTGCTTGTTCTAAATTGTATCCACTACTTGAACCTTGCTCTCCTGCTAACCAACTGCCATAATCTAATGGAAAATGACTTGTAAAACATTTATTATTAAGTACATTAGAAACAATATTTTCTTTATCAATTGAATATGCAATAGATTTTCTTACTTCTTGTTTTGCCAAAAAATAATTGCTTGTATTGAAAGAAAGAAATGTATGTTCTCTTCCTTTTAATTCTTTTAAACTATATCCAATTGTTCCTATATATTCTTGCAAGTTGTCATTATTTGTTGCTATTAGGTCAATATTTCCTATTTTAAAACTATTATATAGTTCACCAATTGATGAATATAAATTTACTGTGATTTTTTCAATAGTTAATTTTTCCTCTTTATTCCACCAAGTTGAATTTTTTTCTAAAATAATACAAGATGGCTGTACATCTATAATTTTATATTTTCCTGTTCCTACAGGTGACTTGTTTTTTTCAGTTGTAGTGAAGTCTTGTACCTCATAATAATCTTTTGATAAAATAGGAAAGGTTAATTGATATTCAAAAAATGGTATTTCTCTGTCTAATTTAATTTTTACAGTATAGTCATCTACAATGTCTATTCCTATTACATTTTGTACGTTATAAGAATAAATAGAAGAAACCTCTTTTAAACGATCAATTGTAAAACGCACATCTTCTGCTGTAAACCTTGGTCCATCTGACCATTTTACGTTTTCTCTTAATTTAATAAGATATGAATTATCACTTTGTTTAGCCCATTCTTTTGCTAAACAAGGCTCTACTTTATAATCTGATGTTAATGTAATTAATGGGTCATAAATCAATTTTGAAATATCTTGTACATTTTTATTGTTACTAAGAATTGGGTTAATCGTGTCTAATTCTGCAATTCCTAATGTTAATTCTGTGTTTTTTTCTTCTTGTTTACTAATATGCTCTAATTCTTGCTGTTTTTCTTCTTCGTCTTGCCTCATCTTAAATATAGCAAATAAAAGCATAGCAATAATAAAAATGATAAATACATATTTTATCCAATTTGATTTCATATTCCACCTCTATTCTTTTGGTATCATACCCTAATTTTAAGGATTTTTCAAGAGTTTTGTGTGAATTTTTATAGTATTTTATGAAAATATAATGTATTGATGTTATAGGAAAATCTTTGATTTTTTCTATAACACAATGAAAAGTGCCTATTAATAGACACTTTTCATTATAGTATTTATAATTTTATCTTTCAGTTCCTCTTAATTGTTGTATTTTTGTATATAATTTACCTATGTATTCTTTATCTTCTCTTTTAGCTATTACTTTTTCAATTAAGTTTCCCATTTTATCCCATTGTTTAATTGCATTTCTTTGTATTTCGTCATTATTTGACTGTAATTTTACATATATTAATGCTTTTTGCTTAGTTAGAAATTGTATTATTTCATTAGAATAATCTGTTTTTTCTTTTATTTGTTTTGGTGATATTTCGCTATTTTTATCATTAGGTTTTACTTCTATTCTTTTTTTAAAGTTTTGTCTTCTTTTTTCATAATTATCATAAAATTTTATATTGGCTTTCTTGCTTTCTACTTCTCCATAACTCTTATTAGATTGTTCTGATTTAGTTTCAGTGGTTTCCTTTTGTTTTTTTCTTAATTCTCTTTGATGATTTTTTTCTTCTTTCTCCTGTTCAAATTTTTCCTTTAAATTTTCATCTATATTCCAGTTTAATAATTCTTCATAAAATCCGTAATCAAATATTCTTATTTTTTTACTTTCTATTCTTTGCTTAATAACATTTAAAGTTTTATTTTTTTCTGACTCAGGCTCTTCACTCTTAAATTGCTTTATTAATTGTTTCGCTTTTGAAACATCTTTTTTCTTTTCATATATAGCTAATAATATTACTGTTTTTTCAAATTTAGATATTTCATTATTATTTCTTACTTCTTCTATATCATCTTCTTCTATTTTATCGTAATATAATTTTGTAGCTATTTTATTTAAAATTGGGGGATTTTGATTTTCATTAAAAAACATTTTATGAACTTGTTCTGTATTAAGAATTCCCTCTATCTCCTCTCCATCTTTATATTTTTTTATTAATAACTCTTTTAGTTTGTTTTGTATTATTGGATCATGTGTAAATTCCTCTCTTTTTCCTATTTCTTCTGCTTCTTTTAGTTTTCCTAGTTTCATTTTTATCTTCATTAGTTGGGTTTGTATTATTACATTATGTGTAAATTCTTTCCTTTCTCCTATTTCTTCTGCTTCTTCTAGTTTTCCTAGTTTCATTTTTATTTTCATTAGTTGGCTTTGTATCTCTGCTCTATTTATAAATTCTTCCCTTTCTCCTATTTCTTCTGCTTCTTCTAGTTTTCCTAGTTTCATTTTTACTGTCATTAATTGATTTTGTATTATTGGATTATTTATAAATTCTTCCCTTTTCCCTGTTTCTTCTGCTTCTTCTAAATATCTCTTTTTTATTTCTTCGTTTTTTTCTAATTCTGCTTTCATCATTTTTATTGTCATTAGTTGGTTTTGTAATATTACATTATGTGTAAATTCCTCTCTTTCTCCTATCTCTTCTGCTTCTTCTAGTTTTCCTAGTTTCATTTTTACTGTCATTAATTGGTTCTGTATAATTGGAGCATTTATAAATTTTTTTCTTTTCCCTATTTCTTCTGCTTCTTCTAGTTTTCTTAAGTTCATTTTTACTGTCATTAGTTGGCTTTGTGTATCTGTTCTATTTATAAATTCCTCTCTTTCTCCTATCTCTTCTGCTTCTTCTAGTTTTCCTAGTTTCATTTTTACTGTCATTAATTGATTTTGTATTATTGGATTATTTATAAATTCTTCCCTTTTCCCTGTTTCTTCTGCTTCTTCTAAATATCTCTTTTTTATTTCTTCGTTTTTTTCTAATTCTGCTTTCATCATTTTTATTGTCATTAGTTGGTTTTGTAATATTACATTATGTGTAAATTCCTCTCTTTCTCCTATCTCTTCTGCTTCTTCTAGTTTTCCTAGTTTCATTTTTACTGTCATTAGTTGGCTTTGTATATCTGCTCTATGTTTAAAATCTTCTCTTTCTCCTATTTCTTCTGCTTCTTCTAAATATCTCTTTTTTATTTCTTCATCTTTTTCTAATTCTGCTTTCATCATTTTTATTGTCATTTTTTGCGATTGAATTACTGGATTTAATGAATATTTTCCTGTTAATCTTAGTGCACTATCAAAATCTTTTTGCTTTATCAATCTTTTTATTTTTTTTCCTGTTTCAATTTCATCTCTTGTTGGTCTTTCCATACTTTTATTCTTTGAATATTTCATTTTTATATCCTTTCATTAATTATTATGTTACCATTATACTATATTAATCAATTTTTTTCAAGCATCATACTTGCTATGATGTTCCTCGATACAATATTTAACTACTTCTAACTTAAATTCGTTTGAATATTTGGGCATAAAAATGAACCTTCCTTGTTAAACTTTTTTGTATAACAATTTGGGTTCACTTCATTCATTATTACAGTTCGTTTTTTTTCATATTATAGGAAAGTTCTCCGATTTTCCTATAACATAAACACATTCTACACAAATTTGCTAAAGCAAATTTGGCAGGCGAACAAAAACGGAGCATATAAAATAATCTAAAAGGTCAAAAAACCTAATCATGCTCCTTTTGTTCTTTTTTATGTTCTTGATTCTACAATCAATTTAATACCAGTTCTATCTTCTCCCTCTACCTCTACTTCTGCAAAGGCTGGTATACATACTAAGTCTACCCCTGCTGGTGCAACAAACCCTCTTGCGATTGCCACTGCTTTTACTGCCTGATTTAGTGCTCCTGCTCCAATTGCTTGCATTTCTGCTTTGTTTGATTCTTTTACTAATCCAGCAATTGCTCCTGCTACTGAATTAGGATTTGATTTTGATGAAATTTTTAAAATTTCCATTTTCTTTTGCCTCCTATAATTTTATTTTTTGTTGCAACTTTTACGTTTGTTATTTTACATTATTTGGAAATATTTGTAAAGTCTTTTTTAGAAATTTTTAATATTTTTCATCGCAATTTATTTTTAGTTTCGACAGAAAAGCTTATTATATGAAAGAAAGCTTTCTAAAGTTCTTTTATATACGGCAAACACCAGCATATTATAAATACCATCTTTTTATATTTTTCACCTTATTATTAGTTTCATCAATATCAAATTCCACTGCATTAAACATACACTCTCCACCTGCAATTTTGTATCTTTCAGGAAGTGTTGTTTCAAACCTTTTTAAAGATGCTTCTATATCCATTCCAATTACTGAATGTTTTGGACCTGTCATTCCGATGTCTGTTATATAAGCAGTTCCATTTGGCAATATCTTTTCATCTGCTGTTTGCACATGTGTATGTGTACCAAATAATGCAGTAATTTTTCCATCTAATAAATAACCCATCGCAATTTTTTCAGCAGTTGCTTCAGCATGGAAATCTACAAAAATCAAATCTACCTCATTTTTTAGTTTCTGAACTAAATCTTTTGCCAACACGAATGGATTTTCTGAAAGCACATTAATATCTACTCTACCAATTAAATTAATAACAGCAATTTTTTTATTTTGACAAGTATATATATTGTATCCTTTTCCTACAACACCTTTTGGGTAATTTGCTGGTCTAATTAATTTAGGATGGTCAATAAATTTAAAAATGTCTTTTTTACCCCAAGTATGATTTCCCATTGTAATAACATCTACATTTAAAGATAAAATATCATTAAAATTCTTTTCAGTAATTCCCATTCCCTCTCCTGCATTTTCACCATTTACAATGATAAAATCTATGTTTTCATTTTGCCTAATTACTGGTAATTCTTTTTTTAATTTTTGAACTCCACTATTTCCAATTAAATCTCCAACTGCTAAAATCTTCATTCAAAATTTCCTCTTTTCCTTATTTTTATTATTACAATATAATTATTTTATTGCCCAACCTTTTTTATTGTGTAAAGAATATAAAAATTGTACTTAATCTACATTCACACCTTTTTCAAATTGTTTTTTTCCAATAAAATAATAAGATATTATATAAATAACATATAATGCCATCCCACCATATAAAATGTGTTTAATTATATCAATATTAGGTGCTGAAACTGTATTAAATAAATTCATAATATCACTATTAAATATTCCCCAAATATATATTCCCATCAAAGTAATTCCATTTGTAGCAATATAAAATACATAACTATAAATAATAGATTTTATTATTTTTTTATTATTTGATTTATGGCCAACTATTATTCCAAGATAACCAACAAATAGTATAAATAAAATTTCTAAAAATACTGTACCTGACAAAGTAAGCAATAAACTAAAAATTGTGCTATTATAAGTATTTGCAACAATTTGAAGACTACTTTTTAAGCTTTCAATATTTTCTTTTGTATAATAACATATTAGTAAACAAATTACAATAGTAATACAAGAAGTAAATATACTTATAATGCCAGATAATATCTTAGACATATATATTGTATTTTTGCTAACTGGCAATGTATGTGTCAAATAAGATTCATCTTTATATAAATTTCTTGTAAACCTTACCCATGACCTCATTAAACTATTTATAATAATATTTACAATCATAGCAATTGTAACACCAATACATATTTCTCCTATTATATTTAATATAAATGAATTTTCTATATCTGTTAATATTCTTCCAGTAATTGCAAAAAATACAGCTAATAAATAAAATATAATTAATAATTTATATGTCCATTTTAAATCATATTTTAATAATTTTCCTAACATTTAAAATACCTCCTAAATATCTCATCAATAGATGCACTTTCTTTATTTCTTAATTCATCTGCTGAAGATGTTAATATAATCTCTCCATTATCAATAAAAATAACTTCATCTAATATCCTTTCTATATCAGCAATTAGATGTGTTGATATAATTACACTTGCACCATCATTAAAATTTGACAAAATAGTATTTAAAATATACTCACGAGTTGCTGGATCTACTCCACCTAATGGTTCATCTAATATATAAAGTTCAGCTTCTCTACTCATAACAAGAATTAACTGTACTTTTTCTTGCATTCCTTTTGACATTTTAGTTAATTTCTTATCAATTTCTAAATCTAAATCTTTCAATAGTTTTATAGCTTTTTTAGAATTAAAATTATCATAAAACTCTTCAAAATACTTAATTACTTGCCTAATTGTCATATTTTTATCTAAATATGTTCTTTCTGGCAAATAAGCTATAATTTTTTTAGAATTTACCCCCGGCTTTTCTCCATTAATTAAAACTTCCCCACTTGTTGGAGTTAATAAATCATTAATTAATTTTATAAGTGTACTTTTTCCAGTTCCATTTTTGCCTAAAAGACCTATAATTTTTCCTGTTGGAATTTTTAAATTGATATTTTTTAAAATTGGTTTATTATCAAACTCCTTAGATAAAACTTTACATTCAAGTAATTCCATTTTTAATCACATTCCTTTCTAAGACATAATCTAATTAAAAAATAATAAAATTTGGCTAAATGAAGCATACTAATTGCGGATTAATTAAACTTTAATGCTATTTCCTACTTACACAATGTTAAAATTTTAATCATTTTTCAATCTTATTTTCTTCAAATTCTTGCAAGCAAACAATAGCCTCTTTCCTATCAATTCCAATATCTTTCATACTTTTTAGATAATCTATTATTTTCTCACCTGCAAGTTCTTTTTTTACCTTTTCAATCAACTTACAATCATTTGTTACAAATTTACCATTAGTTCTCTCTGTATAAACTAATTTCTGATTTTCTAGTTCAACTAAAGCTTTTTGCATAGTATTAGGATTAACCTTTACCATAAGTGCTAGCTCTCTTACAGAAGGTAACCTTTCGCCTTGTTTCAATTTACTAGAAACAATCTCAATTCTCAACTTTTCTACTAACTGAAGATAAATAGGCCTTTCATTATCAAAAACATATTCCATGATATTGCTCCTTTCTTTATTGTATTACTTGCTTAATACAATAATACTATTTTCCAAAAAAAATGTCAATACCTTTTTTAATTTTTCATTTTAGACATAATTGGGCATAATTGGGACAGGCACTGAGATGCCCAAAAGGGTCATTCAGTGCCTGTCCCAATTATGCCCAATTATGCCAAAATTATGAGCCGAAAACCATAACAGCAAGTAGTATCAACCACTTGCTGTTTAACAACCATTTTAGGATAATCCCCCCAGCTGTGCTACAATATGCAGGGTTACTGGAAAAAGAACAAAAGTGGCATGATTAAAATTTTATGACCTTTTAGATAACTTTTCATGCCACGTCTTTGTTCGTCCGCGAAAATTGCAATGCAATTTTCTGTGGAACGCTTTATATTATAGGATTTGGGGGCCGTCCCCAAATCCTATTTTAATATGACTTTGTTTTCTTTTAAGCTTTCTTGTACATTAATTACTCTTTGGTTTGTTGAACCACTATATTTTAATGTTGGGTTTCTTAATTCGTCTACATATTGACCATCTACTAAAACATCAATATATTTTAGTACTTCTTTGTCTTTTAGGTCTTTGTCAAATGAAAATCCTGTCCATGTCCATAAGTCTTTGTTTGGGAATTTTTCTTTAAATGCTTTGGCAAGTTTTGTTGTTCCTTCTATGTTTTTTGGATGCATTGGTTCTCCACCTAATATTGATAGACCTCTTATGTTTTCGTTTCCACATAGTTCTAAGACTCTATCTATTGTGTCTTCATTGAATTCTTTTCCACCATTAAAGTCATGTGTTTCAGGGTTAAAACATTTTTTACAATTAAACATACAGCCTTGCATAAATATTGATACTCTGACCCCTGGGCCATCTGCAATGTCCATTTTCCTAATCTTATTATAACGCATTTACTCTTACCTCTTTCTTATATTTAACTACACTACTACTCTTAGAGGCAACTTCTTCTACTTCTTCGATGTCATCTTTGTTGTCAATATGAAGCACTCTTTCTTTTATCTCTTGTGTTCTTCCCTTATTCCAAAAATTACTTCCAATATAACCACAAGTTCTTCTTGCTACATTTAATGTGTCATGGTCTCTATTTCCACAGCTTGGACAATACCATTCTAAGTTTTCATCAATTAGGATTTCTCCATTGAATCCACATTTTTGGCAATAATCTGATTTTGTATTTAGTTCTGCATACATGATATTGTCATAAATAAATTGTATTATTTGTAAAACAGATTCAATATTGTTTTGTAAGTTAGGTGTTTCTACATAAGAAATTGCTCCACCTGGACTTAATTGTTGGAATTGACTTTCTAGTTTTAATTTTGAAAAAGCATCTATTTCTTCAAATACTGGTACATGATAAGAATTTGTAATATAATCTTTATCTGTTATTCCATCTATAACTCCAAATCTTTCTTTTAGGCATTTTGCAAATTTATATGTTGTTGCTTCAATTGGAGTTCCATAAACACTGTAATCCATGTTTTCTGCTACTTTCCACTCTTTGCATTTATCATTTAATTTTTGCATTACTCTTGTTGCAAATTCTTTTCCATTTCCATTGTCTGTATGGCTATGACCTGTCATGTATTTAACACATTCATATAATCCTGCATATCCAAGAGAAATTGTTGAATATCCATCATGTAATAATTTATGTATGCTTTCGCCTTTTTCTAATCTTGCTAATGCTCCATGTTGCCATAAAATTGGGGCAATATCACTTGTTGCTTTAGCTAATCTTTCATGTCTTAATTGTAATGCTTTATGACATAATTCTAGTCTTTCTTCATAAACTTTCCAGAATAATTCTTCATCTTGACCTGATGTTAATGCAACATCAACTAAATTAATTGTTACTACACCTTGATTAAATCTTCCATAATATTTAGATTCGCCCTCTTTGTAGTTTTTAGCTTTTGATGGATTTCCTTCAGTTGTCCATGGTGTTAAGAAAGAACGACATCCCATACATGGGTAACAATTTCCATTGCCATCTTTGTCAATTTTATTTTGTTTCATAATTTTTTCTGATATATAATCAGGTACCATTCTTTTTGCTGTACATTTTGCAGCAAGTTCTGTTAAATACCAGTATTTGCTTCCTTCTTTGATGTTGTCTTCTTCTAATACATAAAGTAATTTTGGGAAAGCTGGTGTTACATAAACACCTTTTTCATTTTTAAACCCTAATATTCTTTGGTTTAAGAATTCTTCTATAATCATTGCTAGTTCTTTTTTATATTCTTCTGTTTCTCCTAAATACATACAAACTGATAAAAATGGTGCTTGTCCGTTTGTGTTTGTCATACTGTTTACCTGATAATTAAATGTTTGTACGCCATCTGCTATTTCTTTTTTAGTATCTTGTGTTGCATATTCTTGACAAATCTTTTCGTCTAATCCTCTTTCTCTATATTTTTGTACATATTTGTTAAAACTATCTCTTACAAATGGAGCTAGATGGCTTAAAGTAACTGTTGCTCCACCATAACTAGATGATGTAACTGCTAAGATGATTTGTGTTGCAATTGTTGCTGCTGTTATAAATCTATGTGGTTTTTCTATCATAACACCATTTATAATTGTTCCATTTTGTAACATATCTTCCAAATTTATTAGTTCACAATTGTGTAAAGCATTTTGTGCAAAATAGTCTGCATCATGAAAATGAATAATTCCTGCATCATGTGCTTTTACAATATCTTCTGGTAATAAAAATCTTCTTGTAATATCTGTACTTGTAATTCCTGCTAAGTAATCTCTTTGTGTTGTTACTACTTTTGCATTTTTGTTAGAATTTTCATTGTTCCAGTATTCGCTTTCACCCTCAATTAATTCTTTTATTGATTGGTCTGTTGTATTAGCTTTTCTAACTAATTCCCTTGTATAACGATATGTAATGTATTTTTTAGCTAATGCATATTTGTCTAATTCCATTAATTTTTCTTCTATTATATCTTGAATATCTTCTACTAGAATTCTTGGTTTATTTAGGTCTTCTATATATTCTATAATTTCTTTTATTTCTTCTTTAGAGGCTTTATCTTTTTTACTTACCTCATTATTTGCTTTTTGAATTGCAGTTTTTATTTTTTGTGGGTCATAACTTACTATTGTTCCATCTCTTTTTACTATTTTCATTTCATTTTCCCCTTTCACAATTAGCTTTTGTTTTGATATTTGATATTGGAATTATATCACAAAAAATAAAAGTTTTTGTTGCAATTGCAACAAAATTGGAGCAAAGTTTTTCAAACCTTACTCCAACAAGGAAAACTATTTTTATTTCATTTATATTACAATTGTGTTACAAAATCATTTTGTATTATCTTACATATTAAATCTGCTGATTTCTCTACTCCAAGTAAGTCACTATTAATACAAATATCATAATTATCATAATTATTCCAATCTTTTTCTGTATAATGTTTGTAATGATTTGCTCTTAATTTATCAATTCTTTTTATTTCTTTTTCTGCTTTTGATTTATCTAATCCATAAATTTCAGTTGATCTTTTTATTTTATTATCCATATTACTATAAACAAAAACTTTAATTACATTTTCTCTGTCTTTTAAAATAAAATCTGCACATCTTCCAATAATAACACAAGATTCTTTATCTGCTACTTGTTTAATCATTTTTGATTCTTCAATAAATAATTCATCTGCATTATTTAGACCAACATAATAGCCATTATTAAAGCTTTCTAAAACATTTCTTTTTTGCTCATTATTTTCAATATATTCTTCAGAAAGACCTGTCGTTTTAGCTAGTTTTTCGATAAAATCTTTGTCATAAAACTTAATTCCCAATTTATCTGCAATTAATCTGCCTATATATCTTCCACCTGAACCATATTCTCTTGAAATAGTAATAACCACTTGTTTGTCTAATTTATTATCTGTACTTGTGTCATCTTTTAATGCTTCACTTGCCTTTTTGTTTGGTTTCTTTAAATTTTTTAATTCTAATATTAATAAAATTCCTGCAATTACAAATGCCAATCCATCTGCTACTGGTCCACTGTATAAGACTCCAATAACTCCAAACATTTCGCCTAAAATAATCATAGCTGGAATTAGGAATAATATTTGCCTAGATAGTGATAAAATTGCACTTTTTATGCTTTTTCCAATGGCTTGGAAGAATATTCCTGATGGAATTTGTATTCCATTACAAATGCATAGTAATAGGTATGTTCTAAAAGCTAAACAAGCAAATTCCATATAATTTTCGTCTCCACTACCAAAAATGGCAATCAGTTTATCTGGTATAGTTTGGAATAAAATAAATGCAATTCCACTTGTTGCAACACTTAAAAGCAATACCATTTTTAAAGCTTTTTTTACTCTATCAAATTTTCTTGCTCCATAGTTATAACCAAAAATTGGTTGACTTCCAGCAGCAATACCAATTACAATACTATTTAATATTTGACTAATTTTCATTACAATACCAAATACAGTTATTGGTATTTCTGGCCCAAATTTAGATTCTGCACCATATTTCCCTAATAAATTATTTTCAAATGCCATAACAACAACAAAACTCATTTGTGTAATAAAACTACTAATTCCTAAAGCTGATACTTTTTTTGCTATATTAAATTTTAATTTCAAGGCTCCTTTATTTAACTTGATGGATTTAAATTTTTTGATATACCATACATTTAAAATAAAAGTAATGAATTGACTAAATATTGTTGCAATTGCTGCTCCTTCAACACCTTTATGAAATACAAAAATAAAAATAGGGTCTAAAATAGTATTTAACACAGCTCCTAAAACCATTGATGTCATAGCATATTTTGGACTTCCATCTGCTCTGATCACAGAATTTAAACTTGAACCTATCATCATAAATGGAAATCCTATCGCAATAATTTTTCCATAACTTAATGCGTAATCTCTTAAATTATCTGTACAACCAAATAGATTTAATAATTGTGGTAGAAAAACTAATGTGATAATACAAAACAAAACTGAAATAATAACACTTAATAAAATTCCGTTTCCTACACCTCTTGCTGCTTCATCTTTTTTCTTTTCACCTAATTTTAAACTTAAATAACTAGATGACCCATCTCCTAACATTAATGCAAATGCAAGACCTGTTATTGTTAAAGGAAATATAATATTTGTTGCACCATTTCCTAAATATCCAACTCCCTGTCCGTATAAATATTTGGTCTACAATGTTATAGAGTGAGTTTACAAGTAGTGATATGATACATGGAATTGAAAATTTTCTAATTAGTTTTCCTATTTTCTCTGTTCCTAGTACATTTTCTTCTTTTTCCAATTTTAATTCCTCCTTTTTTCTTTAATTTGAGACAAGAGGGACAGGTCTAAAATGTTTCATATTATTATGATACATTTGAGACCTGTCCCTACTGTCTCAAAAAGTGTGCATTACTTATAATACCACTATTTGTAAGATATGTCAAGTTCTAAAACAGTACTTTTTCTGATTTGTATTGTTTAATAATAATTTTTAACACAATTCCAATATATATTGCTGTTGACGCCAACATAAGAAAAATATTTGCATAATTTATTTCCCCACCTGCTACATCTATAAAAATAAGTGTATAATTTAAAAATGGCACAATAGACAAAATTTGAGTTGTCTTAATTCCCACCATAAAAGCAATCATACCTGGAAAGAAAGATACAAAGTTTAATGGAGTTAGAGCACTTTGTGCCTCTTTAAATGTTTTTGATTTACTTGCAACTGATATACATAGTCCACTAATAAAGAATGAATATGCAATAATTATTACAATAGCAATGCAAATTGTAGGTACATCATACATAATATTTATGCCCTCATAAATTGAAAACCTATCTTGTGCTATTACAAGTGAAAGCATTGATAATAATAGGCTTAGCGTTCCTGTTATAATAGAAGAAATTGATACTGCTAAAAATTTTCCTAAGATAATGTCTTTACTTTTTATTGGAAATGTTAATAATGTTTCTAATGTTCCTCTTTCCTTTTCTCCTGCTGTTGTATCTGTTGATGGATATGTCGCAGAAACTGTAATTGCCATTATTATAAATAAAAATGCATAGTTCTTAATATAATTTACAAAAAAATTATCTTCATCTAATAAATTTTCTTCTAATGTAATTTTTTGCAATTTATCTGCTAACTCAATATTTTTATATTGTTCGTAGGCATCAAAATATGTTTTTACTAAGTTTTTAGCATATGTACTATTTTCTGAACTATTTGTATTTATTATATAAGTGTTATTATTTTTTTTTGTAATATAAAGATTAATTTCTTCATTTTCATACTTTTGTTTTAAATCTTCTTCTGTTCCATTTACTATTTCTATATTAATTTCTTTAGCAATGTTTTTTTCTTCTTCTGTTATTTCATAGGCAAATCCTATTTTGTTATATTCACTAATATCTTTGTTCATTTGTGCATCAAATAAAGCAGACATACCAATAACTAACAAAGGTATGAAAATAGGAATTACTAGCATCATTGCTAATGATTTTTTGTCACGAAACATCTCTCTTAGTTCTTTTTTTAACATATTCCATAAATTATTCTTCTTCATCTTCAACACCTCCTATCATCGCAAAAAATGCCTCTCTTAAATTGGTAGTTTTAGTCTCTTTTTTTATTTCTTCTGGTGTTCCTGTTTTAATAACCTCTCCTTTATTTATCATAATAACCTTATCACAAATATTTTGGGCTTCTTCCATATAATGTGTTGAATATAAAATTGTTTTATTGTTTTCTTTTTCTTGTTTGATAAAATCTAAAATAATTTGGCTTGAAATGATGTCAAGCCCTGTTGTTGCTTCATCTAATATATAATATTTAGGATTATGAACCAAACACCTAGCAATATTTACTCTTTGTGTTTGACCAGTTGATAAATTTGCAATTTTTTTATGTAGAAAATTATCCATTTTTAGTATTTTTGACAGTTCTTTTATTTTTTGTTCTGCCTTTTCATTTGGAACTTGATAAATTTCACTACACATTTTTAGTAGTTCATAAGTTGATAATGTATCATATATCTTTGTATTTCCTGATAAATATGCTATTTGCTGTTTTATTTCTATTTCATTGTTTTTATAATTTAGATTATCAAATGAAACTGTTCCTTCTGTTGGCTCTAAAATTCCTGCTATCATTCTTAGTAATGTGGTTTTTCCTGCACCATTTGGTCCGTAATATTCCTATTATTTCGCCGTTCTTTTGCTTGCAGACTAATTCCTTTATTTGCATAAAAGTCTTTGTCAAATTTCTTTTTTACGTTTTTTACTTCTATCATTTGCTTTAATTCCTTTCTTTTTCTTTGCTTCTATTCTAACAAAAAAACTAGTAATTATCAATGTAAAATAAATAACTTATGTAAAAATCCTCTCATAAATTTCCATAAAAAATGAGACAGTTGAGACCTGTCCCTATTGTTTCAACCTCAAATATCCTAATTCTTCCCAAACATTGTAAGCTAAATTTAATCTAAATAGCAAAGTAGGTTTAGCACCTGCCCTGTTTTTATCAACAACACACGCATAATACCTAACATCTGGGTCATCAAATTTCTTTAAATTGTAAAACTTTGTATCTACCTCATTTAAAGAATATTCATAATTTTGCAAAGTGTCTCTATTTATTTGCTTTAATAAGCATAACGTGTCTAATACTTCTTTAACTGTTCTACTAACTGCCAAATCATTAACTGTTAAATTAACTGGCAAAGTATCACTTTCTGCTAATTGCAAAGTTGAACATATATAAATTCCAAAGTTTTGAGCAATATTAGAAAGAATGGTTGCTGTTTTCTTTAGTTCTTCACCTATTCCAATATTTGCTGTATCTGTTTTTAATGTGTCATAAAATACATATTCTATTTTTTCTTTATAATAGTAATTGATAATTACTTTTTGTAATTCGTCATTTGTATGGTCTGTAATATTTATAAAATACATTGAATTGTTTATTTGCTCATTTACCCAATTAGTAACAGATATAACATCTCTAAATTCTTTTGATACCTCTAATAATCGTTTTGCAAATTCTTTTTGTGTTTCTTTTTCTTCTTTTAGTACAAACCCATCTTCATCTGTTTTTACCTTTTTATTTTTATCTGGTCTAAACTTAAATTCTAGTAATTCTCCCTCTGTTTTGTCTATTTCTATTCCATGTACTTTTTGGATTTCTTTGTTATTTAATATTGTTGTAATTAAGCATAATCTCATTTTGTCTTCTGACATTTCGTTTGATATTAGTAATACTTTTTTATGATAAACTAAGGCTGTATGTGCTGCAACATCTATTGTAAATCTACTTTTTCCTGCATTTGATGGCATGGCAAATGCCATTGTTTCTCCTTTTCTTATTCCTTTAAATACACTTGTTAAAACTGGAAAAGGTAATGGCAAACCATTTGTTAGGTTATTTTCTCCAAGTTCTAAAAAACTTGTTAAATCTTCATTTAATATGGCTCTTTTAAATTTTTCAGTATCATTTACTTGTATAACTGCACTTTCTACTTCTTCTACTGACATTTTGTCATATAACTGATATTCTTTTATTTCAATTACTTTTTCTTGAATGTTTTGAATTGGTATTGCTAAATAGTTTTTTCTAAGTACAAATAATTTTTTTAGTTCAATATAGATTTTTTCCATATTATAGTTTTTGTCTTGCACTTCTCTTTTTAATTCATTTTTTAAATCATATACATATTCTGAATCTCTGGAAAAGTTGAAGTCTTTTTTTGCAAGTTCTGATGAGTATGCTCCACCCTCTGTAAACAATACACTTTTATAAATGTTTAACATTTCTGGATCTTCAAAACAACAGTCTTTATATAAATAAAAGTATTTGATTATATATCTTGGGTCTTCTAATAAAAGCCCTATATATTGCCTTTCTAACTCTCTATTTCTTAATTCTTTTGGATACATACTAGCTATTTCTTTTTCGCTTTCTTCTTCGTCCTCATATTCTTCGTCGTTTTCTTTTTTAGGACCTAATTTCTCTATTTTTTGTAATGCTGATGTATAGTCTTCTTTTTGTAAATCAATTTTGATTTCTTCTATTAATTCAGCATTTTCGATTGTTACTGGTATGTTTCCAATTAATTCATATATTTTTTTTATTGCACTTTGCTCCATAAAAATCCTCTCTTTCTCTTTTGTTGTTTCTTCTATTATTATATACTTTATATGAATTTTATACAATAGGTATTGTGCATTTTTTGAGCAAATCATTGTACAGATTTTGAGTATATTGTTGTGCAAATTTTGATAATTTTATGAAAATTTGCTTTTTTTTTGTAAATATCTTATAATAAATTTGTAATATTTGTAACTCTAACTCCTACATTTTTTTGTGAGAGTGTAACACACCAGTCTTTACAAGGAGGTCATCATGGGATACTACGGTGAAAAATACACATTTTTTGTCAATGGCAAAAAATATGTGTTGAAACAAAAAGAAACAAAGGCTAAACTGTGTGGTGAAAATGGGAGTATTGCAGAATTTGATTCGTGCAATGTGACATTTCCATATAAATTCAGACCATCATATCGGAAATTTGTCCCTATAGCCAAAACTATAAACAGCATTGAAGATAATGTTGCTTATGAATTAGCATTAGAGTATTTTTGTAGGGAAATGTGAGGCGTAAGCCTCTTTTTCCTTTTCCAAATATCATGTCACACAAATACAAATAATCAAAATCTTAAAAACTTTTTTCTTCTCTTTTCCCAAAAAATATGCTATAATTATTAAAGTCCAAAACAAAGGAGATGACCTTATGGCATTTGACGGAATTGTCACAAAAGCAATAGCTTCAGAATTACAAGAACTTACTGGAGCAAGAATAGACAAAATATTTCAGCCAAATAAAAACAACATTTTATTAGGCTTTTATTTAGACGGATCAAATTATCTATTAAATATATGTACAGATGCCCAAAACTACCGTATTCACCTAACAACACACCCAAAGCCAAACCCAAAAATGGCACTAGGCTTTTGCATGGTACTTAGAAAGCACTTAACTCGGGCTTCACATTAAAAACATTACTACAAGTCAATTAGAAAGACTTGTTATTATTGACTTTGAGGGATTTGACGATATAGATGATATTATTTCTAAAAGGCTAATTATAGAGCTTATGGGAAAACACTGTAATATCATTTTATTAGATGAGCAAAACATAATAATTGATAGTTTAAGGCACATAAATTCTGAAAATAGCACAAGAGCAATTGTACCTCATGTTAAATACACATATCCTGCTACTACGAAAACAAACTTTTTAGATTGTACAAGTTTTGAAACTTTTTACGAAAAGCTTTCTCTTGGCAAGCCTATTTATGAGGTATTTAATGGTATTAGCAAATCTTTTTTAGATGCAAGTTTGGTTAATCTTGGAATTACAAATTTAGATAAAAGCAATTCAGAAAAACTTTACAACTATTTACAAAAAATTATCAATAATACTGATAGCAATTTGTTAGATTTTGAAATAATTGAAAATAAGAAAAAAGATTACTTTTTAAAACCTACAACAAATGCTTCTTCCCCATTTCATTTAAACTTTTTCTTAGATGATTTTTACAACATAAAAGAAACTTCTGAATATTTTAAAATTTATCGTGATAGTATTTTAAAAATGATTTTAGAAGTTTTAAATAAATACAAAAAGCGTTTATATAATATGGAAGAAAAACTACAAACGTGTAAAGATATGGAAAAATATCAATTATACGGAGAACTAATTACAGCTAATTTGTATCAAATTCCAAATGAAAACTTAAAAGAAATTACATTAGATAATTATTATACTGGCGAAAAAATCACAATACTATTAGATGATAGATATTTGCCATCAATAAATGCAAAAAAGTTTTTTAAAAAATATCATAAATTGAAAAACACCTTAGAAGTTGTTAGCTTACAAAAAGCTGAAACTATAAATGAACTAAATTATATAGAAAGCATTATTTATGAGTTAGAGGCTTGTTCAACCTTAGACGAAGTATCAGAAATCTTTGAAGAAATCTCTGAAAATGTCATTTTTAAAGAAAAAACTGACAATTACAAAAAGAAACAAAAAACAAAAGTAAAAAAATCTTCCCTTACAAAAAATAAAAACGTTTCTTTTAATCCTTTAAAATATACAATAGATGGATACACTTTGTTAGTTGGCAGAAATAATAAAGAAAATGATTACCTAACATTAAAATACTCTAAAAAAATAGACCTTTGGTTTCATACAAAAGACTTTCCTGGTAGTCATGCTATTTTGCAACTCCAAAGTGAAAACTTACCAAATAATAATGTGTTGCTAAAATGTGCAGAAATTGCAGCATTTCACAGCAAAGCAAAAAACTCTTCAAATGTTGCAGTTGACTTTTGTGAAGTAAAAAATGTAAAAAAGCCAAATGGTGCAAAACCTGGAATGGTAATTTATACCCATAATAACACATTATATGTAACACCAAAAAATAGGATTTAGGGACGGCCCCCAAATCCTATTTTTACATTATTTCTACTTACCAAAAAATCAAAAACATCATAGCAGTTGTTAATATAATCTCAGGTTTTGTTAATTCCTTAGAAATAATTTCAACTTCATCACCTGGCACTTTTTCATTAGCAGTTCCCATTTTGTAATAAGATACATCATTCGCTTTAAAAAGTAATTCAAAGCTTTTAGTTTCAATGTCTGAGTCTTTTCCTATTTCTATATATCTTCTCCCTACTAAAACATCCCTTTTAGAATATAACTCAATTTTTAAGTATTTATCTTTTATTTTATTTATTTCTTTAATAACTCCCCTTATTCTACCATTTACATATGTAGCATCTGCTTGATATACAACAATTTGAGAATTGTTATCTTTTCTTTCAATATCTTTATATGTAGAATTTAATCCTACATTTATCAAAAAATCTGAAAATATGAAAGTTCCTATTAACATAGCTGTCCATACAGCAATTTTCTGTAATGTATTCATAACATTTCCTCTTTTCCCTTAAATTTACATATATAGTATACCACATAAGGCTAAAAAAGTCTATACTAAATATTATGTCAATACAAGATTTCAATTTCCTTTCCCAAATATGTCGAATATATATAAATATGGCAAACTTTTTTTCCTAAAGCCTCTTCTAATGCCTTTTTATATAACTCCAATTGTATTTTATATTTATCTATCAATTCTTGTTCACTTTGCAAAAAATCTGTTTTATAATCAACCAATATTAGTTCATTTTCTTTATTTATATAGTACAAGTCAATAATACCTTGTACCAACACATCTTCTTGCACCTCTTCTTGATAAATTTCTTTAGCAGGTATTTTAATATAAAAAGGCTTTTCTTTTTGGACTTGCTTTGCAAACTTCATTTCATGCCAAATGTTAGATTGTGTAAATTTTAAAATTGACATTGGGTTTATATTTTGTGCTTCTTTTTGCGTTATAATTTCTTTTTGTTCCAAATTGTTAATTAATTGGTTAATAGTTTCTAATGTATAGTCTTGTGTTTCGTCCAATTTTTGCATACATAAATGCAACAATGTTCCTTTTTGACTTCCTGTCAATTTTAAATCTTCTTCATTTTTCATAAATTTAGGAACCCCAAAGTTTATATCTATTTCTTCTTGTTCTTGCTGTTTTATTTCAGTAACAGATGTTTTTGTTGGTATTTTTGTAGCTAATTCATATTGATATATAGTATTTAGTTTGTTTTCTATTTTCTCTATTTCTTCCTCATTCTTTTCCTGTGTTTCCATTATATTTATTACATCAAAATTTTTTGTATCAATTTTTTCACACAATTGTAAAACTTTCTTTTTATCATATGTTTCTAACTTAGCAATTTCTTCAATGTTTTCCTTTTCATAAAGAAACACCATTAATATCCACTCTATATATTTTATATATTTTTTGATTAAAATAGGATTTATCTTTCCATTTTGCTTTTGATATGTATCTATTTGTTGTAGCATTTTTTCATTTTTCTTTTCAAAATCTTTTTCTATTCCTGTTATAATTAATTTTTCTTTTGCCCTAGTTAATGCAACATATAAAATTCTCATTTCTTCTGATAAAGTTTCTTGTAATAATTTATTTTTTAGTGCTGCTTTGCTTAATGTATCATATTGAACCTGTTTTTCATAATCAATATATTTTACACCAATACCCAAATTTTGTTCTAATAACACATTTTGATTTAAATCCATTAAATTAAATTGCTTACCTGTACTTGATAAAAATACAACTGGAAATTCTAATCCTTTACTTTTATGAATACTCATAATACGAATAACATTATCATTTTCTCCAATTATTTTAGCAGCTCCTAAATCCCCACTTCCTAGGCGTAACCTTTCAATAAAATGTATAAAGTTATATAATCCTTTAAAGCTAGCAGTTTCATACTGTTTAGCTTTTTCAAATAATAATTTTAAGTTTGCCTGTCTTAATACCCCATTTGGCATTAAACCAACATAATTATAATAGCTTGTATCTGAATAAATTTTCCATATTAATTCATCTAAAGCCAAATACTCTTGTTCTTTTCTCCAATTATCTAATTTTTCCAAAAAGCCCTCTATTTTTTGCCTTAAGCTATTTTCTACAGATATTTTAGCTTTTTGCAAACAAGTGTAAAAATTATCTTGTTTATCTGCTAACCTTATTCGTATTAATTCGTCATCTGTGAATTTTCCAATATTTGACCTCATTACTGTAACTAATGGAATGTCTTGAATTGGGTTGTCAATTATTTTTAGTAAACTCATTATTGTCTGTATTTCAATAGAATTTAAGTATTCTTGTGAACTGTCTGAAAATACTGGCATTTCTAAATTTATTATTTCTTGTTCATAAATATTTGCAACATTTGATGTTGTTCTTAGCAAGATTACTATGTCTTTATATTCAATATCTCTGTAAGATTCTTTATTTTTGTCCCATACTTGATATTTACTTTCTAATAATTTTTTTATTTTGTTTGCAACAAATTTTGCTTCTAGTTCTACATCTGCAATATTTTCTATTTCTTCATTATCTTCTTCTGTATCCTGTTTTTCTTCTGTTTCTTCTTGTTCTTTACTATCTATTACATGAATTTCTATTTTTTCATCTTGATTAATTGGTTGATAGTTTGCTCCTATATTTAAGTATTCTTCTTTATTATAATTTATATCTCCTAAATTTTTGCTCATTATGTTTTCAAAAATTAAGTTTGTAAAATCCAAAATGTTTTTCTTGCTTCTAAAATTTTTGAATAACTGTATTTTTAAGTCTTCTTCTAGGTCTCTTTCTTCCTTTTTTTGATATAATTCATATTTGCTTAAAAATAACTCTGGCATAGCTTGTCTGAATTTATATATACTTTGTTTTACATCTCCTACCATAAAAATATTATTGCTTCTTGATATTGTAGTTAATATCGTTTCTTGTACTAAGTTGCTATCTTGATATTCGTCTATTGCTATTTCTTTGTATTTTTCTTGATATTTTTCAGCTACTTGACTAGAATTTAACAAAATGTCTAGTGCAAAATGTTCAATATCACTAAAATCCACTATATTTTTCTCTATTTTTCTTTTGCTAAATTCCTGATTAAATTCAAAAATTAAATCTTTCAATTTGTTCAAAATTTCATACATGTCTTTAATATCTTGATTTGCTTCACGTGATGTACAAATTAAGATTTTATCTAATTTTTTTAGTTTTTCTTTTACCTCATCTCTTATTTTTTTTGCTTTTTCCTTTTTATCAGATTCTATTTTTTGCCTTGGCCAAGTAGTGAATTTCAAATTGGAAAATGTTTCATAACACTTGTCCCAATTTGTAATATTTCTTTTTATATTTTCTAATTGACTTATGTCATCTCTTATTGTTTGATAGAATTTTTCTAATTCAGCTTCTCTTAAATAATCTTTTTCTACTCTTTCTAGCATAGAAATATTGTCAATTAGTTCTTCTTCTACTTCCTGTAATAAGATATTTCCCCATGGTGTTTTGCTAAAATCTTCTTCTAGTTCTTGCTCATCTAAATTAAACATTTCTATTTTTTCTTCTAACCATTTTTTTGGAAATGGATGGCTTTGTATATAAGAATATATTTTTAAAACTAGGTCTTTTAATGGGGTATCATCTCTATAACTTGTATATGTATTTATTAATTTTGTAAAATCTTCGTTTTCTGTTTCATATTTTTCTTCAAATATGTCTTCGATAACTTCTTGTTTTAATAGTTCAATTTCTGTTGTATCAGCAATTCTAAAATTAGGAGATATGTTTTCTAATTCATAGAAGTTGTTTCTTACAACTTCTAAACAGAAAGAGTCTATTGTACAAATGCTTGCTTTATTTAGTAGTGTAATTTGCCTTTGCAAGTTGTCATCTTCTGGTGTTTCTTCTAGTTGCTTGTAAATAGCTTTTAGTACTCTTTCTCTCATTTCAGAAGCTGCACTGTTTGTAAAGGTTACAACTAGTACTTTATCTATATCTATTTTGTCTTTCATTATTTTATTTATTATTCTTTCTACTAATACTGCTGTTTTACCACTTCCAGCTGCTGCTGCCACTAATATGTTTGTTCCTTTTTCAAAAATAGCATCTTGTTGCTCTTTAGTCCATTTTACTTCTCCCATACTTTTTTCTCCTTAATTGCTATCAACTAAAAATCAGCGTCTTTGACGTTTAAATCTTACTTCTTTATATTTTAAATAAATTATGAATGTAACTGTAATAAAGTTAAAATTCTTAAATTATTTATAAATATATAAAGAAGTAAGATTTGCCTTAAATATTCCTAATTTGAAAACTAATTAGTCTCCTAAATTAATTCCAATATCTCTTGCTGTTTTTATTAAATCATCATCCATTTCTACTTTTCTTAAGTTACTTTCATCTGTATTTCCTGATACTGCTCCTATTTTTGTGTTTCTTCCTACTACTTCTTCTAAAGAAACACTATCTAATTTTCCATTTTTTATAATAGCTAATGTTCCGAATTTACCCTCTAGTGCAAGTTCCATAGCTTTGGTTCCATATTTTGTAGATAATACTCTGTCAAATGCTGTTGGAGTTCCACCTCTTTGCATATAACCTAAAGTTGTATTTCTTGCTTCTAATCCTGTCATTTCTTCTAATTGTTTAGCAAGTACTTGACCTATTCCACCTAATTTTGTGTTGTCTACACCTGCTCCGTTGTCTCTTGTTCCCATTATAGTAATTTCTCCATCTTTTGGTTTTGCTCCTTCTGCTACTACTACAACACTAAAATTCTTTCCTCTTTTTCTTCTATTATTAATCTTTTCAGCTACTCTATTAATATCATAAGGAATTTCTGGTATTAATGCTACATCTGCTCCACCTGCAATTGCTGCTTCTAATGCAATCCACCCTGCATATCTTCCCATTACTTCTAGTACCATAATTCTATGATGTGTTGCTCCTGTTGTGTGTAATCTATCTAATGCTTCCATAGCAACTGATACCGCTGTATTGTATCCAAAAGTGATTTCTGTACAAGCAACATCATTGTCAATTGTTTTAGGAACTCCAATTACATTAACACCTTTAGTTGAAAAATCTCTTGCTGATTTTTGTGTTCCATCTCCACCTAATGTAAATATACAGTCAAACCCAAAGTCTTTGATGTTTTGTATTGCTTGTCCTGACATGTCTTTATATTCTACACTTCCATCTTCATTTACTATTTTGTAATTAAATAAGTTCGCATTTGTAGAAGAACCAATAATAGAACCACCTTTTGGCAATATTCCTGTTGCTTCCCCATTTGCTGCTGTTGATAGTAATTCGAAATCTTTTTTTAATAAGCCATTGTATCCATCCATAATTCCATAACATTCAACCCCACTATTTTCAGCTGTTTTTACAATAGCTCTAATAACTGCATTAAATCCTGATACATCTCCACCATTTGCTAAAATCCCTACTTTTTTTACCATTTTTATTCTCCCTTTCTCTTTTTTTATCATACTGTTAAAATAAAAAATCTTCTTTTTCTGTTGTCTTTCTTATTATATCAATAATTTGAAATTTTACAACAGTTTTTGAAGATTTTTTGTTTCTAAAATTCTCTTTTGGATTATTTACAGGCCCCGTCTTTGTTCGCTTGCGAAAATTGCAAAGCAATTTTCTGCAAAATGTGTTGATATCATACTAGTGTACATGCTCCTAAGTCCATTTGGTCTTTCCATTGTTCTAATCTATTAATTCTTGAATTATAAAAATCAAGTCTATGTTCATGTCTATGCATAAATTCTCTAAATTGTTTGTGCTCAATTTCATTTACCCTTTGCACAGCATATATAGCATCAAGCTTTGCATCATAGTGTTCTTTTATTTCCTCAAATTGCCCAGTAATAGTTTTTTGCATAGTATCTAATACATCAATTATTTCTTTTCTGTCTTTTTCTCTTCCCTCTTCTACATTAGTTAATCTGTCATTAATTCCCTTTAAAATTTTATCACTTTCTTTCCAACGCATTTCATTTTGTTCCCATCTTCTGTCATTTTCTTCCCAACGTTTGTCATTTTTCTCCCATCTTCTGTTATTTTCTTCCCAGCGTTTGTCATTTTGCTCCCATCTTCTGTCATTTTCTTCCCAACGTTTGTCATTTTGTTCCCATTTTCTGTTATTTTCCTCTCTAAAATCTCTTAACTCCTTTAAAATTGTGTTTGCCATTACATCTTCCATTTTTAAAACATCCTTTCTTTTTAAATTTTATAATATTATTCTAAGTAATATGTAAAAATTTACTTAAAAAATATTATAGTTGATATTTAATCATAAGTTATATCAAATGTCAATAAACAAAATGAAAAAAAGTAAAAAAATATTCTTAATTAATATTTTGCATATCTTTACTATAAAAGTATTTATAATATAACATTAATGAAAATTCGAATGTAACTGAAAAATATTTAGAAATTCTTTTAAAATAAAATGAGGGATGTTCAAGGTAAATGAATTTTAATCATTTGAACTTGAAAGAGGCTCATTTTATTTTACTAGAATTTATTAATATTTGTAAGGCAACCGAGAATTTGAAAAAATGTTATATATATCAATACTTTTAGAAAATCAAATCAAAAGATTAATATAAAAATTATTTACAAAAATTCGAATGCGACAAAAATAGCCTTACAAATTATTAAAAATATTTTACACTAACCCATTATAATATGCATTATACAATCTACTATAATATCCATCTGTTTTAGAAACCAATTTATTATGGCTTCCCTCTTCAATTATTTCTCCTTGATTTAGCACAATAATTTTATCCACATTTACAATAGTAGACAATCTATGTGCAATAAATATTGAAGTTTTTTCTTTTGATATTTTATCTACTGATTTCTGTATTAGTTCTTCTGTTTTTGTATCTATATTTGCTGTTGCCTCATCTAAAATAAAAATAGATGGGTTATGAGCAAATATCCTTGCAAATGCCAATAATTGCTTTTGACCTGAAGAATACGAATTTCCTCTTTCATGTGATATTTCTTCTATTCCATTTGGAAGACTTTCAACAAACTCTTCTGCTGAAGCAAGTTCAATTGTTTCCATTATATATTCATCTGAAAATTTTCTATTTAATTGGATATTATCCTTTATACTTCTTGCAAAAACAAATGGGTCTTGCAATATAATACCAATTTTTTCCCTTAAAGAACGCAAATTGATTTCTTTTATATTTACTCCATCTAATAAAATTTCACCTTTTTGTATTTCATAGAAGCGGTTTATTAAATTTGTTATTGTCGTTTTACCAGAACCAGTTTTGCCAACTAATGCAACACTTTGTCCTGCTTCAATAGTGAAACTAATATCTTTTAAAACCCAATTATCTTTTTCATAAGCAAACCAAACATTTTTAAATTCAATTTTGCCTTTTACGTTTTCTAATGTTTTTCCTGTTTCAAAATTCTCTAAATATTCTTTATGTTCTAAAATGTCATAAATTTTATTAATAGAAACTAATGCTTCTTGTATAGTTTCAAAATTTTCTACCAATCTATTTATTGGCTCAAAAATTTGCTTTGTATAAGTTATAAATACATAAATTAAACCAACATCAATAGCTTCTCCTACAAAATGATTTATACTTGCCCAAACAATAATAGATACTCCTAAATTCTCTAAAATTGTCATAATAGCTGGTAAAAATCCTTCTGTAATTCCTAATGGTATTCTTGACTTCCAAAAGTCAGTACATAGTTTTTCACATTCTTTTTGCTTTTCATATTGTCTATTAAAGATTTTTATCAATTTTACTCCATAAATAGATTCTGCTAAAAATGTATTTAATTTTGTTTTTACCATTTTAGAATATTCTTGCAATTTGTTACTAATTTTTGTAATAATAACAGATGTTAAAATTACAAATGGAACTATACAAAGTGCTAATAATGCTAATTTGTAATTTAAAGATAACATCATAATAACAAAAGCTATTATCATTAATATATCTTTAATAAAAGTTGTTATAACATCTTTAAATAATGTTGTTATATCTTCTACATCACTTGTAATTCTAACAAAAAGTTTTCCTGCTGGTGTTCTATCATGAAAAGGAATATTTGCATATTGTACATATTTATATAATTTATTTCTAATAGAATAAATTACATTTTCGCCCATCATACTAGTAGCTGTTGTAACTATAAAATTTAAAATATTGCCTACCAAAACAATTGCAATATAAATTGCACCTATTCTTCCAATTGTCATAATTCCTTGTTGATACATATTTAGCTCTAAGTAATCATCAATTACTATTTTGATTAAATATGGTTTTACTACTTCGCCAATATTGATTAAAATGGCTAAAACAGTTATGATTGCGATTGATTTAGTTTGTGGTTTTAACATCTTATACAATCTTTGCCATGTTTTATTTTTCATTTGAATTTCCTTTCTAACTTAATAAAGTACTTTCAGCTTTTGTTGCTTGTTGTTTATAAAATTCATAATAAGTTCCTTGCTTTTCTATCAATTCTGTATGATTTCCCCTTTCTACAATAGAACCATTATTTAATACTATAATTTTGTCACTTTGTTTTACATCTGAAATTTTATTGGAGATAATTATACAAGTTTTGTCTTTAGTTAATTCTTTAATATTTTCTAATAATTCTCCAGCAGTTCTGTTGTCTAAAGCTGAAAATGTATCATCAAAAATAATAATACTACTATTTTTTAGAAAAGCTCTTGAAATAACAACCCTTTGCTTTTGTCCACCTGATAAGTCTCCACCTCTTTCTCCTATTTGTGTTTTAATTCCTTCTGGCATTTGTTTGATTTCTTCATAAATAACAGCTTTTTGGGTGCTTTCCTTTATTTCATCTTCTTTGTATTCATCTTTAAATAAACTAATATTGTCTTTTAATGTAGAAGAAAATAAAAAATTGTCTTGTGTAATATAACAAATATTTTCTCTTAATGTTTCAATATCAATTTCATTAATATCTCTTCCATCTATTTTAATTTTTCCATTTGGAATACTATATAATCTAGTTAACAAATTCATAAGTGTTGTTTTACCACTTCCAATTGTTCCTATAATTCCAAGTGTTTCACCTTTTTTTATTTCAATATTGATATTGTCTAATGCTTTATCTATCATATTTGGATAATGAAAGTTTAAGTTTTTTATTTCAATTTTTCCCTCTAGCTTTTCTTTTATATTGATTTTTCTTACTGTTATTTTTTCTCTTTCTAAAGCAAAAACTTTGTCTAATCTTTGGTAAGATATTTGTGCTCTTTTAAACCTTGCAATCAAAGTTGGTAGCCAACTAACAGGTCCTACAAACAAGGCAATATATCCATTAAATGCTATTAGTTCACCTACTGTAATTATTCCATCTAAAACTAATTTAGAACCATAAATAAATGCAATAGCATAACAAAGTCCAAAACAAATATCAATACAAGTTGTTAAAAGATTAGAATATATATCAACTGTATTATCACATTGACGAACTTGCCTATTTTTTAATATAAATGTTTTTAATTGGCTTCCCTCACAAGAATATGCTTTAGTAGTTCTTATACTGTCTGTACTCTCTTGTATGTATTCTGACATTTGTGTGAATTTATCTTGTGCTTTCTTAAAACTAATTTCAACATATTTTTTGATTTTTATTATTAAAAATGTTGCAAGTAAAATAGGACATAGCGTTGCCAGTGTCAAATAAATATTAACACCTTGTGCCATTTGAAATATTGCGATTATAAATGTAAATATAATCCTTGAACCATGTGAAAAAATCCTATAAACTGCACTTCTTATTTCATTGGTGTCTTTTACAAAATATGACATAATTTCGCCATTTTTTATGTTTTGTATTTCTTTTACTTTTAACTTTAGAAATCTTTCAAATAATTTAGCTTTAATATCTTTTTCAAATCCTCTCGATATATAAACTTCAAGATATTTCCAACCTAACCTTACAAGTAGCAAAACAATACATATTCCAATTAAGTAATATGTATTGGTCAAAATAGCTTGTTTATTAGCTTCTATATTATATAAATTATCTACAATTTCTCCTATAATTCTTGCAGGAATTGTCAATAAATAAATATTAATGGCTATTAATGTAAGTTGTAAAACAATTTTCCATTTATAGCCTTTTAATGCTTGTATAATAACTTTTTTCATAATTACATCCTTTTCGTTTGTATCTTTTAGAAATTTAGATAGGATTTGGGGACGGCTCCAAAATCCTATTTTTTTATATTATAGGAAAGTTCTCTGAACTTCCTATAATATAAAGCGTTCCACAGAAAATTGCAAAGCAATTTTCGCGGGCGAACAAAGACGTGGCATGAAA